>JALNYR010000173.1 GCA_023229725.1 Dehalococcoidia bacterium | reverse complement strand
GGTCCCATTCGAGGACGAAGTCGTCGTTTCCGCAGTCACTGCAGGAGCCGGACGGGATGGTGGCGCCGTTGGCGACACCGATGAGCTCGGGTCCGCTCTTCGCGAAGACGTCGTTGAACTTCCAGAGACGGCCGGTGCAGCTATCGCTACCCAGGTTGGTGTAGCAGTTCTGCCAGGCGTCCCAGTAGTAGTCGACGTCGATGGCCCAGATGGTGGTCGCGCCGCCGCTGGCGTCGCCGCAGATGGCGATGTTGGTCGGCTGGTTCACGAACCACTCGTAGCCACACAGGTTGTCGAAGAGGTAGTCCCACGACAGGCTGCCGCAGCAGTCCTGGGCCGCGGGGTTCAGGATGCGGGCCACGCCGCTGCTCTTGCAGCCCGGGTCGCCAAAGCTGCCATTGTAGGAGGCGTAGAGCACGCCGCCGGTGGAAGCGCTGGTCTTCGGGTTGCCATCAGCGTCGGAGACGACGATGCCCCAGTAGTCGAGGCTGTCGCACGCATCCATGTTCTCGAAGTCGGCATCGTCGATGGTGGTGCGGTAGATGCCGTTGTCGCCACCGGCAAGCGCGGCGTAGAGGTAGCCGTTGTCATCGAAGTACGAATCGAAGGCAACGTGTACCTGGCCGCCGCCGATGTCGTCGAGTTCCTTGAAGGAATCGCCACCGTCCTCGGAGTAGGTGACGGTGCCGAGGTCGCCGCCGAGGACTACCCAGTCGCCCATGGCGATGATGTCGTGAGCAAGCTCACCGGAGTCACCATCAACCTTGGTGTCGACCTGGGAAGACCAGTGGCGGCCGCCGGAGGTGGACTTCACCATGTCGGCGTTGAAGGCCACGGCGTAGATGGTGGATTCATCGAGGACTGCGATGTCCGCGATGCCGTGGTCGCCCTCATCGGGCCAGTAGCCGAGGCCGGTGTTGCGGTCGTTCCAGCAGCCGAGGCCGGCGGGGCAGCAGGCGTCGCCCGAGGCGACCGACACCCAGATGGTCTCAGTGCCGAGGTCGGCCGCATAGATGGTCATCGGAGTGGTCTCACCGGGCACGAGCTCGATGTTCATCCACTCGAGGCCACCGTCGTAGGGCCAGTTGTAGGCGTCCACGACGTCCATGACGCTGCCCTCGAGCTCCTTGTGCCAGATGCGGAGCCAGGACTTGCCGCCATCGCATGACCGCCAGATGCTGTCTGCGTCGCAGATCTTGTCGTTGTTCTCGGCCTCATCCCAGTTCCACGTGGTGTTGATGGTCGAGATGTAGAGACAAGAGCAGGAGGGCGCGCACAGGTCGCTGCCATCGGGGTTGGAGGCAACGGCCATGTCGGAGATGAAGTCGATGTCCGTGTCGATGAGGGATTCCTGGTTCCAGGCGTTGCCGACTTCGCCTTCCTGTCCACTGACGGAGAAGGCGGACTCGTCAGACCACCAGTAGCCATCCCAGACGAAGTAGCTCTCGCCCATGGTGCCCGCGTAGGCAAGGTCGCCATCGGGGTTCATCATGACCGTGACGAGGAACTGGCCACTGGGCGGCTTGCAGGCCCAATCCCAGTCAGGGCAGCAGACATCGGTCGTCTCTGACCTGAGGACCTGGACGCCCGCGGCGCACGGAAGGGAGAGGACTTCGCCGGAGCTGTTGAACCAGGCCATGATCTCGTCGGATTTCCAGGCCTTGGGGAAGGCGAGGCCAACGAGGGTGCGGCCTTCCATGTCGATGTTGCCCGAGTAGTCAATGGAGGAGATGAAGGGGTTGCCCTCTTTGTAGAGCATGTCTTCAGTGGGTTGGGTGTTCTCTACCCAGAAGAGGAAGCCGCCTTCCTTGACCTCGGAGTCGGGGGAGTCCGACAGGTTCATCTCGACGCCGTTGACAGCGACCATGAGCTTGCGGTCGGAGCTGTCATCAGCCATGTAGTCGAACGGCAGGTCGAGGTCACCCGCGTGCCGGACCAGCCCGCCAAACGCGTCCCACCCGTAGCCGATCTCCGTGTCGATGGGAGCGATGATGGCCTTGCCGGCGTCCTTGATGACCACCGGGTAGCTGTCGAACTCGGCCTCGGAGTTCCAGCCATCGATGCTGTCCCAGGCGCCGGTCTGCAGCATGAAGCCGGCGTAGTCAGAGGTGCCATCGATGTCGGAGCCGCTGTCGTCGAACATGTCGGCAGTGGTGTCGTTCACGTCGCCGATAGTGAGGGCGACGATGGCGTCATCCACGTCGAAGTTCGGGGAGAACTCGAGGTCGACGATCGCGTCGACCGGCTTCCAGCCGTCGTACATGCTGGCATTGGCCCAGTAGGCCGACCAGTAGCCGCCGGCGTCGTAGCGCCAGATCATGCCGCGATCATAGTCGTAGTTTCCGCCATTGACGGGGGACTCGGCTTCCCAGTCCCAGGTGCCGAGGGCGATGGAGTGCGAGTCATCGAGCTCCATCGAGACGTCGATGCAGGTGATCATGCCCTCGACGGTCGAGCAGCCCATGTAGTTGAACTTGCTCGCGCCATCGTTGGAGCCGACCACGATCGGGATGTAGTAGTAGGTGAAGGGAACCCCGGTCTCATTCCATACATCGATGTCAGCGACGTCGATGCCGTTCTCGTCGTAGCCCCAGCCCGCGACAACCACGAAGTTGGGGTCATCAGGCGCGACCGAGACGGCCGTGAAGAACGTGAAGTCCTCAGCATCCGCCACGCCGGTGAATGCCGCTGCCTCAAGGTCGGGCAGGTTCTTGGCGTCGAGCGCTTTGCTCGTCTGGTCCTTCCAGGTCACGCCGCCATCAACAGACTTCCACAGTTTCGGCTGGTGGTACTGCGTGTAGAGGTCCATGGGCCCAGGCATGGGGCTCCACATGGCGTCTTCACACGAGTTGTACCAGGTGCCGATAGCGTAGATGGTCTTGCCGTCGCCCGCCATATCGAAGTCGATAATGTCGGAGCCGGGCAGGATGACTTTGTCGTCATCGGTCGGTGTGGTCTGCTTCTCCCACTGCGAGGTGCCGGGATCAGCGGAGACCGCGGTAGGAGCAACGACAAAGGCGCCCAGCACGAAAGACAGGGCGATGGTCACGTGCAAAGCACGAGTGAACCATTTTCCCTTGATCATTCGGTGAACTCCTCTTAGATTCAATTCTTACTCCCCTGCCTCCGGGATTTGACTTCCCGAGGTCAGGGTGCATATGTACAAACCATTACGAAGAACTTGTCCCAAGGCCCGCCTCGTACTCGGGCCGCCCATTCGTCCGCACCTGGAGCCGGGAGGGAACGTCTCCCGCCGGGTCCCTTGTCTGCCGGTGCGGCATATGCCCGGGCCGGGCTTCACTGTGTTCCCCTCTGTTTGAGCCGGTCGCTTGTCGTCTCGTCATCCTGGTCATCCCGGGCCCACTAGTCGACCGGTGCCGGGGATGGAGAGAGAGACGGGCGAGGGACCCTCGCGTCGGGATTGCTTCAGTAGGCAGGCCTCCCTGGTCTCGTATTTCGTCCCGAATGGACAACAACAGGACACAGACCCTTCGGGTCGATAGTAGACAGCCTAGACGAGAGGATGACATTTGTCAATAGGTCGTAGCGGAGAAAAGCCGGAAATATCCCGGCGAAGGGATTCCTGGGCAGTGGTCGGCTGCACCGCGACAAGCATAGCAGGGGACGAATTGGAGTGCGCCGGTGAGAAGCATCTGTCGTAGGGGCACGCGGCCGCGTGCCCGTGAGGGAGGGCGTTGCGGCGCGCGGATGTCTGTCGTCCGGTTGTAGGGGCCGTTCGTGAACGGCCCGGCGATGGTGGACGGCACACGTTGTTGGTGATGACGGTGTACGTCGACGACGGATTGGAGGAGCACGCGGTCGTCGGCAGCGACCGTGGCTACCGACAGACTCCGGGCCGTTCACGAACGGCCCCTACACAGGCATGACGGACGCTGTCCTGGTGGACTGCGGCGCTGGGGCGATTGGGTGGTTGGCGGCAAACCCGTGCCGCAGGGGCGTGGCCGGGAGACAATTGGCGCGGTGCTACACCATCCAGGGTGGCGGATCTTCGCTGTCCGGGGCAGCGGTTCCGCGAGGTGTGGATTCGGGATTCTCGGGATCGAGTGTCCACTGTTGAGGATTGCATGCGATGTAGTCGCGGATTCGATCGAGCGAGCTATCATCGCGTACGACGTGCTCGTAGTAGGAACGTTGCCACATGGGCCTCACCGGCGTGGCGGAGATGGAGTTGATGCGGTGCGCGGACAGTGTCTTGAAGGCGGCGACCAGTCGCCCGAGGGGTTTGCGCGGGAGAGCGGGAGATTGAGAACCCGGTGGGTCCAGGAAGAGGATGCCGTGCAGGTGGTTGGGCATGAGGACGAAGGCGTCGAGCGTGACGTATGGGTACCTGGTTGAGAGCCACTGCCATGACTGCTCCACGATTCCTCCCGCGCAGGTGAGGCGCAGCGCGCCGTCCACGACATGGCCCAGACTACATTCCCTGGCATACGTGCAGATGGTCACGAAGTAGGCTCCTGGCATGGAGTAGTCGTACGCCGCCAAACGCAAACGACGTCGGCGCCGGAGGTCCATATCCATGGTGGCAATTCTAGCAGCGTACGTGTGTCTGGTGTAGGGGCCGTTCGTGAACGGCCCGGCGATGGTGGATGGCACGCGGTTGTTGGTGATGACGGTGTACGTCGACGACGGATTGGAAGAGCACGCGGTCGTCGGCAGCGACCGTGGCTACCGACAGCCTCCGGGCCGTCCACGAACGGCCCCTACATGAGGAGAGGCGTGTGAGGCATTGTCTACCGCGCGGTCGTCGGCAGCGACCGTGGCTACCGACAGCCTCCGGGCCGTTCACGAACGGCCCCTACGGAAGACGGAATGGTTGGGTGTCAACAGTGGCTGTGGGCGTGCCGCGACCAGAG
>JALNYR010000172.1:3093-4980 GCA_023229725.1 Dehalococcoidia bacterium | reverse complement strand
GAAGCGCAGAGAGCATTCGGTTGATAGAGCGGGCGTCGAGAAGCGACGCGGCCGCGTCCGCGCCGGCCGCGGTCTCGCGGTCGCGCGACGACAGATACGCCTTGTAGTAGGTGATGTCGCGCTTGGAAAGTCGCGGGAACTCGAGCTTGCTCTCCGTCAGGAAGCGGTCGAACACGCGCAGGTCTCGCTCATAGTTGTAGACCGTGCGAGGGGAGTAGTTGTTGGCCTGGAGGTGGAGCAGAAAGTCGTCGAGCTCCTTTAGCATCGAGTAGCCTCCTCACAGTGTGCCTGCATCTTGACTGAGTATAAGAGATATTATACGCAGTCCATACGCCTAAATGCAACCTGGCACGGGGTTGTCGGTCTTTCCAGTATCGTCGCACATGGCTCCCGAGACGCTGCCCGCTTCGTCGCCGGAACCGCGGCCATGCACGTCAATATCCCGGTGCCCTCAACAGATGCCTCCCCGCAGCCGACACCACTCCTCCGTTCCGTGCCGCTGCCACGCCCGCTGTAGACAGCTCTCCGGCTGGATCCCTCGGCGCCGTTCATCCGCAGACCCGAGCCGCGGCAGTCGACAGCCTCGCACGACCCGGCGACTTCAAACACCGCGCTTCCAGATAGGCTCCCGTCGCCATGAAGCCGCCCGGCGCGCTCGCCCCAGAAGCTCCCGTTTCCCGGCTCCCTCCGGACGTCCCCGGTGGGAACCGCTCCGACAATTCGACCAGCGCGACGCCCGGCGCGGCCCAGCGCCGGCCGACCGCCGGGGCTCGTCCGGAAACGTCGCGGGGGAACCAGGTCGCCGCAGGCAATCAGTCACGCCGGACCCGTTTCGGGCCAATTTCGCGCGATTTTGAGGGGGGGGGGCCTCGAAGCTCCCGGACCCGACCCAGCGACGGGCGCCTCGACGCTCACCGGCAGGTCGGTCATAGACCACCCGCACAACCGGTGACTGTCAGCGGTCTTCCGCCCCGGGCAGGTCGCCTGGAGGCCACCCAACCGCGCCGATGCACCTCATCCGGCAGAGACCCCCGCGGCGCACGATCCCTCTCACGCGCAACTCCGGATTGGCGCCGTTCCGCCTCGGCGACACGCCACGGTGCGGGGCCGGTCATCAGGCGACATCAGGCGCGGTGCCGGCTCACCCTGCAGGCCGACGGGCAGCCTCGCTCCTGACGCTGGCCGTTAACGGCCCAGTGGGCTAGAATAGGCTTCTGGAGGATACTCGCATGCCCGAAACAGAGATCAAGACATACCGGACTGAGCGACGTCGCTTTATGTCCGCCTGGCAACGCAGCACAGACCGCAACGCCTACAGCAGGCTGCTGAACGCGTGGTCGAAGGTCAAGGACGCATGGGACGCGCTGACGCCGGACGAACAGAAGAAGGAGGCTACGCTGCCTCATGAGCCGGTCTAGCCTGCCCGTTCCGCGCATCATCCCTCCCCTGCCCGCCCTAATGTTATGTCACTCCAACTGCGTCGCTTGCTCTGACGCGTTCGCCGCGGAGCGACCACACCGGGACCGGAGCCGCTTCCCGGCCTGATGCCGCACCGCCGCGCCGCTGCTCTCCACGAATACACGATCTGTCCACAGGCCATCAGTTGCCACCGGCTTGCCCGGCAGGTACAATCTCACGTTTACCTCGAGAGGAGAGCACTGTGGAGACACGAAGAATCACCGTTCGGCAGGTCCTCAGCCCCGGCAGCATCGTTGCAGACGACGGCCGCACATACGTGCTGCGCGGCATTCCCGACACGGACGAGGGCTTCCGCAACTTCGCGGCGGCGAGGACGCTGGTCGAGCGCGCACTCCTCAACCGAGACGTACTCGTGTCGGACGCGACGGCACGCGAACTCCCCGACCTTCCAGGCCTCGAGGTGGAGGC
>JALNYR010000172.1:0-3083 GCA_023229725.1 Dehalococcoidia bacterium | reverse complement strand
ACCCGCTCACGCCCGGGCTGGCAGGTAGAGTGGCGGGCATCCTCGCAGGTCACCCAATGAAATAGCCGGCCCTTCCGGGCCGACTGCAATGTTCACGACTGCAGACGCGGAGATTCAGAATCCGCCGCGCATGCGCATACTGCTCGTGATGTTAACCTCTATCTGTTGTGAGCACTTCGGACACGTCAACTCGATGGTAACTGGCTTCTCCATCACGCGCTGCACGAGCGACGTGACGATGGAGTCCAGGTTGTCCAGCCGCTCATCGAGCATCTTCACCCGGCGAACCAGTTGCTCGATATCTTCGTGTCCTTGAGACGCAGACCCCGCAGTTCGCTCTTTCTCACGCTTGGGCGCCAAGTCAGAGACCCCTCTCGATGACTCCGAGCGACTCGAGTTCCGCCTTGTCCTGGTCTATGAGGCTCGCAACCTTCTCGGACACGGTCTTCTCCAGGTACTTCCGGAAGGATTCCCTGGCAGCCGGAGACGACCGCACCGCTCGCTTCACATCTTCCCACTCGTCCTTGATGACCTGGTTTATCTGTTCGGGAGTGACTGGCTCGCTCCCCTCGCACATGGTCTCCACGCTCTCGAGCACGCGGCCGACCATCGTCCGCTTCAACCGGTCGAAAGAGAAGACTTCTTCCCAGGTGTAGGGCTTCTCCTGTCTCTTCTGTACCATCCTGTTGACCTCCAGTCGCTGCTACGTCGCCTTCTAATGATAGGTACCTACCTATGGCCTGTCAAGGCACTGCACTCATCCATTGAACGGGTCAGCATCCGGTGCTACATTATGTCGTACGTACCGGTCGGATAGGAGGCAGCCCGTGGAGGAGATAGAGGTAGGGAAGGTCACCGACTTCTTCGCGAAGCCGGTCGTGGCAGGCATCGGCGTGGAGGGGACACTACGGAAGGGCGACCTCATCCGCATCAAAGGGGCCACGACTGACCTTGAGTTCGTACTCGCTTCGATGCAGATCGAGCACATCAGCGTGCTCGAGGCCAAGCCCGGCGACCTCATCGGCATCAAGGTCCCGGACAGGGTTCGCCCCGGAGACCGCGTCTACAAGGTCATCGAATAGCCCGCATCAGGTTCGCCATCTCGATGGCGCTGAGGGCAGCTGCGAAACCACGGTTGCCTTCCTTCGCCCCGGCCCGTTGGATTGCCTGCTCCAGAGTGTCCGCAGTGATAATGCCCTGGATAACCGGCAGACCGAAATCAAGAGCCACCTTTGCGATGCCCTTGTTGACCTCTGACGCCACGTAATCGAAGTGCGGTGTTCCGCCGCGTATGACCGCGCCGAGGCAGATGATGGCATCGTAGTCGCCGGCCTCCGCAAGCACCTTGGCCACGAGAGGAATCTCAAAGCTCCCCGGACACCAGGCCACGTCCACGAGTTCATCCGACACACCATGGCGCTTGAGAGCGTCTTTGGCGCCTTCCAGCAATCGCAGGGTAATCAGCTCGTTGAACCGTGCGACGACGACGGCGAAGTGCAGTCCCTCGCCGGTCAGCATTCCTTCAAACACCTTCGCCATGCTTCTCCTCCTCGATGCCGAGATGGTGCCCCAGCTTCTCCTGCTTCGTCCTGAGATAACGGGCATTGTGGGGGTTCGCCGGAACAATGACGGGGACGGTCTCCACGATCTCGATGCCGTAGCTTTCGAGACCGATGACCTTCCTCGGATTGTTGGTCAGCAGACGGATCTTGTGCAAACCGAGGTCAGCCAGTATCTGAGCACCCACACCATAGTCGCGCAGGTCCGGCGGAAACCCGAGCGCGAGGTTGGCCTCTACCGTGTCCATGCCTTTATCCTGCAACTCGTAGGCTCGCAGTTTGTTGTGAAAGCCGATGCCACGGCCTTCCTGCCGCATGTAGAGCAGGACTCCCCTGCCCTCCTGGTTGATGAGATTCATCGCCAGTCCAACCTGGTCGCCGCAATCGCAGCGGCAGCTGCCGAAGACATCTCCGGTGAGGCACTCGCTGTGCACGCGCACGAGCACAGGGCTGCCGTTCGTCACGTCGCCCTTCACCAGTGCCACGTGTTCGTTGGTGTCCACACTGCTCTTGAACGCGATGGCCAGAAACTCGCCGTACCTCGTGGGCAGCTTCGCCTCGGCCACGCGCTTCACAAGCCGCTCGTGCCGGCAGCGGTAGGAGATGAGGTCTCGGATGGCGATGATCCTGAGACCGTACTGCTCCGCGACCTGCTCAAGTTGTGGCAGGCGAGCCATCGTGCCATCCTCATTCATAATCTCGCAGATGACACCTGCCGGGTAGAGACCCGCCATGCGGGCAAGGTCGACGATTGCCTCGGTATGGCCGGCCCGGGCCAGCACGCCGCCTTCGCGAGCACGTATAGGGAACACGTGCCCCGGTCGCGCCAGGTCGGATGCCGTCGAGGCTGGATCGAGCACAACCGAGACGGTCCTTGCCCGGTCCCCCGCGGAGATGCCGGTGGAGACGCCTTTCTTGGCCTCGATGGACACGGTGAACGCGGTGCAGTTCTTGGAAGTGTTCTCCTGCACCATCAGCGGAACGCCGAGCTGGTCGAGCCGTTCACCGACGATGGGCAGGCATATGAGACCTCGACCTTCGCGCGCCATGAAGTTGATGACATCGGGCGTCACCTTCTCCGCGGCAATAGCCAGGTCGCCCTCGTTCTCGCGGTTCTCATCATCAACGATGATGATGAAGCGTCCCTGTCGGATATCTTCTATAGCGTCTTCGATGCGTCCAAGCATTGTCTGAGTATCACCTCACGCGTAGCCATGTTCCTGCAGCAGTTCCCACGTGACGCCCTCGCCACGCTGCCCGTAGAGCCGCTCGATGTACCGGGCGATGACATCTACCTCCAGGTTGACCACGCGACCCGGCCGGGCGAGGCCCAGCGTCGTCTGAGAGGTAGTATAGGACACAAGCGAGACTGCAAACGAATCCGGCATGAGCCGCGCCACGGTGAGGCTGACCCCATCGACGGCGACCGAACCTTTCACGGCGATGTATCGCATGACATCGACGGGTGCCTGCACCGTCATGATGGTGGCGGATTCCTCCGACACCATGGAAAGGACGCGCCCC
>JALNYR010000171.1 GCA_023229725.1 Dehalococcoidia bacterium | reverse complement strand
CCATTCGACCGCGCAGACACCGTCGCCGTACAGATACTCATCGATGCCGAGGTCGGCTATCTCCTCGGCGCGCTCCAGACGGTAGAAGTCCATGTGGTACAGGGTGAGGCGTCCCTGGTACTGCCTGATGATGACGAACGAGGGGCTGGACGCGTAGTCCGATACGCCCATGCCTGCGGCGATGCCGCGCACCAGGCAAGTCTTGCCGGTCCCGAGTTCGCCCGACAGCAGAAAGACGTCGCCGGCGGATGCCATCGCACCCAGCCGGTGACCGAGCGCGACCGTCTGCTCCTCGGTTGTGGTGTGAATCGTGATGGACTTCATTGTCCGAAGTGATTCCAACCTGCGTCTCCTATCGAGAGGGCATTGCCGTTCGGGTCGAGGACGGTGACGTCCGGCGCGGCCGAGCGGGGCCCGATCCTGCCGATGACTGTCACCCGGCATGACAGACGCCTCTTGATGCGAGCAAATTGCTCGGAGGTGCATGTGAACAGCAGCTGGTAGTCTTCTCCGCCGGTGAGAGCGAGTCGCACCGCGTCCGGTGTGGCCCTTGCGCAGGCGCTGCACACCGGCACGTCTCGGACTTCGATTGTTGCCGGGACGCCGCTGCAGGCGCAGACGTGTCCGAGGTCCGCAACGAGGCCGTCGCTTATGTCGATAGCGCAACGCACGCCCTCTTCGACCAGCACGGCCGCTTCACGAAGCCGCGGCTGCGGCCTGACGAGCGCCGCGGCAAGTGCCCGCGGGATGCCGGAGAGCGCGCTGCCGGCTCTGCCAAGCAGAGAGAGGGCTGCCGACGCCGCTCCAAGCTCGCCGGTCACGGCCACCAGTTGACCCGGCACGGCTGTGGCGCGTCTCAGCAGTCGGTCCGCCCGCGCTTCGCCCATGACGAAGACGGTCGACGTCACAATGGGCGACGACGTGAGGTTGCCTCCGGCGATGACGACGCCGTGCTCGTCCGCAAGCGCCCGCATGCCCCGGTAGTAGCTGACGACATCGTCCGACTCCACCTCGCCGGGACAGGAGAGAGAGACGAGCGCATACCGAGCCACGCCGCCCATGGCTGCGATGTCGCTCAGGTTGACGGCGAGCGACTTGTGGCCGAGGTCCTCCCAGGTTGACCACTCGAACCTGAAGTGCACGTTTTCCACGAGAGAGTCGGTGGTCGCGAGCTGAGCGAGGTCCGTGCCGGCCCACGCGGCAGCGTCGTCGCCGATATCGACGAGGAGGCGGCGGTGAGCCTCTGTGGTCTCGTCCCGGGACGACTGAACGGTGTCCCGGATGAGTTCGATGAGCCCGAACTCGCCGAGGGCCGAAAGCTTCATCGCGGCGATTATACCATCGGGCACGTACCGCTCAAAGGCAGCAGACTTGCGGTGCTATAGTGGCGCGTGATGGACCGGTACGTGGTTCTGGCGGACATCCACGCGAACGCCCGGGCGCTCCGTGCGGTGTTGCGTGACGCAGCCGCGAGCGGCCCTGTGCGGACGGTGTGGGTGCTTGGAGACGTCGTCGGCTACGGCGCGGAGCCGAATGAGTGCATCGAGCTGCTGCGTGACTACGCGTGCGTCTCTGTTGCCGGGAATCACGACCTGGGAGCCATAGGTCGTGCCGACCTGTCTCTGTTCAACGCCAACGCCGCCGCCGCGTGTGCCTGGACGAGTGCACGCCTCTCGTCAGCCTCGGTTGAGTTCCTCTCGGCACTCGCGGCGCGCGTAGAGGCGCCACCCTTCCTGCTGGTGCACGGCTCGCCGGCCGGCCCGACCTGGGAATACGTAGTGTCCGCAGCCCGTGCGAGGGAGCTGTCGTCATTCTGTCCGCTGCCGCACTGCCTCGTCGGGCATACGCACGTTCCGGCGGCGTTCCGCATGGATGCCGCCCCGGCAGGCCGTGCCGGTGTCGAGGTCGTCGACGGAGTGCTGTCACTGCGTCAGGGACGATTCCTCGTCAACCCCGGCTCTGTCGGACAGCCGCGGGACGGCGACCCGAGAGCCGCGTATGCCGATGTGCTTGTGGACGACCTGACCGTTCACTTCCGGCGCGTGGCGTACGATGTCGCTGCCGCGGCGGCGTCCATCGTGAATGCCGGCCTTCCGGAGATGCTGGGGGCGCGCTTACGCGTTGGCTGCTGACATGGTATAATGTGCGCCATGTGCGATTATGAACTGGTAGCTATCGTAAGCCCCGAAGCCAACGAGGAGACTATTGCGGGAAAAATCGATGGTGTGAGCCAGCTGATTGTCGGACGCCAGGGCGTCGTAGAAGAGACCCAGCGCTGGGGCAAGAAGAGATTGGCCTATCCCATCAAGAAGTTCATGGAGGGCAATTACGCCCTCTTTCGCTTCAAGCTCGAGCCGTCGTACGTCCTCGAACTGCGACAGACGCTTGAAGCCGACGAATCGATACTGCGCTACCTCGTCATCAAGAAGGGCAAGTAGTATAGTGGCGACGCTGAACAAGGTTATTCTCATCGGCAATCTGGGGTCCGACCCGGAGATGCGGTACACGCCCGATGGGAAATCCGTCACATCCTTTCGCATGGCGACCAACTACCGGTATACGAGTGCCTCGGGCGAAGCTCATGAGGAAACCGACTGGTTCCGTGTGACGGTGTGGGGCAAGCAGGCTGAGCAGTGCAACCAGTTCCTGACGAAGGGACAGCAGGTGTACGTTGAAGGCCGCCTGCATGCGCGCCCCTGGCAGGGGCAGGATGGCCAGATGCGGACGAGCCTTGAGGTGACAGCCAACCGGGTAGTCTTCCTGGGCCGGGCATCCGGCACCGCGACTCTACCCGACGAAGGGGGAGATATCGCCCCCAGCGATATTCCGTTCGACCAGAATTGAGGAGTGAGTTAATGCCAAACTTCCGCTTTTCCAGGAGACGCACGAAGTTCCGCGGTGGGAAACCGAGGGTATGTCCCTTCTGCGCCGACAGGATCGAGATTGACTACAAGGACTCGGGCCTGCTGGCTCGATTCATCCAGGGCGGCGGCAAGATAGCATCCCGCCACAAGTCGCGGGCATGCTCGAAGCATCAGCGTCGCCTGGCCGAGGCAATCAAGCGCGCACGCTTCCTGGCGCTGTTGCCGTACGGGACAAGCCACATCTGGAAGACGGGGTGGACCGCCTCGGCGAGTCCATCAGCATCAGCCGGGTCGTCGGCGCCGGCCGCGCCGGCCGCGCCAGTTGCACCGTCCGCACCGTCAGCGTCAGCCGGGCCGTCCGGCTCATAGGAGCAGGGTATGCCGAAGCGAACGTATCAACCGAAGAGGATTCCCCGCAAGCGGAACCTCGGATTTCTTAAGAGGACGTCGACGAAAGCGGGCATTCGCGTGCTGAAGTCAAGGCGACTGAAGGGTCGCGTGAAGCTGACGCAAGTTTAGCCCTGGATGAGGAAACCATGGTCTCTGGCCAGGCGGGAGCAGTTCACGGCTGTGTTCCGCCAGGGGCGTCCGTACTCCGGCAGACTCGTGGTAGTGCGCGTGTTGTCGAATGGCCGTGAGACGAGTCGGCTTGGCCTCGTGGTGGGGAAGAAGGTGGGGGGCGCCGTGCAACGCAACCGCGCGAAGCGTCTCATTCGCGAGGCAGTGAATATCCGGACGCTGACGGCAGGTTGGGACGTCGTCGTCATCGCCCGGCCGGGCTTGCAGAGTGCGAAGTATCGAAGTGTTGAACAGGAGCTGCAGCAGCTCCTCCTCAAGGCAGGGATCGCCCTCGAGGGGCGTGTCGGCGGCGGTTGCCCTGATACGCGCCTACCAGAAGACGGTCTCTGAGGTGACTCCCCACAGCTGCCGGTTTCAGCCGACCTGCTCCGAGTACACGGCCGAGGCCATCGGGCGCTACGGCCTCCTTCGAGGTGTCGGCCTCGGGTTCCGGCGATTGCTGCGTTGTCATCCGTTCTCAGCCTCCCGGTACGATCCAGTGCCCTGACCGATGATTTGGTTCGCGAGAGCATAAATTGATGAAGGCAGTTCGAGTCTCCACACTGTTCGGTCTTGCTGTGCTCGCTCTTTTCGCCACGGGATGCATGTCGACTGCCGCCTCACAGGGGTTCGTGGGAGCGGTTTCGGATGGTGCGACTCTGTATGTCGGTTCTGCCGACGGCAGAGTCATGGCCCTCGACGCGTCGGCGCGAGCCGGTCAGCTCGGTTTCCCGTCTGAGAACGAGTGGGAGTATGCCGTCACCAAGACGACAAAGGGCGGATTCGGGTGCAGCTCGAGCCAGTCACCATCGGTTATCTACGGTGACCCGGTTCTGAGCGACGGCCACCTGTGCGTTGCCACTTACGACGGCAAGGTGCTGATGCTCGACGCGGCATCGCGGAAAGCAGGCCTCGTCTTCCCGCAGGTGCGTTCCGGCGAGTGGCAATACCCCCGCACCGACGATGCGATAGGACCCGTCGTCGGTAGCCCGGCCATCGTCGGGGATGTCGTATACGTGTGCAGCTCGAAGAGGGACGGCGGCCAGACATCAGGCCTCGTGTACGCCCTTGATCGACTCTACGGAGACGAGCTCTGGGTGTCGGAGCCTCTGGACGGCAAGTTGTGGGTAACGCCTGCCGTGTCCGGTGACTCACTGATTGTGAGCACTCTCGGTGGTCAGATCTACCAGCTCGATGCCGCGTCGGGCGCCGTGCAGTCTTGGACGTACGATGCCGGCGTCGGCTTCGTCTCGTCGCCGCTCGTGCTGAACGGCACGGTGTACGTCGGGTCCTTTGACCGCTCGCTCTACGCTATTCCGGTCGGGGCGCAGTCCCCCAGCTGGCGGTTCCAGGCTGACAACTGGTTCTGGGCGAAGCCTGTGGTCATCGGCGACATCCTGTACGCTTCCTGTCTCGACGGTAAGCTGTACGCACTGACTGCCGCCACGGGAACGCCGGTGTGGAGCGAGCCATTTGATGCCGGTGGCGCGATTGCGGTTGCACCGGCTGTTGTCGGCGACCGTCTCGTCGCGGCAACGAAGGCCGGCGATGTCCACGTGGTCAA
>JALNYR010000012.1:30132-30439 GCA_023229725.1 Dehalococcoidia bacterium | reverse complement strand
AGACTCTCCGGACCCTGGACGACCTCGTGCTCCAGGGGAAGGTGCGCTATCTGGGCTGCTCCAACCTGCGCGCATTTCAGATCTCAAAAGCGTTGTGGACGAGTGACGTCCGGAATCTGGAACGGTTCGAGTGCCTTCAGACGCCGTACAACATCCTGACCCGCGACATCGAGTACGAGGTGCTCCCACTGTGCGCGGCCGAGGGGCTTGGCGTCTGCACGTACAACCCTCTTGCGGGCGGCCTCCTCACCGGCAAGCACGACCCTACAAGGCCGCCGACCCCCGGCACGAGGTTCGCCAACGACGC
>JALNYR010000012.1:27483-30122 GCA_023229725.1 Dehalococcoidia bacterium | reverse complement strand
CTGGAACGCGTCCAACTTCGAGGCGGTGGAGGCCTTCCGGGCCCTTGCCGCGAAGCACGGCAGGGACATGGCGCAGATGGCGCTCGCCTTCGTGCTTGCGAACCCGACGGTGACGTCCGTCATCATCGGTGGCACCTCGCAGAAACACATCGAACACAACATCGCCGCCCTCGAAGTCGCTCTGGCCAAAGAGGAACTGCAGGGTTGCGACGAGATATGGCGGAAGCTCAGGCCGCTGACCTTCTTCTACGGGCGGTAGTCCCCCAGCGGGGTACGACAGGAACGGGAGTGGAGGTTACAAGTGACGATGAAGTACTGCATCTGTAGCGACACGTTTCCAGGCTGGTCGGTCGAGAAGATATTCGACTTCGCGAAGACGACCGGCTACGAAGCCGTCGAGTTGGCTTCCTACACGTTCTGCGATAGCATCACCGACGTCACGTCGGCCGAGCGACAGAAGATGCGCGGCTGGGCGAGCGCCGCGGGCATCGCCATCTCCGGCATCCATGCGTTGTTCACACCCATTCCCAACCTGCGGCCCCTGCACTCGTGTCCCCCGTGGCTGCAGATGAACAGCGCCGACCCGGAGATACGAGCACGCACGAAAGAGTACCTCAAGGAGCTCATCCGCTTCTGCGGCGAGGTCGGCGGCCGAAACGTCGTCCTTGGCTCCGCCGCCTCGCGCAACATCCCGAAGGAGATCCCGTTCATCGAAGGGTGGAAGATGGCGCGAGAGACCCTGCGCGAGGCTGCAGAGTACGCCGCGAAGTACAACGTCGTGCTCAGCCTGGAGCCCATCGCAGCCAACCTCACGAACTTCATCAACACGCCGGATGACGCGATGAAGATGGTGAAAGAGGTCGGACACCCCAACCTCAAGTGGATGCTCGACTGCTTCGCCGCCTACAACCAGGGCGTGGACGTGCCGGCCGCGGTCAGGAAGTACGGCAAGGACCTGGTGCACGTCCACATGAACGATGAGAACAAGAGCTGGCCGGGTACCGGCAAGGTCGACTTCCCGCCCATCGTCAAGGCCCTGAAGGACGTTGGTTACTCGGGCTACCTGTCCGTGGAAGTCATGGACCTGCGCCCCGACCCCGAGACAATCGCGAAGGAAGCGCTCAAGGCGCTCCGCAGGCTCTTCGAGTAACCGCGTCGGCGCCCCTCCGGTGCTCGTCCGGCGGAGTGCCGCGCCGCCCGGAGCGGCAGAGACACATGGACAAGGGCGCGCCACTGTTCGACAGGCCCGAAGAACGCCCGGCCGCGCCGGCGGCGCCGGAACCGGGGCCGCTGGCCGCCCGGATGCGTCCCCGGTCGCTCGATGAGTTCGTGGGCCAGCAGCACCTCGTCGGTGACGGGCGGCTCCTGCGGCAGAGCATCGACTCGGACACGCTGCCGTCCATCATCCTCTGGGGACCGCCCGGCAGCGGCAAGACCACGCTCGCACGCATCATCGCGAGAACGACCCGGTCGTATTTCGCCCCCCTCAGCGCGGTCACGGCGGGCGTAGCCGACCTGCGTCACGTCATCGACGAGGCGAAGAGACGCCGCGGCTTCTCCAGACAACGCACCATCCTGTTCATCGATGAGATTCACCGCTTCAACAAGGCACAGCAGGATACCATCCTGCCGTTCGTGGAAGACGGGACCGTCACGTTCATCGGTGCCACGACCGAGAATCCTTCGTTCGAGGTCATAGCGCCGCTGCTCTCGCGGGCCCGGACCTTCAAGCTCGAACCGCTCAGCCCGGACGAGTTGCGCGTCATCATCGAGAGAGCTGTGACCGATGGGGAGCGCGGACTCGGCGCGCTGCATCTCCGTCTCGACGATGACGCCCTTCAACAGCTGGTGTCCGTGGCCAGTGGAGACGCGCGTACGGCCCTGAACGCGCTGGAGCTTGCATCGCACGCGACTCCGCCGGACGAGGCAGGCGAGCGACACATCGCGTCGGCAGCCATAGGCGAGGCGCTGCAGAGTCGCACGCTCCTCTACGACCGCGCCGGGGACCAGCACTACGACATCATCTCCGCGCTGCACAAGTCGCTGCGCGGCTCCGACCCCGATGCGGGCCTCTACTGGCTTGGCAGGATGCTGGAAGCCGGAGAGGACCCTCTCTACGTGGCCCGGCGCCTCGTCCGCTTCGCCTCGGAGGACGTCGGCATGGCCGACCCGCAGGCGCTCGTAGTCGCCATGGCGGCGCAGCAGGCGGTCCACTTCGTCGGCATGCCCGAGGGAGATGTCGCCCTGGCTCAGGCGGTCGTTTACCTCGCCACCGCGCCGAAGAGCAACTCGCTCTACGCCGGCTACTCCGCCGTCAAAGAAGACATCCGCCGCGGGCCGAACGAACCCGTCCCCCTCCACCTCCGCAACGCCGTCACCGGGCTGATGCGCCAGATGGACTACGGGAAAGGCTACAAGTACGCCCACGATTACGAGGGGCACTTCGCGGCGCAGGAGCATTTGCCTCCCGGTCTGAAGGGACGGACGTACTACACGCCGAGCGACCAGGGCTTCGAGCGAGAAGTGGCAGCCCGGCTGGCGGCGTGGTGGGGCAAGCGGCCCACGCCGGACAAGCAGTCACCCGCGCAGAACCGCGGGAAGCCAGAAACGGACAGCCGCTGACGCCCGGGACGGCAGCC
>JALNYR010000012.1:0-27463 GCA_023229725.1 Dehalococcoidia bacterium | reverse complement strand
ACGCTGCGGCAGCGAAGCCGCTACTTCACAAGGTCGCCGAGAACACCCTTGAGCGTTTCCTTCACCGACCTCGCATCCCCGTCAACCCGGAACTCGAACTTGCCCGTCGCAGCCTCAATCTTCAGTTCGGTGTAGTTCCCGTCGTCGTCGTCACCCTTGGAACCCACCTTGATTTTCCGCACCGAGGAGTTCGGCAGCGCGAAGTTTCCCTTCGTCTCGCTGAGTGCAGCCTCGGGCGCCATCTCCCAGTAGCGGTCGGCAAACGCCGTGCACGCTTTCAACTGGTCTCCCCAGCGGGCGAGAAAACCCTTCCCCTCCTCCTTGCCCTTGCGCTGGGCCTCCGCCGCCGCCGTCTTCATCATGTCGTTCGTCAGCTGGGCGAAGACCATTCTGCTTTCCGTCAGGATGAGCGTATAGGTGTCCGACCGGCCGAATGACTTCGGTTTTCTGACGAGCGGAACAAGTCCCACCATCTTCTCAATCATATGAACCTCCCCCGTACGCCGTGTCCTCAACGCAGAAGCCGGGTGGCCACCCACCGGCGGCCGCCCGGCCCCAATCAACTCTGACTTCCCGGGAAACCTACGTGACTAGCGCCCCATCCAGCCGCCGTCCACCGGCAGAACGACACCGTGCACATACTTGGCGGCATCGGAGGCAAGGAAGACCACCGCACCCTGCAGGTCCGCCGGCGTGCCCCAGCAACCGGCCGGGATGCGCGCCGTGATGGCTGGGCTGCGGACCGGGTCGTTCTCAAGCGCGGTCGTCAGGTCCGTGGACATGTATCCGGGCGCAATGGCGTTCACGTTGACGCCCTTGCCGGCCCATTCGTTCGAGAGAGCCTTCGTAACCTGGGCGATGCCGCCCTTGGCGGCGGCGTACGACACGACGTTGATGCCACCCTGGAACGACAGCAGCGACGCCGTGAAGACGATCTTGCCGTTCCCGCGCGCAACCATGTCCCGTCCGAACTCGCGGGCCACGACGAAGTGAGAACTCAAGTTCACTTCGATGACGCGGTCCCACTGCTCGTCCGAATGGTCGGCCACCGGCTTGCGCTCGATGGTGCCGGCATTGCAGACGAGGATATCCACGACCGGGAAGTCCGCCTTGACGCGCTTGATGAAGGCGTGGGTCGCCTTCCGGTCGCTGAAATCGCATTGATAGCACTTGCACTTGCGGCCGAGCGCCTTGACCGCCTTCTCGAGGTCGCTTCCCGACGCCTCAAGTGACGAACTCACACCGATGATGTCCGCTCCAGCTTCGGCAAGGCCGAGCGCCATGCCCATGCCAAGTCCCCTCTTGGAACCGGTCACGAGCGCAACCTTCCCCTTCAGGCTGAATTTATCCAGTATCTTCATCGTGGCTGCCTCCTTCCGCTGACTCGCTTCATCACACGCCGAAGCCGGCATGTCTCCCGCAATGCTGTTTGCGATTATACACCACCGACGCCACACGTGAGTTGGCCATCGGGCACAGATGTGGCGTACAATACGCCGCCGGTTGGTTGCCACGATTCCTCGAGCAGCCGGGCTCACGCCACGCGAGTCGACCGCGGCGCGCCTCACTCAAGGATATCGCGTCAGGCCTCGGGCGCCGCGCCGGGCCCTCTCCCACTTCCGCATCAGAACAACTGCGAGCGCTCCGGCTTGCATGCGGCGCGGCGGAGACGCTGAGACACGGGCAACCGGCTCCGAAAGAAGATGCGGCATCACGGCGAACGCACTGAAGACGTGACATGACTCGAGACAAGTTGCAGGCCACAGTCACCGCAGGATGGAACGACGCAATCGCCGCGGCCTACCGCCAGCGGTGGCGCATCTGGTTTGTCGCGGTGCTGGGACACTCCGTCGGTCTCTTCCACAGAGCTGCGCTGGGGCCGATGGCCGACCGCCTCATGGCCGACTTCGGTCTAACGGCGTCGGCGTTCGGCAGCCTCGGCGCCATCTACTACTACGTCTACGCCGCCATGCAGCTGCCGTCCGGCACGGTCGCCGACACGCTCGGCCCGCGCAAGACCATTACCTTCTGCCTGCTGATAACGACCGCCGGGAGCGTCATCATGGCACTGGCGCCCTCCTTCGGCGTGCTCTACGTCGGCCGTCTCCTCGTGAGCTTCGGCGCCTCGTTCGCCTGGCTCAGCGCATTGAAGGTCATCATGAATTGGTTCCGCTCACGCGAGGTGGCCACGGTCACCGGCCTCGCCGGCGCCATCAACAACAGCGGGCAGCTTGTCGCAGCCACGCCGCTCGCCCTGCTCATCATCGTCATCGGGTGGCGGATGTCCTTCGTCACCGCAGCCGCAGTGAGCCTCGGTGTCGCGGCCCTCACCTGGTTCGTTGTAAGGGATGGCCCCGAGAAGGTGGGACTCCCATCGATAGCCGAGCTTGAGAACGAGGCAACGCCGGCTGCCGCGGAGGCCGCCTCGCATCTGACCTTGAGACAGCGTCTCGTCACTGTCTGCGGCAACACGAAGCTGTGGCCCGTGTTCCTCGTGGCCCTGGGTACCTACGGCGCCTACGCGACCTTCTTCCTGAACTGGCTCGTCGTGTACCTGATGCAGACCTACGGACTCACTCGTGATTACGCATCCAACTTCGCACTTGTGTCGGCGGTCGGCGCCATCCTGGGCACGTCCGCGCTCGGGTTCATGTCGGACTACATACACAGCAGGCGCATCCCCGTCATCCTGGCGACCACCATCTCCCTCATCTGCTACCTGCTGATCGCCTTCTGGAACGGTGGGAAGCCCCCCCTCGTCGCGCTTTGGCCCATCTCGTTCCTCATCGGCTTCAACATCGGGGCCATGCCGGTGACATACGCCACGGTGCGCGACCTCGTATCGCCTGAGGTGCGCGGCATGGGTTCCGGCTTCATCAACATGGGAGCGTTCGCCGGCGCCGCCGTCATGCAGCCTCTGTTCGGGTACGTGCTGGACCTCAACTGGCAGGGTGAGATGATGGGCGACATCCGCCTCTACCCTGTCGAGGCATTCCAGAAGGCGATATTCCTGCCGTGTACACTCATCGCGCTGGGATTCCTCGGCGCGTTGCTGTTGCGAGTGCGCCGCAACGGTACACCGCGAACGCTGTGACATGGATGCTGAAGGCATCGTCGAGCGACTGAGAGTCCTCGCCAACCCGGGGGCGCTTGAGGGGATGTCGAGGTACGGCATCGCTACCGACCACGCTCTCGGCGTCTCGATGCCGCAACTCCGCGCCCTGGCAAAGGCAATCGGCCGCGACCACGAGCTTGCGCTCGCTCTCTGGGGCACGGGAATCCACGACGCACGCATACTCGCCTCTCTCGTTGACAGCCCTGTCACGGTCACGGAGGAGCAGATGGAAGCCTGGGTGACGGCGTTCGATTCATGGGACGTCTGTGACCAGTGCGTCATGAACCTGTTCGCCCGCACGCACTGCGCGGAGCGCAAGGCACACGAGTGGAGCACAAGAGCGGAGGAGTTCGTGAAGCGCGCCGGCTTCGTCATCATGGCGCGCCTTGCTTCAACGGAGCGCACGGCCGTGGACGCCGCCTTCGTGAGATTCCTCGCAGCCATCGAGCGTGAGTCGACCGACGAGCGCAACTACGTGAAAAAGGGTGTGAACTGGGCCCTCCGTGAAATCGGCGCCCGGAACGCCACGCTGAACGCGTCGGCCTGCGACCTCGCGTCGCGCCTGTCCGCCTCCGCTTCCCCCACAGCCCGCTGGATCGGCCGCGATGCGCTGCGGGAACTGCAGGCCAGGGCGTCCGTCGGGCGCCTGCGCAGCTTCGGCTAGCCCCTTCGTCCACCCCCTTCAGTTGCCTTGACACCACACAGGAGTCACACTACACTGACGTATATACACGCGCAGCTGAGTGTCCCTCTCCTGCGCCCTTGCGACGAGCCTGTCGGGCTAGTGCCCGCACGTGTGGTGAAAGCTGAGCGCGGGGTTCTTGCGACGCACGCCGCGCCCGAGAGAACACGCCGTGATGGTTCGGGGCCAGTTGCGCCGGTCGGAATCGCACAAGGAGAAGGAGGCGAGCGCATGACCGAAGACAAGAGGAACGAGCATGGCTTCGTCGGTGAGACCATTATCGGCGACGAAGTGGTCGCCTCGATTGCCGGTCTGGCCGCACAGGAAGTGGAAGGCGTCGGCAGCCTCGGCCGCAGCGCGGTGCGTCGGGCTATCGCCGGTGCATTCTCGGACGCCGCGGAGAAGGCTCGCTCCGGCGTGTCCGTCGAAGTCGGCAAACGAGAGTGCATCGTCGACCTCCAGATCAACGTCCTCTACGGCTACAGCATTCCGAACATCATCAACGAGGCCCGGAAGAAGGTCGCCGCGCGACTGCTCGAGTTCACCGGACTCATTGCCAAGGAAATCAACATCCGCGTGGTGGGCATCGATATTCCCACGAAGAAGGTCCAGCCGAAGGTAGAGTAGACTGTGCGCGGCGCAGCCGTCTCCTCCTGCCTCCCCGGGCTGCGCGCAAGGCCGCAGGCTGCGGAGCGGAGGCGAGTGATGATGATTTCCGTATTCAACCGCATCGTGGTCACCGTATTTGCCGTGGCGGCACTCGCCGGGGCGATTGTGACCATCGGTGTGGCCACACAGGCATGGCCGCCGGACGTCCTCATCGGGTGGTTCCAGCCACAGCTTCGGCTGGCGGCGGACACATCCGGCAGCGTACGGGTTGCCGTGATAGCCCTCAGCGTGGTCATCGTTGTGGGCATGCTGGCTCTCCTCATCGCCGAGCTGATTCCTCTGAGGACCACGCAGGTACACACGCTCAGCACCAGCGACAAGGGCACGGCAACGATCGAGAACGACAGCCTCTGTCTTCTGGCGGAACGGACCGGCGAGTCGATTCACGGCGTCAACGACGTGCAGTGCTTCATCCGTGAGGAAGAGAGCGGCCTGCATGTGCTGTGCCGCGCTCACGTGACCCTCGGCACGAATCTCCTCGAGGTCAACCCCGAGATGAGGGCAAAGGTGCGGGAATCGCTGCAGCAGCTTACCGGTCTCACCGTCTCACAGGTCGATATCAGGTTCAAGTACCATTCCGACAAGCGCAGCCGGGTTGCGGTTCGCTGAGAGGGACAGGGCAATGGCGCACGCAAAGACAGTAGGGCTGGTGGCAGGGCTCATCGCCGGCATCATCATCGCGTGGCTCGGGTTTGCCAAGTTCCTCATCGTTGCCCTGTGTGTCCTCATCGGCTGGTTCGTAGCGAAGGTGTATCTCGGCGAGATTGACCTGCTTGACACCTACGAACGCTTCCAGTCCGGTCGAGGCAGGAAGCCCCGCGAATAGCGCTCCCCGTTCTCGGCCGGTCACATCGCTGGGTCGGGACCGGACGATACATGCGGGGGCGGAGCAAGGAGCATTTTCGGAATGAGCAAACGTCTCGCACTACCTGGCGTCATGGCAGCGGTAGCGCTGACATGCGCACTCACCGCTTGTTCGCAGGAGGAGAAACCTTTGACCTACAGCGCACCACCCCAGATGACCATAGACGTCACGAAGTCCTATACCGCCACAATCGTCACGGAGAAAGGCGACCTCGTCTGCGAGCTGTTCGCGGCAGACGCCCCCGTCACCGTGAACAACTTCGTCTTCCTGTCGAGAGAGGGCTTCTACGACGGCACGACGTTCCATCGCGTCGTTCCCGGCTTCGTGATACAGGGTGGCGACCCGCTCGGGACGGGCGGCGGCAACCCGGGCTACCGGTTCCAGGATGAGTTCACGTCCCACAAGCATGGCACCGGCGCACTCTCGATGGCGAACTCCGGCCCCAACACAAACGGCTGCCAGTTCTTCATCACGTTTGCACCGCAGCCGCACCTTGACGGCAAGCACACCGTGTTCGGTCAGCTCGTTGAGGGGGCCGACGTGATGCTCGAGATCGAGCAGGGCGACGTCATCGAGACAATCCGGATCGAAGAGTCCTAGTTTCGCTCTGCACCATGTGGTGCCGGCGTAGCCGGGGTCCATTGGTGCCGCACGCGCGCAGCAGCATACAGTGGGGTGTGGCTGCGGCATCCCGGCGTGTGCATTGACGCCCTCGATGGCCCGTGGTATCGTCGCCACCAATCCGGGCATCTTCGCAGACCCGCACTCGCGAAAGGAGGCCACAGCACCATGTCCATCTCGTGGATGGTCGGAAAGGCACAGACGGTTCTCGGCCCCGTTGACGGGGAGGCGCTCGGCGTCACGCTGCCGCACGAGCACATACTCATGGACGGCGCGGCCCTGTACGCACCTCCGGCAGCGTCGTCGGACAAGGGCAACTCGCTGAAGCCGGTGGACTGGGACATACTCAGCTGGCTCCGCTACCACCCGTTCGAGAACGTGGACAACCTCCGCCTCCTTGACGAGGAACTCGGCACCAGGGAAGTGCTCTGCTTCAAGGCGGCGGGCGGCAGGACCGTCGTCGACCAGGGCAACAATGGCCTCGGTCGCGACGTCAACGCGCTTGCCCGCATCTCCCGCGTGACGGGGCTAAACATCATCATGGGGTCGGGCTACTACACTGCCAACTCGCTCAATCCGGCGGTCTTCTCGAAGTCGGTCGAGGAGATGGCCGACGAGATAGTCCGCGATGTCACGGAAGGCGTCGGCATCACTGGCATCAAGGCGGGCATCATCGGCGAAGTCGGCACGTCCTGGCCGATGCACGACTTCGAGAAGAAGTCGTTGCTGGCCGCCGTGAAGGCGCAAAGGCAAACCGGCGCGCCCATCAACGTGCATCCCGGCAGGCACCCCGATGGCCCCATGAACGCGGCGCGCATCCTGGTCGACGCCGGAGCGGACATGAGCCGCGTGGCGTTCAGCCACATCGACGGCAGGATTCGCACGAGAGAGGGCCGGCTCGCGCTTGCGAAGCTCGGCTGCTACATCGAGTACGACCTCTTCGGCTACGAAGGCCACTTCCCCGTCTTCCCCGGCGCCGACCCCATCGACCTGCCGAACGACACCACGCGCATCTACGAATTGCGCGACCTTATGGATGAAGGCTTCCTCGACCGGCTGCTTATCTCGCACGACATCGTCTGCAAGAATAAGCTGGTCCGGTACGGTGGCTGGGGCTACGCCCACATCTCGAACTACGTCGTCCCCATGATGCTGCGCCGCGGCATCAGCGCCGACGTCATCGAGACCATCATGGTGAAGAACCCGCGCCGCCTCATGAGCTTCGTCTAGCATCACGCGGTTCATCGCGAAGGCCGCTCGTGGGAGAGCGGCCTTCGCCGTTCTCCTCCTCCGGGAAGCGGACGCCGTCGGCCCGTCCGCCCACGAAAGTCCTGACAGAATCGCCTTCCCTGCGTTTCCATTTGTAGTGATGGAGGATTCACAGCGGACCCGGCTCGCGGGCGCTTGTGTATACTGGGAGGCGGCCTGATGCATCGGGACAGCCTTGCATGGATTGCGATTCCGGCGGAGAGCACACGACCGGCAGCCATACGGAGGAGCGCCTCGGCGCCCTCTTCGACTCCTGTTACCCCAGGCTTGCCCGGTATGCGTATGCCAGGACCGGCAACAGGACCGATGCCGAAGACATCGCCGCAGAGGTATTCGTCCGCGCGCTCGAGTCGCTCGACTCGTACCAGGAGCGCGGCCTGCCCATGGAGGCATGGCTGTTTCGCATCGCTCACAACCTCGTGGTCGACCACCTGCGACGCGGCAGCCGCTTCGAGCGCGCAGATGAGGACGAAGCCGTGCTTCCCGACTCTCCGGACCCGGCGCACATCGCCGAGGAGCGCCTCATGATGGCCGACGTTCGAGCGGCGATGACCCGCCTGACGCAGGACCAGCGCGACGTGCTCTCGCTGCGGTTCTTCGGCGGTCTGAGTTCGAAGGAGACTGCGGACGTGCTGCACAAGAGCGACGGCGCCGTGCGCGAGATGCAGCGCGCCGCCCTGGAGAAGGTGCGGGGACTCCTTATCCCGTGAGACATCATGCATACCGACGCGTTTGACCGCATACTTGACGAGTGCCTCGACCGGCTGGCGAAGGGCGAGACAATCGAGCAGTGCCTTGCCCGCCATCCGGAGCAGGCCTCCCGGCTCGAGCCGCTGCTGCGCGTGGCGCACGCGTCGCACGACGCATACCGGTTCGAACCCTCAGAAGACGCCATGCGTCGGGCACGTGCGCGGCTCGCTGCCGCGAGCGACGGCCGGCGTGCCGCCAGACATCCGGCGCGCACCCCGTCCCTGCTCGAACGACTCTTCGCCCGACCCCTGCCCGTCGCGGCGCTGGCCTCTCTCGCCGTCATCGCCCTCACGGTGCTGCTGGTCGTTGCGCCCTCGCTGACGCCCGCGACGCCGGCGTCTCCGACAGCCGGGCCGGATACGGGAGTCCCGACCACTGAGCCCACGTCGCCTGTGTCGCCGACCACACCGTCCACTCCCTCAACGCCGACAACCCCCACGACGCCGACGTCCGAACCCACGGAGCCACCGGCTACGGAGGCGCCCGGCCTCATCCCGGCCGTGCCCGCAGAGGACGGCAACTTTGTGTTCTACCTCAGCGATGCGCCGAACGACATCGCGGACTTCGAGAGCCTCAACGTCACAATCGACTCCATCGAGCTCAAGCCGGAAAGCGGCCCCTCGGTCAGCATCACGCCGGACGGCGCGCCCGTCGACCTTGCGCCGCTGCAGGGAGACATCGCGCGGGAGCTGTGGCGCGGCGAAGTGCCGGCGGGCGACTACAAGGCCGTGCTGGTGCACATCAGCGCAGTCGAAGGCATTCTCGCGTCAACCGGTGCAAGCGCCGACGTCGTGCTCCCCTCCGACAGGCTGCGCGTTTCCATCGACTTCTCTGTGGCAGGCGATGAGCCGGTCAACTTCGTGTTCGACGTCACCGTGCACAGGACCGGCAACGCCGGAGCCGGAGCGCGCTATATCCTCTCTCCGCAGGCAAGCGAGAGCGGCGTGGACCGCACCATCCAGCCCGTCCAGGGCCAGGTTGATGGTCCTGCCGGAGAAACCAAGGGCCCGAAGAGCGACCCTCCCGGGCAGGCACGCGGTCACGCGAAGACTGAGGACATTTCCTCCGTAGCGGCCTGACATCCGGCGTCATCCCGCGTTTCTCCTCTCTGACAGGCCCACTCAATCCCCCGAAAGGAGACGCGAGCCATGAGACGGTGTGTTGCGCTGCTGATTAGCCTCGGACTTATCGCCGTACCGCTGTTCGGATGCGCCCCGGCAACGGCCGATTCGGCTGACACCCTGTCCCCTGCAGCTATCGAGACGCCGCCTGCGCTTGCCGCCGGGCTCGTCGCCGCGGTTGTCACCGCCGACGAACCCAACTTCGTGCTGCTCATCAGCGACGAACCGAACGACATCGGCGATTTCTCGGAGCTGTGGGTCACCGTATCCGGCGTTGGCTTCGTGCTGGCCGACAGCGACGAGGTCGTCGAGCAAACATTCGCACCGGTCGACGTCAATCTCGTCGGGCTCACCGGCGAGGCTGCGGTTGCCGTCTGGGCCGGCGTCGTGCCGGAGGGCGACTACACCAAGGTATTCCTCTATGTGGATGAGATCTGGGCGATGCCGGCCGATGCGGAAAACGAGGAAGAAGCCTTCGAGATCAAACTCCCTTCCAACAAGCTGCAGATAGTGATGCCGGTCGCCGTCGAGGGAGAAGAGCCGACCGACTTCGTCTTTGACCTCACCGTCCACAAGGCGGGCAACAGCGGCATGTACATCGTCAAGCCGCAGCTCACCGAGAGCGGCCAGGGCGCAGAGTACGAGATTCAGGAACAGGCACAGGAACGCACCCGCACCGGCAAGCCGGAATGGGCCGGCAAGCCCCACGAGTCGGGCAGGCCGGACTCCGCCGGGCAGCCCGAGGGCGCAGGTGCCGGTCTCATGCTGGAGCCGCCCGATGACGCCGGCAACCCGGATGACGCCGGCAAGCCGGCCGACGGCGGCAAACGTGAGGAGAAGGGCAAGCCGGACTGGGCGGGCACGCAGGGCGGCAAGAACGACGATTCTTCGTCTGAAGAAGACGACTCCGACTGAACACTACCTTTCGGCAGGGCGGCGACCGTCTCCCACCGGCGGTCGCCGCCCTTGCCATTTCCTCCACTCGAGAATCCACACGGCGGACCGCCGGCAGGACCAATGTAGGACGGACCCGTATGCGACGTTGCCTCACCGTCCTGCACACGGTTAGCCGCCGCGTCGCTGGTCATCGGGCCGCATGGGGCGTATCATCGAATCAGGCTCACCTCCTGACTGTCGCGCCACGGTGGTACACACGCCATGCCGGAGCTGTCGAGTCTCGCGAGCAGCGAACTCAACGAGCACATCGATGTCCTCGCTGAGACTATCGTGGCGCGGCAGTACTCCCTGCAACGCGAACTCTGGAAGCCGTACGGCGAGGCGGGGCGCGCACGCGCCGTGCGAGACGCCCGCTACCACATCGAGTTCCTCGCCAATGCCGTCGAGCTCGAAGAGCCGGCGCTCTTTGTCGACTACTTCGCCTGGTGCAAAGTCGTGTTCCACCACCGCGCGATGCCCGACACCGCACTCGCGGGCACCCTCGAGTGTACGCGCGAGGTCATCTCCGAGATTCTGCCGGCCGCGCTGACCGGAGCCGTCCTGCCGATTGTGGCCGCCGCCGTGGACTACCTTCCACTCGCTCCCGTCGACATCGACTCATTCATCTCGAGCGACAGGCCGTACGGCTCTCTGGCCGTTGACTACCTGGCGCGGCTGCTCGAAGGCAACAGGACCGCGGCAGGCTATCTGATAGGCAACGCCATGGGAACAGGAGCCGGCGTGGAGGACATGCACCTGCACGTATTCCAGCCATGCCAGCGGGAGCTTGGCAGGCTCTGGCAGATGAACCGCATCACGGTAGCGGACGAGCACTACTGCACGGCCGCGACGCAACTCATCATGTCCCAGCTCTACGGCTATATCTTCGGCGGTCACCGGAACGAACTGAAGATGGTCTCCACGTGCGTGGGAGACGAGATGCACGAGATTGGCGCCCGCATGGTGTCGGACTTGTTCGAAGTCAATGGCTGGGACACGCACTACCTGGGCGCGAACGTTCCCGCCGAGAGCATCGTCGCAACGCTCGACAAGTACGCCGCGGACGTCCTCGCCATCTCAGCCACCCTCGTGTCTCACGTGAGCGCGGTGAAGAACCTCATCTCCCGGGTGCGGGAGTCCCCCGCCGGCGCCCGGGTCACGATACTCGCGGGAGGACATCCTTTCCGCATCGCCCCGGAACTCTGGCGGCGGGTGGGAGCCGACGGCACCGGCACGGATGCCCGCGAGGCGCTGGAGACGGCGCGTAGCATACTGCAGCGCAGGTGAGTATACTAAACCTCCATGGCCACTGTTCATCCGGATGAGGACGACCCCCACGTGCTGTATGCCGAGTTGAGCCGGCTCAACAGCCAGATGCTCACGATGCAGCGCGAGCTGGAGAAGAAGAACGCCGAACTCGAACGGCTCGCCTACTACGACACGCTCACCGGCCTGCTGAACCGTCGCGCCATACTTGAGAAGCTCGACGAGTGGCTGCGACACACGCACCGCTACCACGGGCGCCTCGCCGTGGCCATGCTCGACATCGACCACTTCAAGCTGGTGAACGACAACTACGGACACCGCGTCGGCGACCGCGTCCTCGCCGACATGGCCGGGCTGATGCGAAGGAGCGTTCGCACGACGGATTCGCTCGGACGCTACGGCGGCGAGGAGTTCCTCCTCATCCTGCCGAACACCGACGCAGCCGGAGCCGCCATCATGGCGGAACGCGTGAGGGCAGGCATCGAGGGTACCCCGATGCACGACGCGGATGGTTGCGACTTCCAGGCCAGCGTAAGCCTCGGCGTTGCCGAGTACTGCGACGGAGACGACGAGGACATGTTGGTCGGCCGGGCCGATAGCGCGCTCTACCGGGCGAAGGACTCCGGCCGCAACTGCGTGGTGGTGGCGGCTTGCCCCCCTGCCGGCTCGTAGGCTACGGCTGTGCCGGTCCGACTACCACCCAACCTGCTTCCGAACGCCGACTGCCGCTTGCCTTACGTAGATTGCTGTGCGGCAAGTATCATCTCGGCCGCCTTGCGGGCAGCCTTGCCGACGATTCCGGCGCACATCTCCGGCCCGCCCGCCGCAATCCACTTCTTGTTCTCTTCGGGATCCGAAGAATCGAAGAACCTCCCGACCTTCGCGTCCCGGATGTCGTAGCAGCGCGCGTGCCCGACTTCGGCCTCAAACCAGCGATAGAACTGCTTGGTTGCTGCGGTGACTGCCTTGCGCGCCTCGGGGTTGTCCGTGCGCGGGTCGTACTTGATGAGTCCCAGTCCGATGGCCATCACGCCACCGATGAGACCTCCGCACTCGTTCCGGGTGCCCGCGATGCCACCGCTCAGCGGGATGGCAGTCTTCAGCGCCACATCGAGGCATTCATCGGACGCCAGGTTAAGGTTCTTGGCGACGGCAAGCAACGTGCAGCGGGCGCACGCGTGCATCTTCATCAGCTGCTCCGCTTCGCTCTGTACGCGGTCGAGAAGCGCCTGCTGTGCGTTATCGTTCTTCATGGTGCTCCTTTCACATTCCTCGTCGGCCCCGGAGGGCCGGGTGCATTCTAGCAGCCTGACCTCGGTCGCAGCACAGGGGCGACGGGGAAGCGCCGGGGTCTACCCCACGTTGCGTGACGCGCACGGGCACGCACGATGCGCGCGCGACAGCCGGAAACGGAACGACCCCTCCCCCTGTATCGGACCTCAGGCCGCCTCGTGCGACAGCCGGTCGACGATGGCCCAGTAAGGGTCGACGACCGGATGCACGAGCCGGCGCTCCGTTGTGCCGTGCCGGACCGTCATGCCGTCAGCCGCGGGCCGCACCTCGCCGATGACCGCAGCCGTGATGCCCCGCTCCTCGAAGGCCTTGAGCAGCGCCGGCGCCTCCGCGGGCGCCATCATCAACAGCAGCGTGCCTTCGCTGATGGCGCAGAAGGGGTCGAAGCCGAACACCTCGGCCGTCCGCTTGATGACGGGCTGGACCGGGATGAGGTCCTGATCAATCCTGAGGCCGTACTTGCCCGCCCTCGCCATCTCGAACAGGCCGCCCCAGACGCCGCACTCCGTGGCGTCGTGCATGGCATGCACGCCGGGGAACTCGCGCGCGATGGCACAGTCGTCGAGGACGGACATCTGGAAGAAGATGTCCTCCGCTTCCTTCTGGAAGCCGGCGCCGCCCGCCTGCACGAACTTGCCCGGGAAGCCGATGGCCAGGAGGCCGGTCGCCTCGACGGCCGGGCCCTTGGTGATGACCACCACGTCGCCCGCCTTAACGCGGTACGGGCCGCGGAGGTCACGCTCGGGACCGATGGCGATGGCGGTGGCTCCGCCCACCATCGGGTAGTTGCAGCCGGCATAGCGGGCCGTGTGACCCGTAACGATGCTGATGTTGTACTTCACAGCCTCACGGTGGACCGATTCCCACATCTCCTCGAGCTGAGCGGCCGTTATCTCCGGCGGCAGGTTCAGGTCGATGGTGAGGTACCGCGGCAGAAGCCCGGACACCGCCACGTCGCAGAAGATGATGTGGAAGCCGAACCACGCCGCGCGGTCGAAGCCGTAGGCCGGGACGATGAAGAACGGGTCCGTGGCGAGCGACATGCACATGTCACCGAAGCGGAGCACGCCGTAGTCGACTCCGTGGTAAGGGCCGATGACGATGGCGGGGTCGGGGACGCCGAGTCGGGGATAGATGACGGTGTCGAAGAATTCGGGCGGTATCTTGCCGAGTGCAGGCAGGTCGTTCTTGTCGGTCATACATTCCTCCCTTCGCAGGTCCTAACCTGGTCAGGTTCGAAGGGTCCCCCGCAGCGCGGGGTTCTCAGCTTCATGGAGAAGCTCCCCCGGAACCGCTGCCTATTCTATGAATCATCGCACGGGGTGTCAACACCACCGTTCGCGGGTGATGTCCCGTACGAGAGCTATTGACACGCGAGGTCGCTCACACCTACAGTGGTGCCGCCCGCCGGACGGACAGGAAAGGCAGTTGCCGCGGCGGGCAACGATGCGCGCCCCGTCCCGCCTGAATGGCAGCAGGCGGCGCGCGGAGGATGCCCCCGGGCATCCGGAAAGGGAGCCATGACGCAAGACGGACCGAACATCCACGAGACCATCGAGCGCAATATCGCGATGGAGCTGGTGCGCGTCACCGAGGCGGCGGCGATGTCGGCCGCCCGCTACATGGGGCGCGGTGACAAGAACCTCGTCGACCAGGAGGCCGTCACCGCCATGCGCTACGTCCTGGGGCACGTCGCGATGGACGGCATCGTCGTCATCGGAGAGGGAGAGAAGGACGAGGCGCCAATGCTCTACATCGGCGAACGCATCGGCGACGGCTCGGCGCCGTGCGTCGACATCGCCGTGGACCCCATCGACGGCACGACACTGTGCGCGCGGGGCCTGCCGGGCGCCATCTCGGCGGTCGCCCTGTCCGAGCGCGGCTCGATGCACTTCCCGGCGCACTTCTTCTACATGGACAAGATAGTGACTGGTCCCGAGGCGCGCGACTACATCGACATCAATGCGCCGGTCGCGATGAACCTCAAGGCCATCGCCGCGGCGAAGCGCCGCAAGGTCGCCGAGCTGACCGTGGTCGTCCTCGACCGCCCACGCCACGAGAAGCTGCTTGCGCAGATACGGTCCGCGGGTGCGCGGGTGAAGCTCATCTCGGACGGCGATGTCGCCGCAGCGATAGAGGCCACGCTGCCGGACAAAGAGGTCGATGCGCTGATGGGCATCGGCGGCACACCGGAAGCGGTCCTCTCGGCCGCGGCCATCCGCTGCCTCGACGGAGCCATACAGTGCAAGGCGTGGCCCCGGGATGAAAGCGAGAGGAAGGCCGCGGAAGCGGACGGCGTCGATGTCGACCGGGTCTACAGGACTGAGGACCTCGTCTCAGGCAACGAGATATTCTTCGCCGCCACAGGCGTGAGCAGCGGCGTGCTGCTGAAGGGCGTCCGCTACTTCCCCGGTGGGGCGCAGACGAACTCCGTCGCGATGCGGAACAGGTCCGGCACCATCCGCTGGATAGACGCCTGGCACAATTTCTCGCGGCTGGACAAGCTGGGCGACTACGACACGCACTAGAGCAGTCCCGTCGTCATCCGGAGAATCAGCGAAGTGCCGCGACGTCGGAGGGGCCTTCCCCGGTTCAATCGAGAGCGCGAAGCGGCCAACGGCGCCGACTCCGGTGAAAACGTGACCCGAGCGTCCGGCAAGTTGCAGGTCCTCCACATCCCGTCGTGGTTTCCGACACCAGAGTGGCCGGACAACGGTGTGTCCGTGCTTGACCACGTGCGAGCCTGCGGCATCCACAACGAATCCCGCGTACTGTACGTACACCGGAGACACAGGAAGGGCTGCAGCCCGGTGGCCGTGCACACTCACCGGCGCGCTGTCGGCAACGTCGTCGACATAGAGTACTTCTTCCCCGTGTCTCTGGGGATGGCTCTGCTGGGCGGTGCACACGGAGGTGAGAACGGCCACGGACGCGCACGGTCCGCGAGACTCAGGCGCGCTCTCGTCGCCGGCCCCGCGGAGCTTCTGGAGGCTGCGCTACGGTTCTCGCTCGTTGCCCTCGCGGGCGGAATCCTCATCGCACGACATGGCATACCCGACGTACTCCACGTACACGTGTTTCAGATGGGTCCGGGCGCGGTGCTGCTGAGCTGGATGCTGCGGATACCACTGGTCGTCAGCGAACACTGGTCGGCACTGTCGCTCGGCCGCCTGTCACGCCTCGACCGGCTGCAGGCGAGGTTCGTCTACCGTCACGCCGCGGCCATACTTCCGGTCTCGCACAGCATGGCAGGCGCAATCGAAGACCTGGTTCCGGGCAGACCCTGCCGGATTGTCTCGAACGCGGTTGACACGTCTGTGTTCTTCCACCGATCGAACGTCCTTGCAGAACCGGCTGTCGGAACCGTCCTCGTGGTGACCCGCCTCGTTCCCATCAAGAGTGTCGACACGATACTGCAGGCGACTGCCATTCTGCGTGTCAAACGGCAGGACTTCCGCGTGGTCATAGCGGGAGACGGACCGGAACGCGCGCGCCTCGAGGACCTGGCGCGCCGGCTCGACGTGCACACGCACGTGCAGTTCCTGGGTCTGTTGCCGAAGTCCGAAGTCGCCCGATGGATGCGGGAATGCAGCTTCGTGGTGGTGCCAAGCCTCTGGGAAACGCAGTCCGTGGTCACGCTCGAAGCCCTGTGCAGCGGCAAGAGAGTCGTGGCGTCAGAGGTCGGAGGACTCCCGGAGCTCGTGACGCCCGGCCGCGGCGTGCTGTTCCGGGCGGGAGCCGCGGAAGAACTCGCAGCGAAGCTCGACCTCCTGCTGGATTCAGAGACAGGGGCGGGCGACCCGACGCTGGCGGCGGAATCGGCCGCCACCTTCGGTCTCGATTCCGTGGCCGGTCAGCTCGACGCCGTGTACAGATACGTCGCTCGCCGCCCGCGCGCGCCGGCGTCAGTCTCCACGCAGGGGACCACCCGGGCCACGGGCGCGTGAAGGCGCGGACTGCTGCCGGCCCCTCATCCGCATCGCTGAAAGCCGGCACGAGCCGAAGTACCTGCGGTCATTCGAGCCGGTACCTGCCCTGTGCGTCCGCCATCTTGAGCGCCGCCACAACGCCCTCGGCCGTCACGGGCGCCGGCTCGTTGTGAATGGATTCGCCCTTGACCGTGGCCTTCTCGGCCACCTTCAGCAAATCATCATCGGAGGCACCGGCGAGGCCGATGCCCGCGAGCGTCGTCGGAAGCCCCACGTCCTCACAGAAACCGTAGACCTCGTCGACGACTGCGGAGGGCTTGTCCGTCAGGAAGAGAGAGGCGAGCACACCGAAAGCGACCTTCTCGCCGTGGAAGTAGCGGTGGGTCCGCGGCAGCACCGTGAGGCCGTTGTGGATAGCGTGCGCGGCCGCCAGGCCCCCGCTCTCAAAGCCAAGCCCGCTGAGCAGCGTGTTGGCCTCGACGATGTGCTCGAGGGCGGGCGTCACCACGTGGGCATCGCAGGACAGCTTCGCGGTCAGTCCGTGCTCCAGCAGCGTGTCGTAGCACAGCCGTGCGAGGGCGTACGCGGTGATGGAGCCGAGGTCCCTCGTAACGTTCGGCGCGTGCTTCAGGCTGCAGGATTCAGCCTCGAACCAGGTGGCAAGCGCATCCCCCATGCCTGACACGAGGAAGCGCGAGGGCGCCTGCGCTACCACGAAGGTATCCATGATGACCACGTCGGGATTCCGGGTGTGGAAGATGAACCGTTTCACCACTCCGTCCGGGGTGTAGACGACCGACTCCGCGCTGCACGGGGCGTCCGTGGAGGCGATGGTGGGCGCAACGACAACGGGCAGCTTGAGCGCTCCGGCGACGGCCTTGGCCGTGTCGGCGGTCTTACCGCCGCCCATGCCGGCGACGACGTCGCAGCCAACCTTCGAGGCGACCTCCGCTATCCTCGCTATCTCCTCGTCCGAGCACTCTCCGCCGAACCGCTCCACCACGAGCTGCACGTCCTTCTCGATGTCCGCACGGAAACCGGGAAGCAGCCGGTCGAGGACGAACGGGTCGCAGATGAGGAATCCCCTCGTGCCGAAGCGCGCCATCTCGCGGCCGAGACGCTTGAACGCGTGCGGGCCCTGTACGTACCGACCGGGAAAGACCGTGGTGCTTATCATCACTTCTCCTTTGCGGGCTGAGAGACGCAGGGTTCACTTTACATCACGCATGGTCTGCGAGGCCACAGGGCGGAGCACGGAGAGTCCGGTCGAAGGGAGACGACGCAACCTGCCGCGGGGGAAACCGGGCTCGACCGCCGGGGTCGCCGGGCGACGAGCGCACCCCGCGCGGCCGTCATTTCCGGGCATCCCCCATAGTAGAATGGACCCCGTTCAGCAGAGGCTGCACGGCATGGCGCATCTCCAGCGGCTCGGGGCGGATATCCTGGGGACGCTGCGGGTCTTCGACCTGTACAGCTCCCTGCGCGCCCGCGTGCGGCAGCCGGGCGCGGCCATCTTCATGTACCACAGCGTCCACCCGGCTCCACCCCCGTGGCTCAGAAACGTGGTCAGTCCCTCTGTCTTCGAGCAGGAGATGGACAGCATCGCCCGCTTCGGAAACGTCGTGCCTCTCGAGTGGCTCGTAGCCAGGCTTGCAGACGGCAAGTCCATCCAGCCGCGAACCCTCTGCATCACCTTCGACGATGGCTACAGGAACAACCTCCAGTACGCCTGGCCCGTGCTGCGAAAGCGGAGCCTTCCCGCAACGGTTTTCGTGACGACCGGCTGGCTCGAAGCTGACCCGTGGTTCTCCCGGCTGAGCCACGCGCTGTACACGACGACACAGAACAGCGTTGACGCGCCCGGGCTCGGGCGGCAACCGCTGGCGTCGGAGTACATCCGGTTGCGCGCCATTCGCCGTATCTGCGTGCACCTGCATCAACTGTCGCCGGGAGAGAGAGAAAGCACCACGGCGCGCCTGTTGAGCGCCATGGAGGGGACCGTGCCCGCGTCCTCGCGCGAGAGACTGATGCTCACTTGGGACGAAGCGATAGAGCTGCAGCAGAACGGTATCTCGATTGGCGCGCACACGGTGAGCCACCCGGTGCTGACCGCCCTGCCGCGGGACGAGGCCCGGGCGGAGATTGCGCTCAGCAGGCGGGCGATTGAGGAGCATCTCCGGGCGGAATGCCGGGTGTTCGCGTACCCCTATGGCGCCTTCAGCTCGGATACGACCCGGCTCGTCAGGGACAGCGGCTTCTCGGCGGCAGTCACGACCGTCGCGCGATTCACCACTGCGGCGTCCGACCTGTTCGCACTGAGCCGGGTCACCGCGGGTCCGAACGCCCGCACGTTCCAGGGCGCCGCCTCCGGGCTGCGTCCGGACCTGGAGAGCCTCGGGCGGCTGCTGTCTGCGCCGTGGCGTGACTCCCCGACGGCACAGCCCTGACCGGCAGGCGCACGCCGCGGCGAAACGCGCTGCCGGCGGTAGGCGCGCGGGAATCCTGCTCGCTGCGATGGCATAATGGGTGGCACAACCGGTCGGCCAGGCCGCGAGGGAGTACGTAGAGTGAACATCAAGAGAGTATGGGCTGTGTTCTTCAGCGCAACCGGGACTACCCGGAAGGTGGTGACAGGGGTCGCGGAGGGCATCGCCGCCAGGCTGGGTGTTGCCTCTGAGAGATTCGATTTCACGTTGCCGGGCTCCAGGAAGACCGCCTTGAGCTTCACTGCGGATGACCTTGTGGTCCTTGGCACACCGGTCTATGCCGGGCGTGTCCCCAACGTCCTGCTGAAGTACCTGGGAACCGTGCAGGGGAACGGCGCCATCGGGGTGCCGGTGGTGGTATTCGGCAACCGCAACTATGACGACGCCCTGATCGAGCTGCGGGACATACTGGAGAAGGATGGATTCCATACGCTGGCTGCGGCCGCGTTCGTTGGCGAACACTCGTTCTCAACCACGCTGGCCGAAGGCAGGCCGGATGAGGCCGACATGGCTGTCGTCCGCGACTTCGCGCGGAAGGTGACGGACAAGCTGGGGACCATCACGGACGTTCACGCGTTGCCGCCGGTGACCGTGAAGGGTGTGCCGCAGCCCTATCGAGGCTACTTTCAGCCTCGCGATGTGCAGGGCAATCCGGTCGATCTCCGCAAGGTGAAGCCCCTGACGAGTGCCGACTGCAACGACTGCAAGCTCTGCGTTGCATCGTGCCCGATGGGTTCAATCAGCTATGACAACGTGAGAGAGTACACCGGCATCTGCATCAGGTGCGGAGCCTGCGTCAAGCTATGCCCGCAGCACGCCCGGTACTACGATGACGAAGCGTACCTGCATCACAAACGCGAACTGGAGGAAGGCCTGACCAGGAGAGCCGAGCCGGAGCTGTTCCTGTAGTGCATTGGATGTGGCCTGTTTCCCGGGACCGGCTCCGGTCGTTGTGACCTCACCCCACGGTTGATTCCAGGGCCGCTCGGAGTCCAGCAGCGGCCTCCCCCTGCACTCCGGCCGGCATTCCTGACCTTTCCCACCGTCCTTCCGGACGTCAGCATCGAGGCTGACACGCGCCTGTGACAGCGCTCCGTCAGAGGTCAGCGGCGTCGACGGCATGACGCGCAGTGGATATGGCCCCGGCTTGATTCGGTTCCGGGCGCAGCATCCCCCACGTCCGGCCCGGAATGCAATCTATACTTGACACAATGCAAGATATATAGTACATTTGACGCGGGAAGACGATGAAGAACACGAAGATGAAGCTAGCTCGGGTCGCCGCAGGCCTCTCGCAGGAGCAGCTGGCCGCGGCCGCGGGCGTAACGCGCCAGACCATCGGGCTCATCGAATCGGGCGACTACAACCCGACCCTCAGACTGTGCGTCGCAATCTGCAGGACGCTCCACAAGACGCTCGATGAGCTGTTCTGGGAGGAATGAGCGCAATGGACAGGAGGAATGCGTGATGGATAAGGAAGCTCTCATCAGGAGAGAACGGACGTTTGCCGTAGTGAGTCTCGTACTTGGCATCGCAGTGCTTGGCGCCGGGCTGTTGTTCAATCCGCACGGCTATCACAAAGCGCTGGAGGCGATATCGATAGTCCTGTTCGCCATGGCCTTCGCCTCACTGGTCAAGATACGCGCCCTGAAGAGGAACGACGCCATTCCGGTTGCGGAGAACGATGAGAGAATCGTTGCCGCCAGGAATCAGGCCGATGCGGTGAGTCTCGAAGTCATCAGACGGGTCCTGTTTCTTGCCTACCTGTTCTACACGTTTGTGAGACCAGGGGACATCTTCCAGTCCCTGAGCTGGTGGCTCCTGCTGGCAGTGTCGATGCTGTCGCTACTGCTTCCCCCGCTCGTGCTGGGCAACGTCAACAAGCGCTTTCAGCCAGACGATGGCAGGTAGCCCCATACCGCCGGCAAAGGCTGTGGCACCCTGCATTACTGTGCACGCGCCCCTGATGCAGGCGCTTCGCTGTCACAAGCCGCGCACGGGCACGCTACCGCTTGACCGCCGAGATGAGCGCCGAGGCGACGAGGTCCTCGTAGCCGCTGCCGGGGAACCACGTACGGATGAACTCGGCGGACTCCGGCTTCACGTCGACGCGCACGTCGCTGAACCCGGCCTCGCGCAGCATGCGCTCGACGTCGGACACGAGGACGGCGCCGCCCACGCAACTGCACAGGGCGTCGCGGTTGCCACTGACGGCGGCGGGGAGGGGCTTGAGCGCCACGATGTCGGAGATGGCAAGACGGCCGCCGCGCCGGAGCACGCGGAACGCATCCTTGAACACGGACTCTTTGTCGGGCGAGAGGTTGACGACGCAGTTGGAGAGGATGGCGTCGACCGTCCCATCGGCCACGGGCAGGTGCTCTATCTCGCCGAGGCGGAACTCGACGTTGGCGTAGCCCCCGTCTTTCGCGGCGCGCCTGGCCTTGCTCACCATATCCGGGGTCATGTCGACGCCGATGACCTTGCCTTCGGCCCCCACTCGCTTCGAGGCGAGGAAGCAGTCGAGCCCTCCCCCACTGCCGAGGTCGAGGACGGTCTCGCCGGGCTTCAGGGCGGCGATGGCATGCGGGTTGCCGCAGCCGAGCCCCATGTCGGCGCCCTCGGGCACTGTCTTTATGTCATCTCTAGCATAGCCGAGGGTGTCGGCCGTGTACGCCGGGTTGCACGAGTTGGCGGCATCGCCACCGCAGCAGCAGGAGCCTTCCTGTCGCGCGATGCCGCCGTAGCGCGCACGCACCTCGTCGCGAATAGTGTCACTGTCTGCCTGTTTCATCTGTCTTCCTTCCTTTCCACTCCTTCGTCAGACGGAATCTCCATCACCGGATAGCCCGGCCGCTGCCGGGGCTTGAAGCACGTGCACAGGGTTCGAGGGTCGCACGAGAGTATCCGCTTCACGGTCACGCGGTCAGTCTCCACGCCTTCAGAATGGGACAGCGAGTCCTTCAGCCACTGCCTCAGGGCGGGGCTGACGGCATCGGACAGCCGGTAGAATACCCAGCGACCGGCCTTGCGACTCTGCAGCAGGCGCGCGTCGTGGAGAATCGCCATGTGGCGGGAGACCGTGGCGGTGGCGAGCCCAAGCAGCGCGGTTATCTGGCAGACGCACAGCTCCTCGTGCTCCATAAGGACGGCGACGACCCGCAGCCGGTTGGAGTCGGCAAGCGCCCTGGTAGTGGCAAGCGTATCATCCATGGTCATTGATACTTAGCCAGTTAGCTAACTATCGAACCATATCGTAGCGCCGCCGTCGGCGGTCTGTCAAAGAGGAGGCGACGGCGTGAAAGTGTACGGTGGCGTGCCCTCGCTCGCAGCACTCTGTTCTCCGGGCATCCCGTGGGATAGAATCAGAATCCCGGTCGGAACTGGCCGGGAGACACGGGTGCAGGAGGACGTGATGGAGAAGTCAGTCATCATCATCGGGGCGGGAGTCGCGGGACTGTCCGCCGGCTGCTACCTGCGGATGAACGGCTACCGGACGCACATCTTCGAGATGGATACGCGCCCGGGCGGCGTCTGCACCGCCTGGAAGCGCAACGGCTACACCATCGATGGTTGCATGGAGTGGCTCGTGGGCTCGGGCCCGGCGAGCGCGATGCACCGCGTCTGGCAGGAGCTGGGCATTCCCCAGCGGCACAGCTTCATCGACCACGATACGTTCATCCGGGTCGAAGGCCGGGACGGCCGGACGCTCAGCCTGTACGTGGAGCCTGACCGCCTCGAACAGCACCTGCTGGAGCTTGCGCCGGAGGATGCCGCGCCCATCCGCGACCTGACGAACGTGATGCGGAAGCTCAAGAGGTTCGACATGCCGGTGCGCAAGCCCGCGGAGCTGGAAGGGCCGCTCGGCGGTCTCCGGACGGCGTGGGGCTTTCTCCCCTACATGGGCGTGCTGCGTCGCTGGGGCAAGGTGACGGTGGGCGGGTTCACCTCCCGGCTGAAGAGCCCCTTCCTGCGGGAGGCGCTGCTGGCGGCGGTCTCGGACGCGGCGGAGTTCCCGGTGCTCGGGCTGCTGATGCCGATGACGTGGGTGCGGGCGAAGGCGGCGGGCTACCCGCTGGGCGGCTCGTTCGAGTTCGCGAGGACCATCGAGCAACGCTACCTCGGCCTCGGCGGCGAGGTGAGCTACCGGTCCAGGGTGGCCCGGATACTGGTGGAGAACGACCGTGCGGTCGGCGTTCGGTTGGCGCACGGGACGGAGCACCGGGCGGAGACGGTCATCTCCGCGGCGGACGGCCGGACGACCATCTTCGATATGCTCGATGGCACGTACGCGGACGAGAAGGTCAAGGGCTACTACCAGGATTCGAGGCTGTATGAGCCGCTCGTGTTCGTCTCCTTCGGCATGGCGCGGACGTTCCCGGATGTGCCGCCCTCGGTCTCAGGCCTCTGCCTGCCGCTGGACGAGCCGCGGACTATCGCCGGCCGGGAGCGGAAGCATCTGCTCATGCACCCGTACCACTTCGATCCGTCCATGGCGCCGGAGGGCAGGACGGTCTTCCGCGTCATGCTGGGCAGTCCCTGGGAGTACTGGGAGGAACTGCAGCGGGAGCCGGAGCGCTACCGCGCGGAGAAGGAGAGGGTGGCGGAGCAGGTGCTGGCGGTGCTCGAGCGGCGCTTCCCGGGACTGACGGGGCAGGTGGAGATGCGGGATGTGGCCACGCCGGTGACGCTGGCGCGGTACACGGGCAACTGGAGGGGGAGCTTCATGGGCTGGCGGGTGACGCAGGAGACGTTCAACCTGCGGATGAAGAAGACGCTGCCGGGTCTCGGGCAGTTCTACATGGTGGGGCAGTGGGTAGAGCCGGGCGGCGGCCTGCCGCCGGCGGCGCTCTCCGGCCGCCACGTGACCCAGCTCATCTGCAAGCGGGATGGGAAGGAGTTCATGACACGGGTGCCCTGACCGGCAGCCCCAGCGAGGCGACGATTCCTCATCCTTACCGGACACGTAGCGATTGTCCTACACACGCCGGTAGGCGCACGGCCGCGCGGCCCTACCATGAAACTAGGGGCAGGGCCGAGTGTCGGCGACCCCTGGCAGGCGGCTCCCCAGACAGCATCAACGTCATCACGCGATTCACGCCTGTCGCACGCCCCGACCAACTCCATCTTCCGACACGCAAGGAAGGAGAGGAAATGCCGGTATCCCCCATGCACGCGGCCGAGGCACAGGAGGAGGAGGTCCAGGCGCTGATCAGGGTGGCACGTTCGGGACAGTTCGCGCAAGGGGCGGAGGTGGAGGCTCTCGAGGATGAGTTCGCAGCGTACGTCGGCACGCGCTACGCCGTGGCCGTCGGCTCCGGCGAAGCCGCGCTCCACTTCGCGTTGCGCGCCCGCGGCGTCGGCCCCGGTAACGAGGTCATCACCTCGCCGCTGGCAAGTGTGGCCGTGTTCCGGGCTATCCACGCCGCCGGCGCAGCAGCCATGCTGGCCGAGGTCGGCACGCGGACCTACACACTCAAGCCGGACTCAGTCGAGGCATGCATCGGGCCACGCACTCGGGCCATCCTGCCGGTACACCAGTTCGGCTGCCCGTGCGACATGTGGTCGCTCATGTCCATTGCAGAGCGACATGGTCTCCCAGTGGTGGAGGACGCGCGCCGGGCCACCGGCGCCGCCTGGGGCGGCAGGAAGGTAGGCGGCTTCGGCGACGGCTGCTTCTCGTTCACGGACGGCGACGTACTGTCCGCCGGCGAAGGAGGCATGGTCACGACAGACAGTGCCATAGTCGCGGATGAAGTCCGCGCTCTGCGGACCAGTGACTACTACAGTTGCGAGCTGGAGACAGTCTCGGCCTGTGGCTCTCGCATGTCAGGCCTGGCGGCGGCACTCTGCAAAACTCGCCTCAGGTGGCTGGATGAGGACATTGCGGCCCGCACCACCAACGCCCACCTGCTCACCGAGGGTCTGAAAGACATCACTACGTTAGTGCCGCCACTCACCCCACCGCACGCCAGCCACATCTACCACCGGTATGCCGTGCGGCTCCTGCCGGACCACCCGATGGCGCCGGCAGATGTGACCGCCGCGTTGCGGCGGTTGGGAATGGACGTAGACTCGAGTGACAGTACGCTGCTCAAGTACAGAGACGTGTTCACTTCCGGCGCAGAGCAGCCGGACAACGGCCCGCGCTGGGGGCCGCTTCCAGAGGACTTGCCGAGGCTTGCGCCCGTCTGGCGCTTGATGAACAGTCTTGTGTTCCTGCCAATGCATGCCAGCATCAGCGCGGAAGACACAGACAAGATGCTGACAACAATGCGCCTGCTGGCCTTCCGAATCCCGAGGGACGGTGAGTCCACAGGCATAGCGGAAGGAGGGGCCCCCCAACCCTAACGTTCTTTCGGGCATACGCCGAACAACATCTGCCTTCCCTCGGACCGACAAAGAGACCGGAGCAGGTGAGTGAGCCAACTGCGCATCCTCACCTGCTCCCTGCCATGGGGAACCGAGAGGCGACCGACCCCTTCTATGCGGAACGTGGGAATCTCACGTCACCTCTGGCTCACTCCTGAGAGGCTGGCGTATACTCTCGATGTCACGCGAGTCCGCACAAGGTCTCCGCAGGTCGACGCACAACGCCGTGAGAACAACGAATACTCTGCACAACACTGAGGAGCCAGTCTCCCGCGCGGACAGTCTGCAGCGTATCGGCGCATTGCTCGCCATCGCCCTGGGCGTGGCCATCGCCTGCCTCAACTTCCTCCATGTCAATGCCTACATGCTGACCCTTGGGCCCGGTCTCGCACTCGCGGGGATTCTCGCACTGGCGACGCATCGCCACCAGTCACAGGCCACTGCAGAACCCATTGGGCGCAATGCCCTACTCACCATCCAAGCCTGCTTCTGGCTGCTGCTCGGTGTCGCCGCGTTGATCGCCCACAGCGCAAGAACGGAGCGCCCGCTCTCGTTCTTCGTGGTCGTCGCCGTTGCTTGCGCTCTTCTCACCCTGCAGTTGTGCAGCAAGCCCAGTCCGACCCGGATGGTACTATTCCTATCGGGAGCCATCTTACTCTCACTCGTAGTCCGTGGTAGCGTCTTCTACCTCACTCCGGGATTCCCCGGCTCTGACGCGTGGGGTCACGAACAACTGACGCAGTCAATACTGGCTGGCGGCCATGTGCCAGCAGACTGGGATAGCCCGTACTACCTACACTACCCGGCCATGCATGTCACTGTTGTCATGGCAGCCAACCTGCTTGGCGTATCCGCCAAGACCGCCCTGTTTGTCAGCGTGGGGGTCCCCCTCGCATTCTCCGTGCTCGCAGTGGTCGTCGTGGCGAGACACCTCGTAGGCCCCACTGCGGCATGCGTTGCCGGACTCATCGCGCTCTTTACAAGCTACCACCTGCAGTGGGGAACCCAGATCATCCCCACGTCAATGGGCCTCTCCCTCTTCACCGTGGCAATAATGCTCACGATTGGACTGCCACGCAGACTCCCCGCACACGCACTACTACTGCTCCTGACAGCCATCGTTCTCGTCCTGTGCCACACGGTCTCCTCGTTCATCCTCTGGACAGCCCTGGGGGCTCTGCTGGCAGGAGGGATGGTGCTGCGCGGAATGGCACACCGGCCCCCGGCTGTGTCCCGCCAGCACGGTCTGGCCGTGCTTCTTATCATGCTGACAGTCATCATGTACATACACTGGAGCACAAACCCGTACACGCCGAGTGGTGCGACGTTCTTCGAGCAGATTCTCCTGACCCTGCGCGACTCTCTCATGAACGACGCAGGATTCCTTGACCGGCCGCCGGAGGGCGGCGTCGCTCTCCGACAAGAACTTCAGGCGGTCTCAAGTTTCGCGATGTTCTACTTCCTTGTCGCCGTCGGTGCTCTCGCCCCGCGGTCCTCCAGGACCGGAACCACCATGACGTGGACCATCGCGGTGGCTGTCGCTGCGCTCAGCGCGTTTGCCTTTGCATTCCCACTGTTTGGGATACGGAACATAGTGCCGCACCGATGGTTCGCCTTCATCTGGGTGCTGGCTGCACCGCTCGCAGCCGAAGGCCTCATGTCGCTGTGCAGTCTCTGTCGGCAAACAGCGAGCGCCATGGTGGCAGGGCCGGCAACTGCGAGTCTGCTTGCGTTCCTCATGGTGACCGCGCCCATCTCCAATACGGACAGCCCTGTCTACGCCGCAGACCTGACGCAACGAATGACATTCTACGAAAGTGAACTGAACGGAGCGGCATGGTTGTCGAGCATGTGTGCCGGTCCTTTCGCATCGGATCTGCAGTTCGGCATAACGGTCCTTGGCAATCACCTTGGCCTTTCTCCCGTCCACAATGAAGTTGCGGACCACTCGACCCTTGGGGAGTACTACTACTTGTGGCGCTCAACGAGCCTAACACAACCCGTGCAATTGGCGGATGGCCGCGAAATGATCCTGGGTGTTCGCCACGTGCTGGAGGTGGAGTCACAGCAATCTGCAGTCTATTCGAACCGG
>JALNYR010000011.1 GCA_023229725.1 Dehalococcoidia bacterium | reverse complement strand
CTCCGCCGCTGGCGTCTTCCACGACATGGACCGAATGGACCGAATGGACAGGATGGACGAAATGGACAACGGCCCGACATCCCCTGTAGCGGCAGGTTCTCATGCCTGCCCGGTGGCGGGGTGGGGCGGCGAACCCGCAACCTTCCCGCCTGTAACCCGCCGCTCACCGCCCCCCCCACCCGCGCCCTCCGGTTCTCCTCTTCTTGTTGTGCCGGTTCCCTCTCGACTATTTCCGCGTGCCCCTGCAGATACTCTATGAAGTAGTCTCTGAAGTACTCTATGTAATAGTACGCATGCCGGAAACCGGCATTTCGAACTGCCGGAAAACGGCTCGTCCTGACCACACGGCGCGGCGCAGTCTTCCATGCGCGGGCGTGGACGGTGTGGACGGAGTGGACACTGGGGCGAGGCGACGGACCACCTCCGCCACGGCCGTTCGCCGCCCATGTCAGCAGGATTCCTCACATAATCCCGTTGACTGTTACCGGGCGATGCGCCCAGGTCATGTATGAATCCAGGTACACCACACAAAACCTGCCCAGGCGTTCAGAAGCGGGTCAGACTGCCCCTCCGGCGCCGCCTCAGCTTCGGATGCACCGGGATGCGTGTGGCGTCCCCGCGATTTCCTTCCACCCACGTGCAGGCAGCCGCAAGGTTTCCGGCACGCCCGGGCCTGACTCCGCGTCAGCAGGGGGATTGAATGCCCCAGCGTGGCGAATCATACTGTGGGCAGCAGCGAGGCCCGGAGACGAGACGGCGTTCTGGTGGGGTTCCCGTCCGTTGCCCTGCGGGGCCAGGGAGGAATCCGAAGATGCGCGACCTGCTTTTCGGTTCGTTTCGCGCTGACGCCGTCAGCGACGTGCTGCGCCTGTGGCGCACCAGGGCGGTCACTATCCTGCTCTATGCCATTGCGGTTGCGGCGCTGCCGACGGTCGTGAGCGGCGTCATCCTCGAAGCAGAGCGGCACGATTCGACAATCGTCATGGTGGTCCTCTATGCGCTGGTCGTCGTGAACGCCGTCTGCAAGAGGTGCGACTACCGGCTCCGCGGCTCGGCCATCATCGCACTTGGCTTCGCGATGGCCATCAACAGCTTCGTCCCGTTCGGACTGGTCGGCTCGGGGCGGAGCTACCTTATCGTGATGCCCATCATTGCGTTCATACTGGTCGGCATCCGCGCGGGCTGGGTCGCCACGGCAGTGAGCTTCCTGATGTACGGCGCATTTGCCTACTTCGCCGACACCGGGATGCTGGCGGACTGGCTCACTCCCCTGTACGGTCCCCTCGACATGACCATGTGGACCACCACCGGCCTGACCGCAGGCATGCTGCTCGTCATCGTCGTCGTCCTGTTCCTGAGCATGTACCGGTTCCTCGTGGATGCGCTGCAGGCTGAGCGCAAGGCGTCGGCCGAGCTTGTGCAGACCTACGATGCGACGCTGGAAGGCTGGGCGCATGCCCTCGAGCTGCGCGACCTCGAGACGGCCGGGCACTGTCAGCGTGTCGGCGAGGTTGCCACGCGTCTCGCAGGCGAGGCAGGCATGGAGGACAACGGCCTGCGCGACCTCTACCGCGGCTCGCTCCTGCACGACGTCGGCAAGATGGGCATACCGGACAGCATCCTTCTGAAGCCCGGCAGGCTCACCGAAGACGAGTTCCGGCGAATGCAAGCCCACACGACCTTTGCGTACGAGCTGCTGGTCCACATACCCTTCCTGCTCAAAGCCCTGGATGTTCCCTACTGCCACCACGAGAAGTGGGACGGCAGCGGCTACCCACGCGGCCTCGCGGGGACGCAGATACCGCTGTCTGCCCGGATCTTCTCGGTCGTGGACGTGTACGACGCGCTGACGTCCGACCGCTGCTACCGGCCGGCCTGGTCTCCGGAGAAGGCGCTGGCCTACGTTCGAGACCGCGCCGGCACCGAGTTCGACCCCAACGTCGTGGAGGCGTTCGTGGGAATGGTCAGCAGGGAAGCTTCTGCCGCCCGGGACGCGCCGGCCGCCCTCGCCTGACTCGCCCGGGGACACATGGACGGAATTGCGGGGACGCCATGCTCATTTCGTACGTGATGGCGGCCCGGCCGAGCATGCGACCCGCATACGACACAGCGTGACATCCATGCCGGTGGGCGTCCGACGACCGGATGGCGGGCGGGCACGGAGGCCCGCACCCTACAGCGGACCGGGAATCCCCCCGCCGGGCAGGCATGGGAGCCTGCCGCTACACGGGGACGACGGACCATTGTCCATTTCGTCCATCCTGTCGATTCGGTCCATCGGTTGGGAGATGGCAACGACTCTGGGCGTCCGACGACCGGATGGCGGGTGTGGGAGCCCGCGCCCTGCAGGAGAACCGCAAGCGGGCGTGTTCGGCCGGCGCGACCGTGCGTGATTCACCGCCCTACGGGAGACGCATGCGTCTCCCCTACGCCGGAAGGCACGAACGCGTGTGACGCCGGCTGCGGCGCTCCGCGTCTGGAACGCCCCTCGTGCGGTGGCGTATAGTGTTACGCACTGAGAGGAGGAGACCAATGGCCGGAGTGTTCGACCGCACGACCCTGCACGGGATGGAGTTGCGCAACAGGTTCGTCCATTCTGCAACGAACGAAGGAATGGCGAATGACGATGGGTGCATGAACGAGCCGCTCATCCGCCTCCGCGAGGAGCTGGCGGAAGGCGAGGTTGGCCTCATCATCCCCGGGAACGCCTACGTCAGCGAGCAGGGGAAGTCGCGCCCGAATCAGATAGGCGTCCAGAACGATGCCACCATTCCCGGCATCACGCGCATGGCCGAGGCGGTGCACCGCCATGGCTCGCGCATGGTGCTGCAACTGGCCCACGCGGGCGCCAACATGTACGTGCCGTCTCCCACCGGCCACGCCCTCGGGGCCTCGGACGCGAAGTACACCAGCCTGGAGTGCCGCGCGATGACGAAGCGCGACATCGCTCAGACGGTGGCCGATTTCGCCGCGGCGGCGGTGCGCGCGAAGAAGGCGGGATGCGACGGCGTGCAACTGCACGGCGCACACTCGTACCTGCTCTCGCAGTTCCTCTCGCCCTACTTCAACAAGAGGACCGATGAGTACGGCGGCCCGCTGGAGAACCGCGCCCGCCTGACGCTCGAGGTCGTCCGCGCCGTCCGCGCCGCCATCGGGCCCGCCTTTCCGCTCCTCATCAAGACGAACTCCGACGACTACCTCACCGGCGGCTTCATCCTGGCGGACCTCGTGCCGTACTGCCTGATGCTCGAGAAGGCGGGCGTCAACGCCATCGAGGTCAGCGGCGGCACCCACTACAGCGACCCGAGGTTCTTCTGCTCGCGGCCCGTCGGGACGGTGCCGAAGGAGCAGGAGGTCTACTTCAAGCAGGCGGCCGAATTCTACCGCCGGAGCGTGAAGACACCGCTGCTGCTGGTCGGAGGTGTGCGCTCTCTCAAGGTCGCGCAGCAGGTCATCGAGACAGGACTCGCCGATTTCGTGTCGATGTCGCGTCCGCTCGTTCGCGAGCCGGGACTCATCAAGAGGTGGCGCGAAGGGGACACGCGACCGTCGACGTGCATCTCGTGCAATCTCTGCTTCGGGCCGGTCCGCGACGGCAAGGGGCTCTACTGCGTCGACCTGGCGAACAAGCGTCAGAAGAAGACGCCGTAGTCGAGCGGGCTCTTGTCCTTCAGCTCCAGGGCGCCGATGATGGCCGGCGCCATGACGACGCCTGTGGCTGGATGCCAATCGGCGATGCCGAGTGCGGTCAGCCGCTCGACGACCTCGAGGGCGTCCGAAGGCGCGAGGTTGAGCCCGTCGGCCAGAACGTTCAGCGACATCGCCGGGTGCTCGCGCAGCAGTTCCGCGGCACGGCGTGTGGAGTCCTCCGCCCGGCCCCGGACGAGCAGCGCGTCGTGGGTCCCGGTCACGTCCTTCAACCGGTGCAGCACATCGCCGGCGCCGAGAGCCGCGTTCGCCAGTCCGCACGCATAGAACAGCAGCCACTTCTCCCATTCGCCAGTTCTGGCGAGGTCCAGAAGTCTCTCGATGAACTCCGTCGACCTCCGGGCGGCGAATGCGCCGAGCAGCGCCGTCGGTGTTCCCGCCACGCCCGTGTGCTGGAGGATGAACGTGGCGGCGAGTGCGCCAAGCGCCACATTCAGCGTCAGGAACGGGTGCAGAGCGAGCAACTGGTAGTGCGCGATGGCGGTGCGTGCGATGGCGGGTGTATTGTCGACGGTGTGCAGGTACTGCTCCCAGTTGTATAGCAGGTCGCGCAGCTCCCCCGGCGGCGGCGGCACCAGGGCCGCTTCACCGAGACTGCAGCCCGCCGGGCCAAGCCAGTTCTGCGATGTGCGGAAGTAGCCGGGCGTCGAGCGCGGCTCGGCGACGCCGTCCGCCAGCACGTAATGCATCTCACGCACCAGTCGCAGGCTCAGCGGAAGCTCGTCCAACCTCGCGCGCGCATGTTCGAAAGCGGCGACGTAGTTGAGTCCGAGTCGAACGTCCCGCTGCGGCGGCGTCCCTGCGGCTTCCGCCTCGAACAGGGCGGCGAGCGTGCACGTTGCCCCCTCGGCCCTTGCCGCGTGGAGCGCATCGACGCACAGCAGCAGGTCGGCGAAGCCGGCGCGTTCCCTGACGTGCTGGATGAATCCGTTCAGAGAGGCGCCCGCCTGTTCGATGGATTCGCGCACCACCTCGTTCCAGCAGAGGTTCGGCGGCAGGGGCGAGGGAACGAAGGCATCGTAGCGTGTGCGTGTCCGGATGACACGGCCACAGGGTGACGCGGAGAAGAGACGACTATCCATTGCGGGTTTCCCGGGTGGGGTAGTGCGACGGATGCTACCCCAGCGGAGCGCGCGCGGCAAACCGTTGCTTCTCCCTGACCATCGACCCGTGACCACTAAACCGCAACCGGCGTTCCGGCGTTGATTCTGTTAGAAACGGCCAGTTGTATAATGGCCGCCTTCCAAGGGAATAGTGTGAGGTGAGGATATGAAAAGGGCATTGCTTGTGTTGTGTGCGCTGGTGCTTCTGCCGGGATGCTCGTACTTCATGCCGGCGTTGAACCAGGCGCCCAAGGCCTACATCGACAGCATCTCTCCCGCTGAGGTCAAAGCGGGAGAACAGGTGAGCTTCGAAGGTCACGGGACCGACACCGAAGGCAGCGTCGTTGCCTATCGGTGGCGTTCCGACCGCGACGGCGAGATCGGCACGACGAAGTCCTTCAAGACCAGCTCGCTCTCCATCGGCGAGCACGCTATCTATCTCATGGTGCAGGACAACAACGATGCGTGGTCGGCCGAAGTGCGGGGTTCGGTCACGGTGCTGCCGGCCATCACGGCCCCGGCCAAAGTGAACTCGTTCGTGGCGGCTCCGGCTGCGATTCCTGCGGGCGCGAGTTCCACGCTCGCCTGGAATGTGTCGAATGCGGCTACCGTCACCATCAACCAGGGCGTCGGGCCTGTCGACATCTCCGGCTCTGTGGTGGTAACGCCGACCGTGACGACCACCTACACGCTCACCGCGGTCGGTGGCGGTGCGACGGCTACCGCTCAGGTGAAGGTCACCGTCGGAGTCACTGAGCTCGACATCGTCTCCTTCGAAGCCGACCCGGAGACGGTGTTGTCGGGAGACGAGACGACTCTGAGCTGGGAGGTCACAGGCGCGACCCAGGTGAAGATACTGCCCACCGTCGGCATAGTCGATGACGAGGGCAGCGTCGACGTGACGCTCACCGGCGACAAGACCCACGTGTTCACGCTCACCGCAACCAACGGCGATGAGACCATCACGGAGACGGTCGAGGTCGACAGCTACCTCGAGGAGCCCGATGAGTACACGGTGACGCTGGTTACCGACATCAACCGGAGTGGCTATGTCCGCAGCAACGGCGACCCATGGGCTAAGTACATCTACGTTGGCGATGACAACAACAACATCAGCCTCCAGGGTTTCGTGACGTTCGACATCTCCGACATTCCGGACGACGCCGAGATTGCGAGCGTCAAGGTAGACCTCTCTGACTACTCGAGCCCGTACGGAACGCCGTTTGAGGACTTCGGGTGCATGAGGATCTACGTTGACAACTACGGCACGCTCGGTGCCGGCGACTACTACGATGGCAGTCCGACAGGCGCCATCGGCCGCTACTGTGACCTCGACGACATCAACGAGGTGGCGGTGGATGCCGACTTTAAGGACGCGCTGCAGGATGCCGTCGGCGACGATCTCTTCCAGCTGCGGTTCCAGTTCGATGAACTCGACACAGACGACGAGAACGACAACGACCTGCTTCGCTGGGAGACCGGCAATCTGCCGAAGCTCGTGGTGAAGTACTACTCATTCGACTAGCCTGCAAACCGCGAAGAGACGCAGTGCGCACGTGAGTGCGATGGTGGGGGCGCCATGCGGCGCCCCCACCATTCGTTTCGGTGTGGCAGCCTCGACTTCCGGCATGCTTCGGCTGACGTGCGCCGGCGGGCATTGTATACTGGTGCAGCGTTTGTCCCGGAGGTGTGTCTACCATGCGAGTGGCAATCGTTGGCATCGGCGGCGTCGGCGGGTACTACGGCGGCAAACTGGCCCATCGCTTCCCGCCGGGCAGCGAGCACGACATCCTCTTCCTCTGTCGCGGTGCTCACCTTGAGGTCGTCCGGCAATCAGGGCTGAAGCTCATCACGAAGGGCGGCGAGATTCTGGCCCGGCCCGCGCTCGCAACCGACGACCCGGTGGCCCTCGGCTCCGTCGACGTTGCCGTCTTCACGGTCAAGGGATACGACCTGCTCGACAGTGCGCGTTCGATGCGACCGGCCGTCCGCCCGGACACCATCGTCATTCCGCTCGGCAACGGTGTGGACAACGACGAGATTCTCCGTGAGGGTCTGCAGACCGGCGTGGTACTCAGCGGCGGCGTCTACATCTCCACGCACATCGACGTTCCCGGAACGGTCGAGCAGACCGGGGGCAACTGCAAGCTGTTCTTCGGACCGCCCGAGGGGGACATCGAGCCGTTCCGCCCGGTGGAGGCGATGTTCAAGGCCGCCGGCATCGACGCAACGCTGAGTCAGGACATCCGTCGCGACGTCTGGGGCAAGTACATCTTCATCGGCCCGATGTCCGGCGTGACGTCGATGTTCGGCCTCTCGCTCGGACAGGTGCTGGGCGACCCCGAGAAGCGGGGCATGCTCGCCGGTTTGATGCGCGAAGTGGAATCCGTCGCACGCGCCCAGGGCGTGCGGTTGCAGGACGGTGTCGTTGACGAGGCGATGGCCAGGGCCGCATCCTTCCCTCCGGACACGAAGTCGTCGATGCAGCTCGATGTGGAACGCGGCCGGAAGACTGAGGTGGATACCATGCTCGGCTACGTTGTGCGGAAGGGCAGCGAGCTTGGCGTCCCGACGCCGCTTCACGCGCAGGCATATGCCGCACTCTCCAGGGGCGTCCGTTAGCACCCGGCTCGATGTGGCTCCGGCTGCAGAGCGCGTTCCGATGGTTGAGAGTGTTGTCCGGTGAACCATCTCCGGGCGAGGGCCGAGCACCTGCTGAGAACGGCGGGAGTCCGTGGACTGCTTGCAGGCCTCGGACGGCATGTCCGTGTGGCGCGGCGCTTCGTCTTCTGCGTGGACCGCTATGTCATCTACCAGTTTGACACTCAGGCCTCCGGCCCGGCGCAGCAGCAGCCGGATATCGAGGGACTCGAGGTCGTCATTCTGGAGCGCGACGAAGATGTGGAGCGTCTCATCGGGGACGGCTTTGACATCCCTCCGTTTCACCCGTCGTTCCGCCGGGCGTGGCTGGAGCGTGGTGGAGTCGCCGTCTGCGCGTTTGTGCATCGGCAGCCGGCCCACATCGGCTGGGTGGCGCTGTCAGCCGGCGCGAGAGGCTGCTGCGATGGGCTGCCGTACCGGGTCGACTTCGAGCACGGCGAGGCCTGTTGGGGGGGCGCGTATACCTGGCCGCGGTTCCGCGGTCGCGGGCTCTACGCGTACGTCTGTGGCCTCAGGCTGAAGTACATGCGCGAACACGGATTCACGTCATGTCGTGACGCGGTGGAGGTCCGGAACGTCGCTTCCCTCAAGGGGCAGGCGCCGTGGCATCCCAGGCCGTGTTTCTCCGGGCGCTTCGTGCGCTTCCTGACATGGACGAGCTGGCGCGAGCAGCCGTGCGAGGGCGCTCTCACGTGAGCGGAGCCGGGTCATTGCTGTGTACTCGCGCCGCCGTGCTGCTGCGCCGGGAGGGCCCGGCGGGATTGGCGAAGGGTGTGCTGCGTTACATCCGCGTGCAGGGTCGCCGCGTTGCGCATGCCGGCGACTTCTACGTCTATCGGTACCCGATTCCCTGTGTGGACCCGGAAGAGAACCGTCCGCGCGTCGACAACCTGGACGTGCGCGTCATCGATTCGCTGCACGACATCGTGCTGCTTGCGGGCACAGGCTACGAAGACCCCCGGATGAGGGTGCCGCCGATGGAGAAAAGGCTGGCTGCGGGCGCGGTCGCCGTTTGTGGCTTCGTGAACAGGCGCCTTGTCTATGTCGGCTGGGTGGCGATGTCGGAACCGGCGAAACGCAGCTTCGACCGGCTGCCGTATGATGTGGCGTTCGACAGCGGTGAGGCGGCGACCGGCGGTGCGTGGACGGCGCCCGAGTACCGCGGCGTGGGCCTGTATCGCTATATGTTCGGACGCGAACTCGCTCTTCTGCGCCACCGGGGCAGGACCGTCTGCTGCAACGCCATTGGTGTGCGCAACCGCCCGTCTCAGCGGGGCCAGGCATGCTACGGAGCACAGGTGTGCGCGAGAGGCCGGCTGCTGCACATTCTCGGCCGGAGGAGATGGACCGAGACTCCCATGTCCGGTCCCTGCCCGTCACTATCGGGCGAACCGGGTGGTGACACGTGATGGTCCGGGCTTCCGGCACGAATGCCCGTGCCCGCGCGGCTGATGGAGGAAGGCCGTGACGCTGCGCAGCGATACCTCTGCTCGGGCGGCGAAAGCCGTCGCCGTCCTTCGGGAAGAGGGACCTTCCCGGCTCCTGAAGCGAGTCCTCGCCTTTCTGGTGAGCGGCGTCGCCGTCGACTGGACGCTCTATCTCTACGAGCACTCCCTGGTGGAGCGAGATCGGACGCGCTTCTTGCCTCGCCTTGATGACTGGGAGCTGAGGGTCATTCACTCGAACGACGAGGCGGATGCCGTCGCTGCCGGGGGCTTCGAGGACTTCCGCAAGGCGGTGCGTCCCGCCCGCCGTCGACTGCAGGCCGGCGCCGTAGCGTTCTGCGTCTACGCCGACGCCGAGCTCGCCCACGTGGGGTGGCTGGCGCTCGACCAGGCGGGCAAGGACTCGTTCGACCATGTGCCGTATCAGGTGGCGTTCGCCTCGGGCCAGGCGTGTACCGGGGGCACCTACACCGTCCCGAAATACCGCGGGCGCAGGCTCATGCCGTACGGCTACTACGAGCGACTCGAGTACCTCAGAAGGAACGGCTTCACCACCTCCCGCAATGTGGTCGGTGTCTCGAACATTGCCTCGCAGAAGGCACACGCGGGATTCGCCCCCACCATCCGTGGCATCGGTCACTACCGCAGGGTGCTGTGGTGGCATTCATGGCGCGAAGAGCCGCTTCCGGGCGGTCCCTGCCGGGGCATGCCGCCGTCCCGGGGCGCCGGCCGTACCGGCCGGTTCGACGGAGGAGAACCGTGACGCAGCGCAATACGCTGGCTGCCCTGGCCCGGAGGAGTCGCACCGTGCTTCGGAAAGAAGGGCCTGCCGGTCTGCTCAGGCGGGCGGGCGCATTCGTCGCCTTCCTCGGCAGCCGGGTTGTCCACGCGGAAACGGCGTACCTCTACGAGCACTCGATTGTGCCGCGCGACAGGAGAGAGTTCCTCCCCCGGCTCGACTCGTGGGAGTTGAGAGTGATGCACTCGAATGCGGAGGCCGATGCGATTGCAGCCGAAGGATTCGAGGACTTCCGCGACGCCTTCGTCTTCGCGGGTCGCAGCCTCGACGCGGGAGCGGTGGTCTTCTGCGTCTACGTCGGCGCCGAGCTCGCCCACGTCGGATGGCTCGCAGTCGACGCAGCCGGCAAGAAGTCCATCGACAGGGTCCCCTACAGCGTCGCGTTCGAATCGGGCCAGGCCTGCACAGGGGGCACGTACACGATTCCCGCGTACCGCGGCAAGGGCCTCATGCCGTACGTGTATTACGAACGGTTCGAGTACCTGCGAGCGCGGGGCTTCACCAGTTCCCGCAACTGCGTGGAAGTCTCGAACGTGTCGTCGCAGAAGGCCCATGCGCGATTCAACCCCACCATCTACGGCATGGGCCGCTTCCGGAAGGTCCTCTGGTGGACCTGGTGGCGCGAGGCGCCGCTGCCGGGCGGTCCCCGGCGGGGCATGCCGGCAGGCGCCTCCGCGGAGAAGGCATGAGCCACATGGGAGCCGCCGGCGCCGAAGGTATTGTCAGCGTGCGTGCCGTGACCAGCGTCGAGGGAGTCGCCGGCCTTGCGGACGAATGGCGGCAGCTCTGGCAGGCCTGCAATGGCAGGCGCACGCCGTTCCTTTCGTTCGAGTGGGCGCAGGCGTGGCTCCGGTACGTCGGGCCGACGCATCCGCCGCACGTGATTGTCGCAGAGCTGAACGGCTCGCCGGTCGGCATCGTGCCTCTCGTCCTCGCACCCTGCCGCATCGGCCGCTGTGGCTTCGACGTGCTCGAGACCCTGGGCGGCCAGAGCTGCAACTCCATCGCGCTGGTTGCTCCGGGCAAGGCCAGCGACGTCGCTGACGCCGATGCGATTGCCCTCGTCGCTCCCGGCCGGACACGCGAGGTCGCGGACGCGGTCACCGGGCATCTTCTCGACGCGTTCATGCACGGAGGGCTCCGCCTGCGGCTCGGGCTCGTGCCCTCGAGTGCGCCGTTCCTCGAGGCGCTCAGTGACTCCCTGGCGGCTCGTGCCCCCGGGGTCAGGCTGTCCTGCCGGCCCGTGTCCACGGCGCCGTACGTGCCGCTCACTGCCTTCTGGGATGACTATCTCCAGTCACTGGGGAGGCGCAGGCGCAAGGTCCTCGGCCGCGCGCAGCGGCAGCTCGACCGCACGTTCCATTCTCAGGACGTTCGATGGCTGCACGGCGAGGAGGTGGAGGCGGGGTTGACCGACCTCTTCCGGCTGCACGAGGCGCGCTGGGCCGGCGTCGGCATCAGGGGCCTGTTCAACCTCGAAGCGAGCCGGCTGTTCCACCTCGATGTCGCCCGGGAGTTCGACCGCCTTGGCTGGCTCGACCTGTCGGCGCTGACCCTGGACGGACGGACCGTTTCGGTGCACCTCGCGGTGGTCCTCGATGGCTGCGCCTACATGCTCCGTTCTGGGCGCGACCCTGCGCTCGCGGAGTTCAGCATCGGTCACCTGCACGAGCTGCGCCTCTTCCGCGCCTGGATAGCGGCCGGGCTCGCCGAGGCCGATTTCCTCCGCGGCGCCGAGCCGTACAAGTTCTACTGGACGCGCACCTACCGTACGTACGTGGAACTCGTCGCCACCGGCGGCAGGGGCTCTCGCGTCGTCTCACCGCGCGTGGTCCGCGCCTGGGTGTGGCTCGCGAAGTTCGCCGCGGCTCGACACTCACCGCGGGAGCTGGTCGCGTATCTCGCCCTGCGACGCCGCGAGTCACGCGAACGGCGGCTCATGGGCGTCGCATCGGGTGGTGGCAGGCACCGGGAAGCGCCTCGCGCCTAAATGGCCCGCTCGTGCCCGTCTCCGGCGGTTGCCGACCTCGGGCGAACGTCGGCGTGCGCCGTTTCAGGCGACGGGTGTCCGGGGCGCCGGCTTGACCGCTCGGACTGCCACGAACAGGCCGGTCTGAAACCTGGTGGGCCATCGTTCCAGCCGCTCCGTCGTGGCGAGGCTCCACCGGATGAGGCGGTCATGCCGCCGGCCTCCTGTGCGCCGCAGCAGCCGCAGCCCCGCCTTTGCGAAGTACCTCGGCTGGTGCAGGATTGCCGTGGCATCGGTCACATCCAGTCCGCACTCCCGCAGCGCCCGGCCCAGCTTCCGGTGGCTCAAGGTGCGGCCGATGAAGTAGGGTGCGTGGCCGGCGCGCAGCCACAGCCGGAACAACGGCTCCAGCAAGTTGGCGGGGTTGTCGAGCGTGATGACGAGCGTTCCGCCGGGGCGAAGCACCCGGGCCATCTCCTTCAGCGATGTGAGTATCTCTCCCGTGGTGCCGAAGTGGTCGAGCGTCGAATCGGACACGATGAGGTCGAACGCGTCGTTGGCGAATGGCAGTACCCGAGCGTCGCCCGCCACGTAGCCGGCCGCCCCGTGGCCGAGTGCCACGGCGTTCTCGTGCGCTGTCGTGGTGAGGCTGGTCGAGATCTCCACCGAGACGAGGCGCTCCGCCGGGCACAGGTCCCAGGAGAACGCGCGCGGCGGACAGGTTGCCTCGGCGAACACGTCCGTCTTCAGTACGCGGCCCCGGTGTGACTCGGGCGACCACCGCCGCACCAGGTCACGGTGCACGCGGCGGAACTGCTCCGCCAGCAGCGGGTCCATGAACCTGCCGTGGCGGTACCGCTTCGCCGTCAGCTCCCATCGCAGGGAGTCGGCGTCGGCGGTGCGGTGCTGTGTGCTCATTGCGGCGCGTTGTGTCAGGCCGGGCGGCGGCCGTACCGTCCGTGGCCGGGCTCGAGCTTCAGAAGCGTCCTGCATTCCGCCGGCGGCATGATTTCTCGTTCGTTGGCGTCCGCCAGGACGCGTATCCGTTTGAGCAGGTCGATGTTGCGGGCGAGCTTCGTGCGGCCCGCGTCGTACCATATCTGGTCTTCGAGTCCGACGCGGACCCCTCCACCCATGGCGATGGCCATCGCATTCATCGGGAGCTGGGCATCGCCGATACCCGCGAGGCTCCAGTACGAATCCTGCGGCAGGTCCCGCACCATCACCCCGGCGTGCAGCAGGTCCGCCTGGGCGCACGCGATGTTGCCCAGCAGCAGGTTGAAGTAGTGCGGGCTCTGCAGCATCTCCTTGCTCTCGAGGTAGCGGGCGTAGTTGATCATCCCCGCATCGAACGCTTCGAGTTCAGCCAGCACGCCGCGCTTCAGCATCTCGCGCGCCAGCCGCTGTATCATGTCCGGCTCGTTCACGCTCGCCTGGCGGTTGAAGTTGACGGAGCTCAACGTCAGGCTGCCCATGTCCGGCTTCACGTCCCCTTCGAGCTGCAGCGGTTCGGAGCGTTTGTCGAACTCGTTGAACGTACGCCCGCTCAGTGAGACGGCAATGACGAGGTCCGGTGCGTATTTCCGGATGCCGCCGATGATGCGCGCATACACGTCCGACCGGTAGGTCGGCTCCCCGGTGGCCTCGTCCCGCGCGTGCACGTGGACCATCGTGATGCCGAGTTCGCAGGCTTCGAGAACGTCGTCGACTATCTCCGAGACGCTCACCGGCACGTGCGGCGTCATCGCCTTCGTGGGTATCATCCCCGTGGGAGCGAAGTTCACTATGAGGCGTGCAGCTTGTGCGTTCATTGCAGGGGCGTCGTGCTCGTGCGCTTAGCCCGCGGGAGCGTAGTCGATGCTCACCTCAGCGGACATCGGACCGGTCGTTCCGTCTTCCGTGATGATGCAGACGCTGTAGTAGTAGCGCATCGTCGGATAGAGTTCGGTGCCGTGTATATCGTCATCCTTGTACTGCGTGGCGAATGTCAGGGCCTGGAGCACAGCTTCGGATCTGTCCTGCAGCACTGCGCCGACACCCTGTTCCGCGCGGTAGATGACGTATCCATCCACACGGCTGTCTCTGCTTGCGTTCCACGACACGAGGATGATGTCCTCGACGTCTCCCGCGCCGGGAACCAGCACGGCGGTCACTCCGGACGGAGTCGGCAGGGCTCGCTCTCCGATGCATCCCACGGTCGCGCCCGCCAGCAGGGTGACGGCAAGCAGCACCATGAGAATCGATGGATGGGTTCTGTGACGTTCAAGCATTCCACTCCCCCGTGTTGTGCCCGTCCCCGTTGTTCCGGGGTGTGCTGGGCGCCATTATACCGCACGGCGCATCGTGCCATGGCCGTGGCGGGCGGCCGGCCATCGCGCCCTAGCGCCAGATGTCGCGGATGCGCCCGCCGATGTCGTGCGCGACGTCCATCGGAGCGGGCAGGTCCGCGTCTGCGTCGGCTCGACCGCTCGACCGCTGGTCCATCGACGACAGGACGTTGCCGTTGAAGAAGCGGGATAGCTGCGCGAAGACGTGGCGGTCGCTCACGCCGGGCGTCCTGGCGTAGAAGCGCAGCGGCCACAACACGTACAGGAAATCGCGCGCGCGCGTCATCGCGACGTACGTGAGGCGCAGCTCTTCGTCGATCTCCTCCCTGCTGCCCGTCGACATGTCCGATGGCAGACATCCGTCCGCGGCGTGGATGAGGTACACCGCGTCCCACTCGAGCCCTTTTGCCGAGTGGATGGTCGAGAGAACGAGCCAGTCCTCATCCTTCAACGGCGGTCCCGCAAGGTCGCCCGTTGACGTCGGCGGGTCCAGCACCAGGTCGTCGAGGAAGTCTCGCAGCGATGCGTAGCCGGATGCGAGTTGCCCGAGGTGGACGATGTCCTGCTCGCGCGGCGCCGGATTCTCGTACTGCCTCTTGAGCAGCGGCGCATAGAAGGTGCGCACGCGCTCGACGATGGCCGCCGGCGCCTCGCCTCTGAGCGGGGCAAGGTCCGTCAGCAGCGTGCCCAGCTGCTGCATCTCCTCGCGGGCTGCGACCGGCGCCTTGAACGACCCGAGCGCCGACGGTGCGAAGGCGAGGGAGGAGACGTGCCGGATGACCTCGGCGGCGGTGGCGGGCCCGACGCCGCTCAAGAGCTGCAGCACGCGGAACCACGCTATCTCGTCGCGCGGGTTCTCCAGCAGCCGCAGTATGCTCACCACGTCCTTGACGTGGCCCGCTTCGAGGAAGCGCAGGCCGCCGTACTTGTGGAAGGGGATGTTCTTCCGGGTGAGTGCAATCTCGAGCGACGCCGAGTGCGACGCCGCGCGGAACAGCACCGCCTGGCGCCGCAGCGGGATACCCTGCTCGTGGTGTTCGAGCACCAGCCGGATGACTTCCTCGTCTTCGGCGCTCTCGTCGCCGCACGTGATGAGCTGCGGCCGCTGTCCGTCGCCGCGCGTCGACCATAGTTCCTTCGAATGCCGCTCGTGCGCCTGCGCGATGATGCGGTTCGTCGTCTCCAGTATCGGCTGTCGCGACCGGTAGTTCTGGTCGAGCGTCACGATTGCTGCACCCGGGAACTCCAGCGGGAAGTCCAGCATGTTCCGGACGGTGGCCGAGCGGAAGCTGTAGATGCTCTGGGCATCGTCGCCCACAACCATGATGTTCTTGTTCTCCGTCCGCAGCCGCCGCAGTATGCCGGCCTGGATGCGGTTCGTGTCCTGGTACTCGTCCACCAGGACGTGGTCGAACCGGCCGCCCACCGAGGTGGCAACCCGCTCGTCCTCCAGCAGGTAGTACAGGTACAGCAGCAGGTCGTCGTAGTCCAGCACGTGCTGCTGCTGCTTGCGCTCGACGTAGGCCCTGAAGAGGCGCGAGAGGTCGGCCTCCCATTCCAGGCACCACGGGAAGCACGCCACGAGCAGCGGCCGCAGCTCGTCGGTCGAGTTGACCCGCCTCGAGTAGATGTCCATGCAGGTGCCCTTCTGCGGGAAGCGTTTGCCCTTACGTGCCAGCCCGAGGTCATTGCGTACCACGTTCAGGAAGTCCTCGGCGTCAGTCCGGTCGATGACCGAGAACTCCGGCGCCAGGCCCGCGGAGCGGGCGTATATGCGCAGGATACGGTTGGCGAAGGAATGGAAGGTGCCGCCCCAGACGCGGCGAGCCGACTGCGGCTGCGTCGCGATGGCCGCAGCGGCGCGCTTCAGCATCTCCTCGGACGCGCGCCGCGTGAAGGTGAGCAGCAGGATGCGCTCCGGCGGCACGCCGCGCGAGATGAGGTTGGCGACCCTGCTCGCCAGCGTCTTCGTCTTGCCGCTGCCCGCGCCTGCGACGACCAGCACCGGACCATCGCCGTACATGACGGCCTCCCGCTGGCGCGGATTCAATTCGCTCAGCCAGGTCGCTTCTTCCATCAACTCTGTGTGCGATGCCGGCCGCGCTGCGCCGCGGGCTCCGGATTTGGAGCCGCGGCCGTCCGGCTCTCTTGAGCGCCTCGCACCCGACAATACTACCAGCACCGGGCCTGCCGGGCGAGATGCGGGAACCTCCGTCGTACCGGGACGGGGCTGTTGACTTGCCCTGCGACCTCTCCTATCCTTCTCGGCGTTGCACCATATCGCGCATGCGTCGCCTCCCGGCTGATTCGGGGCGGCGCCGGGAGGGTCTAAGCATGACGGTTCGCATAACGACGCTGATAGAGAACACCGCCGGCGCGGTGAACGTGCTCGCGGAGTGGGGGCTCTCCATGCTCGTTCAGACGGACGACGTGACGGTGCTGTCCGACACCGGCGCTTCGGCGGCGACCGCGTCGAACGCGCGGTCGCTGGGCGTTTCGCTCGAAGACGTGAGCGCGGTAGTCTTCAGCCACGGGCATTTCGACCACACCGGCGGACTCCTCGGGTTGCTGCCGCTCATACGCAAGCCGGTCGACGTGATGGGGCACCCCGCCATCTGGGACCGCAAGTATTCACATCGCCCCGGTCGTAAGGTGTGCGGCTACGATGTGGGCTCGGACTACGACTACATCGGCATCCCGTACCCGAAAGAGCAGGCGGAGAAGTTTGGGGCGCACTTCATCCTCGGCGCCGACCCCGTCTGGCTGAGCGACACCGTCGTGACGAGCGGTGAGGTTCCGATGCGGACCGAGTACGAGACCATCGATGCCGCTCTCATGGTGCTCGAGCACGGGCAGTACAAGCCAGATCCCCTGGCTGACGACCAGTCAATCTTCATCAAGACGGAGAAGGGGTTGGTGGTGGTGCTCGGCTGCGCGCACCGCGGCATCATCAATCACCTGCGGCGCGGACAGGAGCTCACCGGCCTGGAGCGCGTGCGTGCCGTCATCGGCGGGACGCATCTCATGCCCGCGTCGCGCGACCGCACCGAGAAGACCATCCGCGAGCTGCGGCGCATGGACGTCCAGATGGTCGCCGCGTCGCACTGCACTGGACTGCGGGCCGCGTGTGCTCTGCAGCACGAGTTTGGCGACGCGTTTGTCTTCAACAACGCCGGGTCCTGCATCACGCTGTAGCTCTCCGTCACAGCCGCAGCTTGCCGGCTGGTCGCGCGCGGCGGTTGACGCACGGAGTCGTCGCCACTACACTCGTTCTCGCGCAGCGCGGTGCTCCCCGCACCTGCTGTGACCACTGGAGGACAGACGCATGCGACACACTGTGGCGTTCTCGAGGGTAACGAGCGACGACATCGATGGGGCCGTACGCGAGGCGGTCCGTCTCTCCGGCGGCCTGGAGCATCTCATCTCGGCATCTTCCCGCGTGCTCGTGAAGCCGAACCTGTGGGGCGCTCAGCCGTCCGGCACCGGTTCCACCACCGACACGCGTGTGACGGAGGCAGTCACGCGTCTCGTGCTCGAGCACGGCCCGCGGCGCGTCGTCATCGGCGAGGGATGTGGCGCCGGCTACGACGGTTTCTCACACAGCACGGAGGAGGCCTTCCGCGTATCCGGACTCGGCGAGGTTGCGGAACGGCTCGGCGTTGAGCTGCGCAACCTGAACTCCGACTCGTACTCCGAAGTCGTGATACCCGACGCCCTCGTCATGGACCGGGTGCGCATCGCGAAGACGGCGCTCGAGAGCGACGTCATCATCAGCGTCCCCGTGCTGAAGACCCACATCCGGACGCACGTGACGCTCAGCCTCAAGAACATGAAGGGTGTCATCCCCGGTGAGGAGAAGCGCAAGACGCACCGGCTCGGCCTCGACCAGGCGATTGCCGACCTCAACAGGGTGGTGTGCCCTCACTTTGTGGTGCTGGATGCCATTATGGGCATGCAGGGCCTGTGGAGCTACCCGGACGATTGCATGCCGGTGGGGCTCATCGGCGCCGGCGTCAACGCACCTGCCGTCGATATCGCCGGAGCTGCGCTCATGGGCATCGACCCCAATCTTGTGCTGCACCTGAGATATGTGGCTAAACGGCAGGGGATGGTTGCCGACATTCGGTCCGTTCACCTCGTCGGGGAGCCTATCGATGCGCACCAACGCCGGTTCAAGACCGGATTCGACGTCTTCAGCGAGCGCTTCCCGGGGGTCACCGTCATCCGCGGCGAGTCCGCCTGCACGGGGTGCACCAGCGAGCTGGTGACGGCCCTCAGGTACCTCGATGAGGCAGGCTACTCACCCGAGTTGGACGGACTGCACGTGGTCATCGGCGAGGTCGAGCACGTGGACCCGGCCCCGCGTCTGGCGCTCCTTGGAAAGTGCACGCGGAACCACGCGGACCTGGGCGTCCACGCCGCCGGCTGCCCACCGCGCGAAGAGGAGGTCATCCGCGTCCTCTGCGAGGCGTGCGGCGCCGATGTCGTGAAGGTGCTTGACGCCCGCGACCGGGCACGCAAGCAACTGTGGGAGTCCACAAGGAAAGAGCTGCTGTCCTAGGCCGTCGCGGCCTGCAGCCTCACGAGCTCCACGTCGATGCCCCGGTCTATCGTGATGACGGCGTAGCCTGAAGCGGCGGGCCCCGGGTTCACCATGCGCGTTCCGTCGAGCATCCCGTCGAACTGCACGTGTGAGTGACCGAACACGATGAGGTCGGGGTTCTCAGGGAACACGGCGCGCACCCTCTCTGCGATGCCGCGCGGCGCGCCGGAGCCGTGAACCACGCCCACGCTCGCCGTGCCTGCGCTGAACAGCTGCCGGAGGGGCAGCAGCACCTTGAGCGCGATGCTGTCCATGTTCCCGGCCACGGCAACCACTTCTCCAACCGCCTTCAGCTCGTCGAGCACCGCCCGCTCCGTGTGGTCGCCGGCGTGCACGATGATGTCCGCGGTGTCCAGTGCCTGCCGCAGTTGCAGCGGCAGTGCGCTGATGCCGGCGCAATGCGAATCCGACAGGGCTACGATTGTGGTCACGCGCCGGCTTGCTCCTTCCCGGATGGCGAAATTCGTGTCACCGACGGTATCACATCCGTGCCGCGCCGCGCATGCGCGGGTACGCCATATCGACACCCCGCGTGCGGGCGGGTATCATGTGTGCCCCGGACACGGATGCATCGGAGGTGCAGTGAAGTCGGCGACCGAGTACCTGTGGTTCAACACCGCCCGCCAGCGGGACTACATCAACATCACGCGGGACGTCGAGCGAATCGTCGTCGAAAGCGGCATCCAGGAAGGCTTCGTGCTCGTGTCCGCCATGCACATCACCGCGGGCGTCTACGTGAACGATGCCGAAGACGGGCTCATCGCCGATATCGACGAGTGGCTCGAGAAGCTGGCCCCGTCGTATCTCGACTACCGGCACCACCAGACGGGAGAGAGGAATGGTGATGCCCACCTCAAGAGCCTGCTGGTGCATCACGAGGTCATCGTGCCCATCACCCGAGGTGCTCTCGACCTCGGCCCGTGGCAGCAGATCTACTACGCGGAGTTCGACGGCCGCCGGCGCAAGCGCGTGGTGGTGAAGGCGCTCGGCCTCTGAGGGCCGGCACCGAAGATACGTGCAGACACAACTGACGCGGAGGAGTGAGAGATGAGACAGAAAGTCAGCATAGTCAGGTTGGATGATTGCGACTTCGAGGGAGCTATCCGCGCCGCGGTCGAGCTGGCCGGAGGGCTGGCTCCTCTCGTTAAGTCCGACTCACACGTGGTGGTCAAGCCGAACCTGGCGCGGATGGAAGCCTCGGGCAGCGGTGCCATCACCGATGCGCGTGCGACCAGGGCCGTCACGAAGCTGGTCCTCGACCTCAATCCGGCCTCTGTCGTCATCGCCGAAGGTACGGCGGTCGGCTACGACGACGGCTGTCTCGGCACGGGGCAGGTGTTCGACCTCAGCGGGACCTCCGCTGTCGCCCGCGACCTTGGCGTGCCCTGTGTGTACCTCAACTCGGATGAAGCCGTCCCCGTGGAGGTGCCTGAGCCGAGAGCCATGGACCGCATCCTCGTGGCGCGGACCATACTGGAGAGCGACGTCGTCATCAGCGTACCGGTGCTCAAGACGCATCCGCGGGTGAACGCCACCATCTCGTTGAAGAACATGTTCGGCACGCTTCCCGGCACCGAGAAGCGCGCGGCGCACATGCTCGGCATCAACGATTCCCTCATCGACCTCTTCTCCGTGCTGCGGCCGCACTACTCCATCGTCGATGGCAGCGTCGCCATGGAGGGCACGTGGCGAGTGCCGCAGGACTCGAGGATGCTGGGGCTCGTGCTCGCCGGCAAGGACGCCCTGGCGGTGGACCTCGTGGGGTGCGCCCTCATGGGCATCGACCCCGACTCGGTCCTGTACCTCCGGCACATGACACAATGGCCCGGAGAAGTGCGCAGCCTTCGTGACGTGGACGTCGTGGGCGAGGCGATTGAGACGCATGCCGAGAGATTCAGGTCGGCATTCGATGTCATCAAGGAAGCCTACCCGGACGTGCGCTTCATCGAAGGTTCCTCCTTCTGCGGCGGCTGCGTCGCGGAGCTGGTATCCGCCCTGCGGCACGTGAAGGGCGCGGGGTATGGCGAACTCATGAAGGGCCTCACCGTTGTGGTGGGCAACCCGGAAGAGGTCGAAGCGTCCGAGAAGATGGTGGTCATCGGCGGCTGCAGCGAGGCGCTGGAGGAGTTCGGTCCCCTTGCCCCCGGGTGTCCCCCGGCAGAGGATGCCGTCATTGAAGCCATGTGCGAGGCGATAGGCGCCGACTCGGCCCTGGTGATGTCGATTCGCGACGACACGCGACAGCAGCTGTGGGATGACACCAGGCACTTCGTGACGGAGTAGCAGACGCAGCGCGTCGTGGAGGGATGGTGTGGGTGCCGGGCGACGCCGGCTAGATGTCGTACCGGTAGCGGAGGATGCGGCGTCTCACCACCGGCAGCAGGAGCAGCAGCACGACGACCACCGCCGTGATGGCGATGGCGGCGGGCTGCAGACCGCCAGGCCAGCTGAATGAAGGCAGGCTCGGCATCTCCAGCTGGAAGGAACTCTCATCCTGCTGGGCCAGGGCGACCGCCTGGCTCAGAGCCGCGGGCGCAACTACAACCGCCGCAGTCACGCTGAATCCCGTCAGTAAACCGTTCACGTCTACTTCATGAGGACCGTCTGCCGTGGCTGTGAATGTGAAGGTGACGTCCGCGCTGTCGCCCGCCGACAGCTTGATCTGCTGCTCGTCGACGACGATGCCGTCGACGCGAAGCACAACCTGTGACACACCTTCAGCGCTCGAGCCCTCGTAGTGCGCCAGCACGGAGACGTCCACTGTCTCGCCGGCGGATACGCTCGAAGGTGAGACGTCCAGTTGGCTCAGGCTGAATCCCGGAGACGTCAGCGGAGTGCCAAATGCCGCGGAGACACCGGACGCCGACTCCGGCGCCGGCGACAGGACGCAGAACTCGCTGAAGTGCGATACTTCCGCACTGACGATGCCGTCAACCTCGTCGACATCGGACTCGAGCGGCGTCCACTCACCCGCTTCCTCGTCAAACCATGCGACCGCCAGCTCGTCGTCATCGACTGAGGCCGGGATGCTGTCCCTGTCGTATTCGAGCGACAGTGTGATGGGAGGGTCGAAGGTCGCGCCGCTCGGCGCGACTTCGTAGACGCGGCTCACCGCCATCATCGAGTCGGGGATGTCGTGAGCCTTGATTACCTCGATTGACACGTCGTCCAGGTCGTTGCCTTCCGGGTCGAGTGCCTCAGTGCCGTCGGGAATGTCGACCGACAGGCCGCTCTTCTCGTGAAACGAAAGGTCTTCCCTCTCCAGCACGAAGTTCGCCGTAATCGACTTGTGGTTGTAGAACGGCGTCTCCCACGGGTTCTCGTCGCTTGTGAGGGAACCGGTCCAGCCTGCGAACTCGTAGCCCCGCGCCGGCACGGCTTCCAGTTCCACGACGTCTCCCTGGAACGCGACGAAGACGTCACCCTTGAACTCGTCTCCGTTCACCTCGATGCGCCCGCCGTCTTCGGGAGACACGCTGAGCGTGATGTTCACCTCCACGCGCGTGCCGGACTCATCACTCTCGCCGGTGGGGCACCGTTTGCAGCTTGCGGCGTCCACGTGGCCCGGAAGAACGGATATCGTGGCAACGAGGACGAGGAGCAGGAGAGCGCTGTGCAGGAGGTGCCGTCGCAAGCTGCTTGCCATGCTGTGTTTCACCTCACAGACCGGTGGCTCCGCGCCTGTGACTGCGTGGAATCTACAACGCTTTGTTGACGGCTGTCAAATCCTCTCGTGTCATCTCGTGCGTTGTACCACTCTGGCGCGCTTCTCCACCGCCTCCCGAAATCGCTCCGGCACGCCCGGGCGGTAGTTGCATGTGCAACTTCTTCCGTGGTAGATTGTGCGGCTGCGATGCAACACGAAGGCTCTTCCTCTGACGCGGCTGCCCGCCAGGACATGCTCGCACGGCTCCCGGTGAGGAAGCTCCTCTGGACGCTGTCGCTGCCGGCTATGGGCGGCATGCTGACCATGTCCCTCTACAACATCGTCGACACCATCTTCGTCGGTCGCGGAGTGGGTTCCATCGCTCTTACCGGCGTCACCATCGCGTTCCCTGTGGTGATGATTCAGATGGCTCTGGGCTTCATGGTGGGTATCGGAGCCTCGTCGGTGGCATCGATCAGCCTCGGCGCCGGGAACATGGCCCGGGCTGAACGCACGCTCGGTAACGCCGTGACGCTGTCGGTGCTCTGCGGTCTCCTCGTCACGGCCGCTGCCCTCCCGAACACTGCGGCGCTCGTTCGCGTCTTTGGAGCGTCGCCTGCGGCGATTGGGCCGGCAAGAGAGTACCTGGACGTCATCCTGCTCGGCTCGGTGTTCTCGCTCTATCCCATGGCCATCAACAACATGGCGAGGGCCGAAGGCGCCGCGCGTGTGGCCATGGGCAACATGATCCTCGGGGCTGTCCTGAACATCATCCTGGACCCGATATTCATTTTCGCCCTGCACATGGGAGTGCGTGGCGCGGCCGTGGCCACCGTCATCTCTCAGGCCGTGACGAGCGTGTACGTGACCCGGTACTTCCTGTCGGGACGCAGCACGCTGCGGCTCCTTCCCGCCAACCTTCGCCTGGACCGTGCGGTCTCCCGTCAGATACTCTCGGTCGGCTTCCCGTCCCTCATCCGCATGTCCGCGGCCAGCATCGTCACGCTCATCGTCAACCGCGCCCTGGCGACGTACGGCGGTGACATATCCATCGCGGCCTTCGGCGTCGTCAACAGGTCGATGATGTTCCTCTCCATGCCGCTTATGGCTCTCTCTCAGGGGCTTCAGCCGATCCTGGGGTTCAGCTACGGCGCCGGCCGCTACGACCGGGCGCTCGAGGTCACGAAGTACACGCTGTGGCTGTCCACGGTCTTCTCTGCGGCGGCGTGCCTCGTGCTGCTGGTCTTCACTCGACCGGTCGTGCAGGTGTTCACGACCGACCCCGCACTCATCGCCGAAGGCGTACGCGCCGGCCGGCTGATGTTCATGGCGTTCTTCGTCGTCGGATTCCAGATAGTGGGCTCCACCGTGTTCCAGTCCCTGGGCATGGTGTGGCAGACGCTGGTCACCCAGACCTCGCGCCAGATCCTCTTCCTCATCCCGCTGCTGCTTGTGTTGCCGCGGTTCCTCGGCGTCGACGGCGTCTGGCTCGCCAATCCGATCGCCGATGGCATCTCCTTCTTCCTCGTCCTGTTCCTCATCATGCCCCAGTTGCGTGAGCTCAAACGACGTCACGAGGCTGCCATCAACGAGGTGCCGCATGGAGTCGATGCATCATAGGTGGTTCCTGGTCATCCATCGCTCGCGTCACGCCTTCCTCCGTGAACGCTTCGGCCATCTGGATATCGAACCTCGCCTGCTGCCGTTGCTGCGCCGGCTCTACGGCGCCGGGCGCCTGCGACAGGAAGACCTCAGCGCCGAGTCGGGACTGGACAAGTCAACCATCGCGCACGGCGTCAGGCGACTCATCGACCTCGGATACGTCACGAGGGACCCGTGTCCGGGCGACCGGCGCAGCTACCATCTCTCGTTGACTGAGAAGGCGAACGCGCTCGTGCCGGCCGTGGACGCTGCGATGCAGGAGTGGACCGACGGCCTCACCGCTGACTTCAGCCCCGATGAGGTTCGCGCGCTGGATGGTTACCTGCAGCGCATGGCCGACAACGCGGACAGGTGCGCCCGCTCCGGACCGCGCGGTCGCGACTGAGCCGTGACGCCTCGTTTGCGACCCGACCGGCCCGGCGGACTCAGGCGTACGCCGTTTCGACACGCCTGACCGCGTCCTCGATGGCGTCGCACACCTTCCCAAGCTCCTTGTCGGTGCTCGTGAGCGGCAGGTACATGGTGATGATGTTGCCGTAGTGCGGGAACTGGCAACTCAGCAGCACGTCGTGCTCGCGGCCGACGTCGCCGATGAATGCCGCCACCGCCCTGGGGTCCTCGAACCGGGATTTCGTTTGCCTGTCCTTGACGAGTTCGATGCCCTGCAGCACCCCGCTCATGCGGACGTCGCCCACGATTCTCGACCGCGACTTGAGCGTCTCCATGCGGTTGCCCATGTAGCGCTCGATGTCGAGGGCGCGCTGCAACAATCCGTGGCGCTCGACGTACGCGATGCCGGCAAGCCCCGCCGCCGCAAGGTAGCCGAGTCCACCGTACGTGAACCCGTGGTGCAGGTTGCCGCTCTCCGCCAGGACCTGTCCGATTTCCTCCGTGACGTGCGTGGCGGCGAGCGCTCCGCAGCCGGCGGAGATGGCCTTGCCGATGCACAGCATGTCCGGCACGATGCCCTGCTTGCCGGACTCGAACCACGCGCCGGTCTTGGCGATACCGGTGATGATTTCGTCCGCTATCAGCAGGACGTCGTATCTCGTGCAGATGTCCCGCACGAGCGGCATGTAGCCGGGTGGCGGGGTGACGATGCCGAGCCCGGTGTTCGTGTTCTCCGTGATGACGCAGGCGATGGAGTCGGGACCCTCGAACTGGATGACGCGTTCGAGGTCACGGGCGCACAGCAGGCGGCAGCCGGGCAGGCTGTGTTCGTAGGGACAGCGGTAGCAGTAAGGGGCGTTGAACGCGACGAAGCCGCCCATGAGCGGCTCGTACGGGGCGCGCCTGAAGGTGTGACCGCTGGCGCTGACCATCGCCAGGCTCATGCCGTGGTAGTCGCCCGGGATGCGATGCAGCACCTTGAACTTGCCGCCCTTGCCGCGTGCCTTCCAGTACTGGCGGGCTATCTTGACGGCGCCTTCCGTCGCATCCGTGCCGTTCGCGGCGAAGACGCTGTACTTCAGACTCCCGGGCGTGATGGAGGCCAGCTTCTCCGCGAGGCGCAGCAGCGGCGCCGTGGGCACGAACAGCGGCGTGGTCGAGGGCACGCGTTCCATCTCCTCGCGAAGCGCCTGCATTACTTCCGGCAGCCCGAAGCCGAGGTAGGCTGCCGAGGCGCACGACTCTGTGTCGAACAGCTGCCTGCCGAAGATGTCGGTGAAGTAGTTGCCGTGGACCGAAGCCACGATGGAGCCCGGCTTCTCGAAGAACTCGGGGCCGCGTCCAAAGCCCGAGACGTAGTACTCTCGAGCCAGCTCGACAAGCTCGTGGGGATTCTCGCGTGTTGCCATGGTTATCCTCCGTAGCATGCGCCCGGCCTCGGCGGATGGCGAACGGTCGGGCCGGCGCGCCTTGTCCGGGTTCAAGGTACTACAGGCGTGGGCTGACGTCCAGCGCCTGGCCTCTTGCCTTGTCTCTCCATACTGGTATCATAGGAAGTGGTTCCGCGCGCTGCGGCGCGGCCGGGCCGCGTCCGAATGCCGGCGGGGATTGTGCATCGAGGACATCGATGCACTGTGCGTAAGGAGGGCTGATGAAGTACAGGAAGATGCTGGTTCCCCTCGACACCACCCGATTCGCCGAATGTGTGCTTGATCACGTCAAGGAGATTTCCACCACGCGCGCCATACCCGAGGTTGTGCTGTACTCGGTCGTTGAACCGATTCCCGCAGCCACGATTGTCTACCTGGGCGACGCAGGCGTCCAGGAGTCCGAGAAGCGTGCCCGCTCGGCGATGCTGGACTACCTTGGTCGTGTGAAGAAGGAACTGGCTCTCTCCAGCTCGAACGTCAGCACTGTTGTCGAGATGGGGAGGCCGGCGGAGAAGATACTGGACTTCATCGCAAAGCAGGATGTCGACATCGTCGTCATGGCCAAGCACAGCCGGGGCGATCAGGCGTCGAAGCTGTATCTCGGCAATGTCACGGAGAAGGTGTTGCGCGGCTCCACGGCCCCGGTGTTCCTCGTGCCGGTGCCTGGTTGCGGCGCGTAGCTGCGGCGGCATGGCCCGTTCCGGTCGGGATAGAGTTGACTCACGCCGGAGCCCGCGGCCCGGCTCCGGCGCGGGGTTGCTGCACAGGTGAAGCACGTCCTTGGAGTTGCGTTCCCGCACGCTGAACTGGACGGACCACGGTGCGGCGAGCTTGAGTTGCAGTTCCTGCGGCTCTCCTATGCTGTGCACAGGCTGGCGCAGTCGGGTGTCGATGCCCGTGGCTACTTCGTCGTGCTCCGACAGGAGATTCGGGACAGGGTGTTGCGGTTGAAGGCCGACTACGGAGCGGGCGACAATGTCCGCGTCGTGTTTGCCAGCCTGCTCGTCTCAGAGATGACGGCGCTCGTTGATGCCGCGGAGTTGGCGCGGAAGGCCGGGGATGAGGCCTCCGCCGAGAGTGTCCGCCGCACGATTTCCGTGAACGTACTCCGACGGGAGATTGCCTCGCAGGAGCCTGGCGTTATTGAGTCGACGTTGCCGGAAGCCATGCCGTTCGGGGTAGCCTGGGACTACCACGGGACTGTGCGTTCCCTGGCGGGCGAACCGGACGAGGCGCTCCCCGGTGTCCGGTCGGTCTGAGGACGGCGCTTCCACGTGCCGGCGCGGCTCCCGCTCCTGTGTCGCGCCGCGACTGGCGTTGTGCTGTGCGTTGAAGGCCCAGGCTGGGGAGGCGGAAATGGACAGGAACATCGTCTTCGGTATCGTGATGCTGGTTCTCGGTATTCTCGTGCTGGCGGTGCCGGAGTTTCTGCAGGCGGTGGTCGGCATCGTCCTCATCGTGGTGGGGCTCCTCGCCATCACCGGCCGGCGTAGCTTCTTGTAGTGCCTCTGCCGCGGCGGAACGTGTTCGCCGGCGGTCACTTCTCCGCCGGTCGGCCTGCTGCGGGGGCGGCTGGCTGCTCCTCTGGCGTCAGCAGTTCCTGCAGGAGGGCAACTACTTTGGCCGGCGACCCGAGGTTGTACTTCGCCGCCGTGCCGCTCAGGCCGACCCTGATCGACCAGGCGCCCTCGGGCAACGCCTTGAACATATCCTCGTCGGTCCAGTCATCCCCGATGGCCAGTACGAATTCCGGCTCCATCTGTGAGAGCCAGCGCGCGACTGCCCGCCCCTTGTTGATGCCTGCATTCTTGACCTCGACCACCTTGCTGCCTTCGAGCACCTGGAAGTTGAGGTTGGCGGTGAGTCCCTGCAGGTGCGATGCCAGCTCCCTTGCGCGCAGTTCGCCGAGGCGGGACTCGGAGCCCCGGTAGTGCCACACGAGCGAGAAGTCCTTCTCTTCCACGAACGAGCCGGGTGTCCGGTCGGCGTGAAGTTCCAGTATCGGGCGGCCCTGCTCTTTCCACTCGTTCGTCAGCGGTTCGATCATCTCCCATTGCCCCGTCGCCCGTGGCTTCAGCCACACGCCGTGCTCCGCGACCATGCTCAAGGGGAGCTTCGCGAACCATCCATCGAGTGAATCCCGGTCCCGCCCGCTGATAACGACCACCTCCGTGCCCGGCTCGCCCGCCAGCAGGTTGAGCACGTCGAGAACATCCGCCGGGGGCGCGGCCATCGAGGGCCGCGAAACCAGTGGCACGAGAGTGCCGTCGTAGTCCAGCAGCAGCAGGCGTTTCTGCGCCTGCTGGAAGGCCTTCACGAGCTTCTTGCGCGGCTGCACGCCGAGCAGTCTGACGCCCATTTCCTCCTGGAGCCGCGACGTCGACTGCAGCGCCTCCAGGTAGTCCTGCACCCAGCGGCGGATGTTGTAGCGACGCAGCCGTGTCTGCATCACGCTCAGCCGGTTCGCCTGCTCCGCATCGGGCATCGTGAGGGCGGTCTCGAGGGCCAGGACGAAGTCCTCGTCGTTGTTGACGTTGATGGTCAGCGCCTCGCCAAGCTCCTTCGCCGCCCCTGCCGTCTCGCTCAGCACCAGCACGCCCCGGTTGTCCGTTCGTGAAGCGAGGTACTCCTTCGCCACCAGGTTCATGCCGTCGCGCACCGGCGTCACCAGCGCGACGTCGGCGCGGCGGTAGAGGGCCACGAGGGAGTTGAACGGCACCGAACGATACATGTACGAGATGGGCACCCAGTGGATGGTGCCGTACTTGCCGTTGATGGCGCCCACGCTCTCGTCTATCTGCTGCTTGAGCTGGGCGTACTGCGCCACCATCGTCCGGGAGGGCACCACGACGAGCACGTATGTCAGCTTCTCCCGGTACTCCGGGTGGCGCTCCAGAAAGAGCGCGAACGCCTCAAGGCGGCGCAGGATGCCCTTGGTGTAGTCCAGCCGGTCTACCGACAGCAGCACTTTCCGCTCACCCAGGCTGCGGTCGAGCGTCTTTATCTCTCTCGTGACCTCAGGCTTGCGGGCTGCCTCCGCGAACCGCTCGAAGTCGATGCCCATCGGGAAGACGTCCACGCGGGCGACCCTGTCGCCGGTCACTATCCGGCCCATGGATGAGTCGTGTCCGAGCAGGAAGCGGACGCTGGCCATGAAGTGCCCGGCATAGTCCCACGTGTGGAACCCGAGGAGGTCGGCGCCGAGTAGACCTTCGAGCACCTGAACCCTCCACGGCAGGAGCCGGAAGAGTTCGAGGGACGGGAAGGGTATATGCAGGAAGAACCCTATCGTCGGGTCCGGGAGGCGCTCCCGCAGCATGCGGGGCAGCAGCATCAGATGGAAATCGTGCACCCAGATGGTGTCGCCCTGTTGCCACGTCTCGACGACGGCGTCGCAGAACATCCGGTTCACCTTCTCATACGCCTTCCAAGTCGTGTTCGAGTAGGTGGCGTACAGGGGGAAGTAGTGGAACAGCGGCCAGATGGTGCCGCTCGAGAACCGGTTGTAGTACTCGTCAACATCGTACCGTGAGAGAAACACGGGGTGGCACTTCTCGGCGAGCAGCTGCTGCGTCAGGTGCTCCCGGTCTGCGCCGATGTCGGACTTATCGATGCCGGGCCAGCCTATCCAGAGGGCGTCGTAGGTGCGGTAGAAGGATGCGAGGCCCGTCGACAGCCCTCCCGAGCTTGCGTCCAGCTGCAACTGCCCTCGTCTGCGGTGCACCGTGAACGGCAGCCGGTTCGAGACGATGAGCAGTCTCCCCGTGCGCGTGGGTTCCTCGGCCTTCTCGTTCGGCACCATGACCTCCGTCCCGATTATAGGGTCATGCGCAAAGGGACACAATGGCCCGCGAAGAGCGCATTGATTACCCGGGCTCGATTCAATAGACTTCCCGCGTGTGAGGGTGCTCGTGACCACACCGTTGGCGTGCGCGTGTTCGCGAGGAGGAGCTGAGACATGAAGGCGCTTGTTCTCTGCGCGGGAAAGGGCACCAGGCTGCGTCCGGTCACGCACTCGACGCCGAAGCACCTCATCCCGGTGGCCAACCGGGAGATACTCTCCTACGTGCTCTATCAGATCGCCGAGGCGGGCATCCGCGATGTCGGCATCGTCATCTCGCCCGACTCCGGCGCAAGGATACGGGAGACTATCGCCGATGGAGGCAAGTGGAACCTCGCCGTCTCCTACGTGGTGCAGGACGTCGCCGGCGGACTCGCACACGCGGTGAAGGTCTCGCGCGGGTTCCTGGCGGACTCGGAGTTCCTCATGTTCCTTGGCGACAACCTCATCGAAGGCGGCGTCGCGCCTCTTGTGGAGGAGTTCTCGGCAAAGCGACCCGATGGTCTGGTGCTCCTGAAGGCGGTGGCGGACCCGCGTCGCTTCGGCGTCGCGGAGCTCGACGCGCGCGGCCAGGTGCTGCGACTCGTAGAGAAGCCGAAGGAGCCGAAGAGCAACCTCGCCCTGGTCGGCGCGTACGTGTTCGCACCCGTCATCCACGATGCCATCGACCGCATCGGCCCCTCCTGGCGGGGCGAGCTGGAGATAACCGATGCCATCCAGAAGCTGCTCGACATGCGCAGGACCGTCGTCAGCCATGAGCTCCAGGGCTGGTGGCTTGACACCGGTACGCGCGACGACATACTCGAGGCGAACCGCGTGCTACTCAACGCCGGAGCCGGCAGGCAGGCGGTGGTGTCCGGCCTCGAATCCGGCGGCTGCGGCGTAGCCCCCGGCGCGACCCTGTCGAACTGCCGCGTCGTCGAGCCGGTGTCAGTGGCGGCGGGCTGTGTGCTCCGGGATTGTTGCATCGGCCCGGCCGTGAGCCTCGCGGCGAACGCGAACGTCTCCGGCGCCACCATCAGCAACTCGATTCTCATGGAAGGAGCAAGCGTGGCCGGTCCGCTCACCGTCACCGACAGCATCATCGGAGCCCGGGCCGGTGTGATGGCCAAGTCGTGCGTGTGCGCCGCGCGCCTGTTCATCGGAGATGACAGCAGCATCCAGCTGAGCTAGCCACAG
>JALNYR010000170.1 GCA_023229725.1 Dehalococcoidia bacterium | reverse complement strand
ACGTTCCGTGGCGGGGCGCGCAGGAAGAACCCACCCACCAGCGGGAGGGTCTGAGACCCTCCCCTACGTCAGGCACACCGGAATCGGGCAACACGATTGCCGTGGTCTGCTATGAACACGGGTGTTGTGTCTCCGCACGGCCCCGCGGGAGGGTCTGAGACCCTCCCCTACGGCAGAATCCGAACGTTCCGAGGCGGGGCGCACAGGAAAAACCCACCCACCAGCGGGGGGGTCTGAGACCCTCCCCTACGTGAGGCCACTGAAATCGGGCGACACCATCGACACGGTCTGCCCTGAATAGCGGGGGTGATGTCTCTGCACCTGTCGGCGGGAGGGTCTGAGACCCTCCCCTACGTGAGAGGCACACCGGAATCGGGCGACACGATTGTTGCGGTTTGTCCTGACGCGGGTGTGGTGTCTCCGCACCTATCGGCGGGAGGGTCTGAGACCCTCCCCTACGTGAAGAACGCGGCAGCCCTGGCAAACGATTCAGCCCGGTCCGAACGTTGACAACGTGGTGTTTCTCCCAGGGGACTCTGGGCGGTGGTCGGCCGTAGGGGCGGGTCTCAGACCCGCCCGCGCTCTGCATGCCACACGTAGTGCAGTAGTAGAATGGCACAATGGCCGAGGACGACAGCGTGCCCGCCAGCCCCGAGCCGCGATTCGCGCGCAGGCTGACACGATTGCCATCTTACGACTACTCGCAGGAAGGAGCCTATTTCGTGACTGTGTGCACCCTCAATCGCGTGAGCCTCTTCGGCGACGTAACGAACGACGCCATGCAGCCCAACGAATGCGGTCAGGCAGTGCTGGACGTCTGGAATCGCCTACCGCACCACTACCCTCACGTGCAGACGCTCGCATTTGTCCTTATGCCAAACCACGTGCATGGGATCCTTCTCATCCAGGATGTCGGAGAGGAAGCCTCACACCGCAATCAACGCCGCGAGCGACGCGGATTGCCTGATGTGGTAGGAACCTTCAAGAGCTACTCTGCGCGCAGCGTCAACCGCATCCGTGACACGCCCGGACAGTCCGTCTGGCAACGCGGATTCTACGACCACGTGATACGCAACGAGAGCTCCCTCGCCCGGGTGACCGAGTACATTACGAACAATCCCGTTCAGTGGAATCTGGACCACGACAACCCCGAGACCCGCGGGAGGGTCTGAGACCCTCCCCTACGTGAGAGGCACGCCGGAATCGGGCAACACGATTGTTGCGGTTTGTCCTGATGCGGGTGGGGTGTCTCCGCACCTGGCCGCGGGAGGGTCTGAGACCCTCCCCTACGTGAGAGGCACGCCGGAATCGGGCGTCACGATTGTTGCGGTTTGCCCTGATGCGGGTGGGGCGTCTCAGCACCTGTCGGCGGGAGGGGCTGAGACCCTCCCCTACATGTAGCACGCTGTCTGGATTGATTCCAGAGCGGGGAGATCCGGGGCGACCGGCGGGAGGGTCTGAGACCCTCCCCTACGCGAACGATGCTGTGTCAGTGGAGCGGCCTCCGCGCCACGAAGAACTCGTAGCCGTAGGAGGACGAGTGCTTCTCGTGGACGGCCATCTCGGCATCGCACGCGTCGAAGAGGGCGAGGGCGTCAGGAACGCCGGCGTACTTCGTGCGCAGCGCGGGCAGGAGCTTGCGTATCGGCGTGTAGTAGTCGTCCCACCAGGCGCAGGCGGGCTCGGTGAAGTGGCCGAGCAACTCGTAGCCGCAGTCGGAGAACAGCTGCGCGTTGTCCTCGACGGTCTTCATCTCCGGGTACTCGGCGGCGAAGAAGTCGCGCGCCTCCTGCGGAGCATCGTCGGTGAGCCAGCAGAGCTCGCTCGCCGCGAGACAGCCGCCGGGCTTCAGAAGCCTCCGGCACGTCTTCAGCGCGTTCTCGAAGCCCATGATGTAGAGCGCGCCCTCTGACCAGACGAGGTCGAACGTCTCCTCGCGGAAGTCCATCTCCGCCATCGATTGCTTCGTCGTGTGCACCCGGCCGGCAAGCCCCTGCGCCACAACCTGCTCCGAGAGCCGGTCGAGCGCCCAGTCGAACACATCGAGCGCGACGATGTGCCCGGGCGTCAGCCGCACCAGCTCCATCGTCTGCGCGCCCGTGCCGCAGCCGACGTCGAGCACGAGCGGACGCTCCGGCAGTGCGCCCAGCAGCGAGAAGGCGCGTCGCGTGCACGCGGGACTCCCCGGACCCTGTCGGGGCAGCACCCCGTAGAGGTCCTCCATCACGGCCTTCACAACATCGTTCTCGATATCCATGTACGTCTTCCCTCCACCTCGTCATTGTACGTCACCGCTTCGTATGTGGACACACGTTCGCCCCTCCACTACAATGACCGCCATTCGCACAGTGATGCGTGCGCAGGGAGAAGGAGACAGGACACGTGGAAGGTATGAGCGGCAGGGTACTGTACCTCGACCCGTTCTCGGGTATAGCCGGCGACATGTTCCTCGGCCTGCTGCTTGACCTCGGCGTGGACGAGCAGAAGCTGGTGGAGGCGTTTGAGCAACTCGACGTCCGTTTCGATTTCGCCGTGAGCCGGGTGAACAAGAGTGGCATCGCCGCCGTCAGCACGAGCGTGACGCTCCCCGATGACGACGAGGAAGCCGATGAGGCGGAACACGCCGGGGGCGAAGAGCATACGCACGAACACGAGCATCTGCACGTGCATGCCCACGAACACGAGCACACCCACGAACACGAGCATGTACACGAGCACGACCACGACGCCGACGGCGAGGAGGAATCCGAGCGGCACGGCCACGGCATGGAGGTCGACGAGATTACAGCGATACTCGACCGGCTCGACGAGCCGGCGCGCACGAAGGCGAAGGAGATGTTCGCCTCGCTGCTGGAGGCCGAGGCGGCGGTGCACGGCACGACCGCCGATTCCGTCCATCTGCACGAAGCGGGGGCCATCGACGCCATCGTGGAGATAGTCGGCGCAGTGAAAGGCCTGGAGGCCCTCGGCGTCGACCGCGTCGTCTGCGGCCTCGTCAACACCGGCACAGGTTTCGCGAAGATGGCGCACGGCCTGTACCCGGTGCCCGCACCCGCAACCGCCGAGCTGCTGAAGGGCATCCCCGTGCGGATGGACTCGTTCAGCGACACGCGCAAGGAGCTGGTCACGCCCACGGGCGCGCTCATCCTGAAGCACCTGGTCGACGAGTTCGCGCCCATCAGCATGACGGTCGAGCGCGTCGGCTACGGCGCCGGCAAGCGGGACCTGGCCGTCCCGAACGTGCTGCGGGGCTTCCTGGGTCGCTCCTCGTCGGCGGAGACGGCGAAGCGACTCCTGCTGCTGGAGAGCAATATCGACAACATGAACCCCGAACTCTACGGGCACCTCATGGAGGTGCTGTACGAGCGTGGGGCGCTCGACGTGTTCTTCACCGCGGTGCAGATGAAGAAGAACCGGCCCGCGACGCGGGTCTCGGTGCTCGGCGAGCTGCACAGCAAGGACGTGCTGGTGGAGACGCTGATGCAGGAAAGCACCACGCTTGGCGTGCGCGTGACCTATCCGGAGCGCTACGAGGCCGAGCGCGAGATAGTTGACGTACAGACGCCCCTCGGCGCCGCGCGCGTCAAGGTGGCGCGCTACGGCGGCGACACGGTGAACGTCTCGCCCGAGTACGAGACCTGCCGAAAGCTGGCCGCCGACTGCGGCGTGCCGCTCAAGGAGGTCTACACCATCGTGCTCCAGGCGGCCAGAGAGCAACTCGGAGAGACGGGAGGGACCCGCTGATGGCCGAACGCAGGATGTTCGACGAGCTGCTGCACGCCTTCCGGCGGGGCGAACTCACTGAGGAAGAGGCCGGCGCGCGCATACTCGAGATGTTCTACGAGGGGAAGGAGCACTTCCTGCTCGACATGGAGCGTGAGCAGCGGCTGGGCTTCCCGGAGGTCGTCTACGCGGAGGCGAAGCGACTAGGCGACCTGCTCGACATCGTCGCGCGCATGCTCGAAGCCAAGGGCAAGGCCTTCATCGCAGCCGTCAGCCCCGAGGCCGAAGTGAGGCTGCAGGAGACGTTCCACACGCACCCCATCCGCACGGGCGGCAGGGTGATGGTCATCGGACCAGCGAACACGGACAAGGGCTCGCTCGGCACCGCGGGGGTCATCACGGCCGGGACATCCGATGTGCCGTTCGCGGAGGAGTGCGTGCTGCTGCTTGAAGAGCTGGGCGTACGCGTGGTGAAGTCGTTCGACGCGGGCGTGGCCGGCATCCACCGGCCGCTGATGAGCCTGCAGAAGATGCACGACGCCCGGGTGCTCGTCGCCTTCGCCGGCATGGAGGGCGCGCTCCCGACCGTGCTTGCCTCGCTCACCGACCTGCCGGTAATCGCCGTGCCGACGCCGGTCGGCTACGGCTTCGGCGGCCAGGGTGAGGCCGCACTCAAGACGATGCTGCAGAGCTGCTCGCCGGGCGTGACCGTGGTCAACATCGGCAACTCCATCGGCGCGGCAGCGGCGGCGATACGCATCCTGCGCGCCATACGGCGAGGCGACGGATGAGCCAGCTCGACGACCTGCGTGCAGCCATCGCACAGCGAGGCCGGCTCCTCGTCCTCTTCTCGGGCGGACTCGACAGCGCGCTGCTGGCGAAGGTGGCACACGACGCGCTTGGCGACAACGCGGCCGCGCTCACCATCGATTCCGACGTCGTCCCCCGCAGCGAGATAGCCACCTCGCGGGCGCTCGCCGCCGAGATTGGCATCAAGCAGCACATCCTCCGGCTCAACGAGCTGGAACAGGCACACTTCAAGATGAACCCTCCCGACCGCTGCTACCACTGCCGGAAGACGCGAGACGCCGCTGCGTGGCGGTGGGCGGAGGAACACGGCTTCGAGACCATGGCCGACGGGCTCAACTACTCGGACCTCTCGGACTACCGTCCCGGACTCCAGGCCGCCAACGAGGACCGCATCTGGCACCCGTTCATCGAGTTCACCATCGGCAAGGATGAGATACGGCGGTTCACGCGCGAACTGGGGCTGAGCGGCTGGGACCGGATGAGCATGGCGTGTCTCGCGTCCCGCTTCCCGCATGGCTTCGAGGTGACGCCGAAGCGAGTCGACCGGGTCGACCGCGCCGAGGAGTTCATCCGCTCCCTG
>JALNYR010000169.1 GCA_023229725.1 Dehalococcoidia bacterium | reverse complement strand
GCCAAGACTGCCGCCGTCGCAGTCCACTTGTAGGTGAGCGAGTCACCGTTGGGATCAGTGGCAGAGCAGTTCAATGTCACGGTGCCGTTCTTCGCCACCGTTGCGCCGGCCGGAGTCACCGTGATGCCGGCCACGACCGGTGGCTTGTTGCCGACCGGTGCCGGCGTCGTGGGAACCGCAGGAGTCGTCGGCGATGTCGTGGACGGGGGCGCGAACGGGGAGCTTGTCGGGGTAGGTGGGCCGAACGGCGCGGTGGTCGGCTCCTGCCCGCCGGTGCCCCACGGATTCGTCGTGCCTCCGCTGGCCTCGGGCTCGCCGCCGCCACACGCCGGCGCCGCAAAGAGCGCCAGCACCAGCAGAACCGCTATGACCGAACGCATCGCTGACCTCCTGACAGACACCACTCCATCCCTACTCGATTATGCACGATACCGCCCCCCCGGGACAACGAACGACTCTTCCCCACGTCGCGTGATGCGCGCCCGCCGTCGGCCGCGCATCCGCCTCAGATGGACGTCGCCGGTCCCTGCCGCATCTCTCCCCATCGCTCCACGAACTTGTTCTTCGCCTGCGGATTGACGAGCGCCACCGGCCACTCGCCCTTCAGGACGCGGGTCACTTCCTCAGCCGGTCGCCGCCACTGGGCCTCGAAGGACTCGGGAGAGAAGAAGGCATAGTGCCCCGTGCAGATGACGTTGTCTAATGACAACAGCGGGTTCCCTTCAGGCGGTTCCGTGGTCAGGACGTCCAGGGCAGCCATGGCCGGCCTGCCGGCAACGAGGGCCTCGCGGAGAGCCTGCTCGTCGATGAATCCCCCGCGCGCCGTGTTGATGAGACACGCCGAAGGCTTCATCAAGGCGAACGCCTCCCGGTTGAACACATGCTTCGTCTCAGGAGTGAAAGCCGCGTGGATGGAGATGAAGTCGGACTGCTTCAGCAGCGTCGTCCTGTCCACGAGTGCGACTCCCAGGCTCGCCGCTGCCGCGGCGTCAGCGTAGGGATCACAGGCGATGATGCGGAGGCCGAAGCCCGCGGCCTTGGGCACGAGCGCCCTGCCGATGGCGCCGAATCCGAACAGGCCAAGTGTCTTGCCCCGTAGCCGGCCGATGCCGGGACGTATCTGTTCCTTGATGTCGGACGAGTGCGGCCCGTATCCCCAGCCTCCGTTCTTGACGGACGCGTTCAGAGCAACAATCCTGCGCGAGCAGGCAAGGACCAGCGCCATGGCATGGTCCGTGACCTCCTCGATGCAGTAGCCGGGTACGTTGGTCACGAGAATGCCGCGCTCGGCGGCGGCGGTTGTGTCTATGCTGTCGTACCCGATCTGCGTGCCGGCGATAATCCTGCAGCGGCCAAGCTTCTCAATCACCTTTCGCGTGATTGGCCGCTGACTGCCTTCGACAATCATCGCGTCGGCGTTGCGCGCCAGCTCGATGACATCATCCTCGGTGGGGCAGAGACGGCCGGCGAAGTCCCAGCCCAGTGAAGCAAACCGCTGTGGGTACTTGGCAGCTTCATTCACGACTGCCATCGGCAGCACCACAAGGAACTTCATGCACCCTCCTCGAACGCACAGCGATGGGGCACGGCCGCACGACGGGCACGGATTCTGACTCTCGTTCCCTCCCGGTGGCAGGGTTCGTGTCGCGTCGTCCTGCTCCGCGACGCTACTCGTCCGAGACGGCCTCTTCCGGCAGGCTCGGTTCATGACCGTGCTGCCGCAGAGCCTGCTGGGCCTTGCGGCCTTCTACCGCCACCCTCCGCAGCCGGGACAACTCCCACGGCGCCACACTGCCGTCATCGAGGCGCCGCTCCGCGGCGATGCCGTCTCTCACCTGTTTCTGGAGCACCGCGGCATTGGGGTGGCCGGCATTGCGAGGACCGGTTGCCGGTCCTTTCTCAATATCGTCGACCATCGTGTCCCTCCTTGCCCGGGCGTCCTGAATCCCGGAAGGCGTTGAGGTCCAGCAGCGGGGAGCATACCACAGGGCACCTCGCGTTGCGAATGCCGCGCACAGGAAGGGGACGAAGCTACAGCGTGTGCAGCGACCACGGCAATCCCGCAAGAAAGGCGAACAGCCCTGCAGTGGCGACGTACTTGAGAGCGATGAACAGGCCGGGATGCAGGATGCCGGGGGATGCGGCGGCCGCTGCCAGCGTGCCATCCAGCAGGCCTGCGACGAGCCCGACGATGACGCCGACGGCGAGTCCCTGCGGTACGCGCCGGGGGTCCTTCAGCGCCCAGGAGCACCCGCCGGCCAGGAGGCCGAACCCGCCGTACAGCCAGAGGTGAACGCCCTGAGGCGTCACGAAATCGATTACCAGCGAGACGATCAGACCGATGACGGCCCAGATGACGGCAGCGCGCGCCAACACACCCGGATTCCCCCTCTGTCTCTCTGCAGCCACATCGAGTCCGGCCTCTCGAATCGACGACCCGCACGAGGGCGAGACACGAGGGCAATGCCGACACCCGGGGACAGTGGAGACAGAGGGACTATAGCCACGGGCGAAGTGGGTGTCAAGGGCGCCCGCGGCGGTCGGACGCCCTCATGGTGTGTTGCCCGCACACGCGGCAACGAACACAACGCGAGACGGCTACGAGGCGACCACGTCGTCCCCATCGTCGCCGTCATAGGCGACATCCACGGCGGCTGCCGGCTGCGTGGCCACCGAAGGGGTCGGCCCCTCAGTCGCGCTCCGCTCCGAAGCCGCGCACGCCGAGAGGAAGAGCACCATCATCAATCCACCCACCGTGTAGAGCTGGCTCAGGGAACCCATAGATCTGTCCCTCCCTTTTCCGTTTCTCGCTCGGCGTCTGTGCGGAGAAGCGGCGCTTTCATCCGGCGACCATCACCGCCCCGTCCGCACCCTGCCACACATCCTACCAGCCGATTGTCAAGAACCCGTGAATCCGAGCCGCCCGCGTGCGGGTCAACAGCCGACTACCCGCGCACGAGCGTCTCAACATACGCAGCAGCGAGGTCCGCCAGCGACATGGTGACGACTCCGTCGACGACGGTGTACGCAGCGTCCGCTTTCGGGTAGTCGACGCAGGCACCCTTGATACCGCTGCCGTCCCTCGCCTTGAACATCGTTGCGCAGGCATCGCACACCAGGACATCCCCATCCAGCGCGAAGCCGCGAGACCGACACGGCGGACACGCATTCGCCCGTACGTACAGTGCGCCGTCGAGCACGTACGCCATGAAGTCGAGGCGCCGGTCGGTTCCCGTCACGCTGAAGTGCGTGTTGACTTTCTCCTCCACCAGCGAGAGCGGCATCGTGACGACATCGCCGGACACCGCGACATCGACCCACGTGCCCCCAACCGGACCGGATGGGCTCGCCGGAGTGGTCCCCTGGGTGACGGGTGCACCGGCGTCGCCGGGCGCCGCACAGGCCGCGAGGATGGACAGAACTGCCAGCCCGACAATCACCGGCAGAGTACGTCGTGTCTTCATGGTCTCATTCTCCTCACATGCTCCACATTGCTCGCCGCGCCCGCCGCCCTAGCGGCAGCACGACGGACGCGCGTCCTCTTCTTCCCCTTCCGGGTCCCCCGCCACGATGACAATCGGCTCCAGCGGGGTCGAACCCGGAACCAGCGTCTCGTCCCAGGCAGTGACAAGGTCGGCTGCCGTCATAGAGACAAGTCCACCGCTGACCTCGTACGCAACCTCGGCCTTCGGGTAGTCGATGCACGCCCCCTCGATGCCCTCCCCCGTCCACGCGTCGAAGCGCGTGGCGCACGCCTCGCAGATGAGCTCGTCGCCATCGAGCGCATACGCGAGCGAGTCACAAGGAGGGCATGCGGCAGCGCGAATGAACAGCTCTCCCTCGACAAGGTAGGCCATGAAGTCGAGCGGCCGGTCCTCGAGCGTCACGCTGAACTCCCCATTCGCGGCACCCTCGATGGCGGCCAGAGGAACGGTGACGATGTCGCCCTCGCGAACCGCCTCAAGCGGCACGCCGATGACGGGCGCCGACGTCACAGCAGGCTCCGCCGGAGCCACGGGTTCCTCGGTCGGAGTGACACCCGCCGGCGGCAACTGGGCGCCGGCCACAGGTTCGAGGATTGGTGCCGCGCTCGAGTTCGCGTCCTGGGTCACGACCGGCTCCGCCGGGGCGGCACAGGCAGTCAGAACCGGAAGCGTGGCAAGAAGAACAAGCGCCAACAGGCCGTGTACCGGTCTCATCTATCATTTCTCCAGTCTCATCATTCGTCTGGTCTCCGAACCGCGCCTAGCGCCTACAGCACCGCGGCCACGACGTGTCGCCGTCATCGTCATCCTCAACCACTTCAGGTTCCTCCAGCAGCGTGTCCTCTCCGGCGACGGTGCGAGCATGCGCTTCAAGGAGGTCGGCAAGCGACATGGTGATTCGGCCGCCGTCGGTTGTGTACGGCACCGTGCCGGAGGGGAAGTTGGCGGTGCCTCCTTCACTCTCGCCCGTGAAGGTATCGAACGTCACTCCGCACGAGCGACATACCAGCAGGCTCCATCCCGACTCGATGCGCTCCGCGTGACAGAGCGGGCAGTAATCGGCACGTACGCAGAACTCGTCGTCGCAGAAGTAGCCGATGAATCCAACGACTCTCTCACCGTCGAGCACCTCGAAGTGCACGTGGTCGCCAAGGGTCGCGACCGCGAGCGCGATTGCGACTGCGTCCCCGTCGATGGCGGGTTCCGCCCATACATGGCCGCGCGTGCTCTTCGCCGACATGCCGGGCAGGAGAGTCCCGGCGGAGACAGGCTCGGCGGTGAGCGCCGCAGTCTCCGCGGCGCCGTCCGGCGGCTTGACAGCGGGCACGTCAGGGCTCGGCGCCTCGCCTTCCGTCCCGACGGCCGGAGACAGCTCCGTCGCCGGTGACGCGCACGCAGCGGTGGCAATCAGCAGCAAGAGTGCCGCCGCTGTGAATACGTACTTTCTCACCATGTCTGAATCTCCCCTCGGAAGGCAAGCTCACATTCATCCGCGCCGGTTCCCTGCCCCGCGGAACAAGCGTCCAGGCCAGCCGGCGTACCGTCGCCGGCTCTGATTACGGGAAGCCCGCGGTCATGTACGACGGAGCGCGAGACCACGCGACCATCCGTCAGCTCGAGCATCTCCTTCGCA
>JALNYR010000168.1 GCA_023229725.1 Dehalococcoidia bacterium | reverse complement strand
GCACAAGAATGAAGGGACCGGCCCGATGTCAACGACTACCCGGCTGTGCCCAAAGACGCAACCGGTCGCCGGGGGGGCGCCCGGCGCAGGCGGCCGAGGAACAGATCCGGGTGCCGACCTCTTTCCGTCTAGACGTAGACCAGCCGGCCCTCGACTTTGCGGCCGATGTTCTGGTGGCCCTTGAGGTATTCCTCGAGCACGTCCGCCACGTTGGTGGCGATGACTTTGCTCCTTCCGGCGGCGAGCAACTCCTCCCGGGTAACGCCCAGGTATGCCTCTGAGTTCTGGATGTGAAAGCCGATGAGACCGATGGTGTAGAGCCGGTCACCCACGATGGGCTGGCCGTCGAAGGTCAGTGATTGCAGCGCCCGTGCGGAATCGCTGTAGACCGCCCGAATCCTGCCGTTGACCTGGTAGCTCTCGCCCTCGCCGTTCCGATTCTCTGTGCGCATGAAGCGGGCGAACATCGTCTGCAGCGTCCTGCCGGTGACGGTGAAGCGCGACATGCTGTCCTCGTAGGGGAAACAGGCACGGTAGTCCCTGAGCGTGACCACCTGCCCCAACTCCTTGCTGCGAATCGAGCCGGAACCTACCAGCATGATGTCGCACTCTCCCATCTCCGCCAGCGCATCGGCGAAGAGATTGCCCAGAGACGTCTCCACGAATCGTACGGGATGAGTGAGAACGTCGGTGAACTTGCAGATGGGAGCGCCGTACTTCCGGTCCACCGTTGTCGCGAAGGTGTTGATGTACTCCTGCAATCTCGCATCGGGCTCGGCGATGCCCTCCACGATGGGGATGAGCTGCCACTTGTAGTCAATGATGCTGTTGGTATCGTCGTCCACAACGATGTCGAAGCGGCCTATCTGGTTGGTACCCACACCGGCCTGAGCGATGAGGACGTTGTTCACCTTCGCCGGCTGCTCAAGAATGGTGTGCGAGTGCCCGCCGATGATCATGTCCACTCCACATTCGGGCTTGAGCAGTCCGGCCAGCTCAACGTCGGAATCGAATCCGATGTGAGTGAGGAGGATGGTCAGGTCGATATCGTCATTCTTGTAGGCGTCCGTGATGACGCTGACTTCGTGGCTTGCCTCCTCCAGAGAGATGAAGCTGCCGATGAGCGGGTCTTTCCCGACGGAATCGATAACCTTCTCGGTGACGATGCCGATGAACATGATGTCGAAGCCGGCCTTCGAGATGATGTGGTACGGCTTCATGAGTCGCTTGCCGTAGCCCTTGATATAGAGATTCGCGTTGACGATAGGGAAGTTCGCGACCTTCTCCAGAAAGAGCAGGTGCGGCAGACCGTAGTCGAACTCGTGGTTGCCCAGGGTGACCACGTCGGGCGCCAGGTAGTTCATTATCTCCATGGTGGAGATGCCCTTGTACTCGGAGTCGATGAGCGACCCTTGCACCATGTCGCCGGCGATGACGAAGAGGACGTTCTCCTCTTCACGTCGCACTTTGTTGACATAACCGGAGAGCAGTGCCAGACCGCCTATCAACTCTCCCTTGCCGGCTGCGACTTCCGCCAGGAAATCGCCGTGCATGTCATTGGAGTGCAGGATGGTGAACTTCTTTGTCACTCCCACGTCTCATCCCTCCATTCTCTTGGTCAAGCAGGTAACGACCCGGAGGACGTCGCTGCCCGAAGAAGTACCCGCGACTTGCTCGGCCGTCGAACCGGTTCCGCTGGCTATTCCCCGGAATAGGGGAACAGGGGAACATGATACCGGATTGCCATTCCGTCCGGCAGAGGCGGGAACCGGCGCGCTGGGAAGAGCCTTGCTCTGTCTCGACTGGGCGGAGAGGGATGCGCCAGCGGGCCACCCCGCTGGACCGGGAGAAATCGCATGCGATTATCCCGTTAGCTTCGTGGGTCGCCTTGACAGGACCACCGTCCCGCGGTACCTTAACTGTTGCCCCAGGTCACCAAGCAGCGACAAAGGGCACAGACGACCCGAAGTGTTGAGCGGTGTTCGAGTTCTGAGGTCTCCAAAGCCAAGGTTCGAGGAAGCCTGAAGCGTCTGGGGGAGTCTGAGCCGGAATGTAAGTTGTTAGGTCGCCTGGGGCTTTTCTGTGTCTCAGCCCCGGCCCATCCCTTCCTGTTCGTCCCTCCAATCAACAGACCCGCGCCACTGTTTCTGTCGCCGTTGAGTTGTGCTGTGTCGTTCCTGGATGTCATGATTTGCCGCAAAGGCAACAGTTGCCGCCGTCGTCGGGTCGTGCGAAACATGCGGCTGAGTCCCGCGCCGGGAGAGCGGACCGCCGTCTGAACGGCGAGGCCGGCACCGCGACATCACTAAGGGAAAGCACTGAGAAGAGGAGCACAAATGGGACGCAAAGTCGGCATGGTCCACGCCGTATACGACAACGGTCGGCTCTTCGGCCAGCTCGCGACCGAGCTTGTCCCGGGCGTCGAAGTCGTTCACTTCGTTGACGGAGGGCTGCCGGCCATGTCGGCGGAGTCGTTGCGCCCGCGCGTCATCACGAGACTGCGCGCTCTCGTCTCGGCCGCCACGGAGTCGGGTGCGGAGGCGATACTGCTCACCTGCACGGCCTTTGGTCGCCTCGTCGACGAGGTCAAGGTCGCGGCGAGCTGTCCCGTCCTCGCGGTCCTCGAGATAATGATCGACGAAGCGCTGCAGTTGCACGGAACCGTCGGCATCGTCAGCAGCCATCCGGCCACGCTGACCTTTGCGCGCGTGCTGCAGGAACAGGCATCCCTCGAAGGCAGGACCATCGATATCAAGACGCGGGCTTGCTCGGGCGCCTTCGAGGCTATGCAGCGCGGTGACCGGGCGACCCATGACCGCATCGTCCATGAGAACCTCCGAGAGTTCGTGAAACAGGTGGATGTCGTCGTTGCGCCCCAGCCGTCAATCGAGAGCGCCATGCAGGAGTTTGCGCGTCTCAACCGGACGGTGCCCGTGCTGACCAGTCCTCGTCTGTCCATCCTCCGCCTCAAGGAGACGCTGCACTCGCTCGCCTGAGAAAGACATCCGCCGCCTTGCGCACGCCCCGGTCAGTGGTTGAGCCCCTCCATCCCAGCCTCTTGGGTTGTCCGGTTGATTCGCGTACGATGCAGGTCAGTGGACAGCGCCGGGTATTCAAGTCGTAACGTGACATAACGTACAGGAGGCTGCAGTGCAACGACTCACCGTGAACGGGGACCGACTCTGGAACAGCATCATGGAGACCGCCCGGTTCGGCGGAACTCCGGGAGGAGGCGTCACCCGGCTTCCCCTGTCGGATGCGGACAGAGAGGTGCGCGACTGGCTTGCGGCGGAATGCAGGGCGCTGGACCTTTCGGTCTCGGTCGATGACATGGGCAACATGTTCGCGCTCCGCAAAGGGCGCGAAGGTTCCCTTCCTCCGATAAGCTTCGGCAGCCACCTGGACACGCAGGCAGGCGGAGGCAAGTTCGATGGAGTGCTCGGCGTCCTGGCCGGACTTGAAGCCATGCGCATACTCCGCGAGCAAGACGTTGTTACGGAAGCGCCACTGGAACTCATCAACTGGACAGCCGAGGAGGGGTGCCGGTTCCCGCCGCTGCTCGGCTCCGGCGTCTTCGTGGGCGCGTACAAGCGTGACTGGGCCTACGGCTCGAAGGACCCGGACGGCATCGGCTTCATCGACGAGCTGGAGCGCATCGGCTACCGCGGCAGTGAGTCCGTCTCCGGCCACAAGCTTGGTGCGTACTTCGAGCTGCACATCGAGCAGGGCCCGATACTGGAGATGGAGGACAAGGTCATCGGTGTGGTCATTGGGGCACGCGGGCAACTCTGGTACGACGCGGTGGTAACAGGCCTGCAAGGGCATGCCGGCACCACGCCCATGGCGATGCGCCGCGACCCTATGGTCACGTTCAGCCGTGTCGTCGACCAGGCATTCCGTCTCGCACGTGACTACGAGCCGGAGGGGCTGGCCACCATCGGCCACGTCGAAGTCCTGCCGAATTCGCGCAATGTGATACCAGGGAGCGTCAAGTTCACCATCGACCTGCGGCACTCGAACAAGCCGCTCCTACACAAGATGGACGAGGAGATGATGACCCGCGTGCGGAAGATCGCGGCGGACAGTGTCACGATGGTCGACTTCAAACGGTTCTGGCTCGTGGAGCCGATGGAGTTCGACGCCCGCTGTGCGTCCGCCGTTCGCGACTCGGCTGAGGCGCTGGGCTACAGCCGCATGGACATCGTCACAGGTCCGGGACACGACGCCGTCCAGGCCTCCAAGTTCACGCCCACGGCGATGATATTCATCCCCTGCAAGGGCGGAGTAAGCCACAACGAGTCGGAGAGCGTGAAGCCTGAGGACGCGACGGCCGGCGCGAACGTGCTGCTCAACGCCGTGCTCACGTGCGCCGGCAGGTAGAGATTTCTTCGCGAGTCACCACCCCGCCGGCCCCCAGCGTTCCGGCAGGTCCGGATGCGCGGCCCAGTCAGGCGGGAAGAGCTGACCCGGCTGCTCGCCCTGCTCGGCAATGAGCTTCTGGAGGCCAGGCCGGGCAAAGCGGGGATTGCCGGCCTTCTCGGTCCGTCCGTTCACCACCGCCTCTGAGCGGAGCCTCCGACCGATGGTCTTCTCCATCTGCCCACCAAGCCAGAGGACGCGGTCGAGGTCGTAGCCGGTCTGTATCCCCATCTCGTCGAGCTGCACGAGCAGGTCTTCCATGCAGATGAGACCGACGTAGCGCGGGTCTTTGTAGTAGTAGTCACCGGTGCCTCTCACCGGGCAATCATCGAGGAAGTTCGCCGGCTGCCCTCCCAACCCGCCGAGGGTCGCCTCATAGCGACAGATACCGGCCTGCAGCGCGGCGAGGACGGATGCGGAGGCGAGGCGCTTCGTCTCATGCAGGTGGCAAAGGTGGGCCTCCGGCTGCGGCATAGCGTCGAGAACCATTGAGAAGTAACGATAGACATCCGCTGCATTCGCCGAACCGTCGTGGTCGGCGTGCTCGACATCGTGCGCGCCGATGGCGAACCAGCGCCTGGCGAATTCGACGGCATCCTCGAGCCGCGTCGCCCCGCTGATGGGGCTGCCCCATATCGTGCTCACCGTGCCGCATGTCCTGATGCCGGCGTCCCTCGCCTTCCTGATGGACCTCTCCGCCTCTCTCCAGTA
>JALNYR010000167.1 GCA_023229725.1 Dehalococcoidia bacterium | reverse complement strand
TGAAAAGTGGGGAAGGGGAGAAAATCGGTGTGATGTGGACTTTCCACAACATTTTAAAACTCCATGGGTGCACATCTTTGTCATCAGAGTCTCAGTGATTTATGGCCACCGCGTACGCCGCGATCCCGCACAGGTTGCCAGCATTTCGGCCGATTTGTACGTATCCCTGCGCACCCCAGTCTTGACCCCAGCTGTTCTGCAGCACCCACGCGGTGGGAGTATAGCCAACGAGCAGCACGGCATGGTTGAGGCGCGTACCGCAACGCCTGTCCATGATGGTACCCGAACTGTAGAACCGGAACAGCGCCGAGGACGCATCGATCGCGACCACCAACGGTCCGCGCTCTACGAGGGCGCGGGCAAGTGCAGCCTCGTCGTTACGCGGTATGCGGACGAACCCGGGGTAGCGTGCACGGGCCCGGGTCGCGTTGTAACGGCACTGACCGACCACGGCAACGTACGGATAGTCCGCTTCGGTCATCAGCCCACGTCCGACGACATACTCCGATGCCACGGCAGTGTCCCCCCCGCCGCAGCCCCACCCCTGTGCGCAGTCCAGCACCTGCTGCATCGAAAGGTCGACGTGTTCCCCGGGTACCGACTCGTTGCCGAACAGGGCGAGTGTGGCCTCGCACATCGACGTGACGGACACCGCCCAGCACGATCCGCAATCGCCTTGATCGACTACGGACCCCACGACCCCCGGTTGGCGATGATAAGCCACGGATGCAGGCAGGACCCCGGCGTTGATCGGGGGCGGCATCCACGTACCGCCATATCCCACGGTATCAGCTTCCGGCGCCATGCGGAATCCTAGCATGGTCCGTTCAAACTCGTCCGATGACAGGTCTGCACGGCTGCCAAGCTCGAACCCGACGTCGCTGAACTCGGCGGCCAACCTGCGCATCACCGCGAGGTTCTGCATGAAGTTTTCGCGGCGCGTGTCCCGTTCGCTCCGCACCGGATAGGTTTTGTGGTACTTGGTGCTCCAGCGGTCCCACTCGTCACCCTGCTCCTCGTCCGCGTTTACCGTCCCCAGTATGACGGCTACGACCGCAATCGCCACCAGTGCGCATTTGTTGCTTATCATGTTTTTAAGCTGTTCTCTCCGTGCGTGTGTTTTTGACGAGCCACCCCACCGGTTATCGATAGCATGGACTGCCTCCTCCCGATTTCCACCACCACGTGTGGATACGGAGCCAAAAACGGATTTTCTTTCATCTCTCTTCCCCCCCCCCTCCCTCATATGTTTTCATGTTACCGTGACTTCGACAGAAATCAACCCGGTCAGCGTCCGGCCAGACTCAAGCACCACCTGGTCGCTGGACAGGCTGATATTCACACCCGGTCCGCGTCCGCGCAGGCGTATTGTTACCGACGGTGTGCCGAATCGTGCGATATCGACAATGCTGGCATTCGCGCACGTGGCACCGAACGTGAGGATGCCACTGGTACCCACGAGGCTACCCGCGCAATCGGCCACCCACACGACGGTGCTCGACAAGTCTGCGTCCTCGGCCTCGAACAGCAGCTGTTCCACGGTCATTGCGGTACTGCCGTTGGTCAGTGCCACGTCGAGGTCGTTAATTAATAAACGGTACGCACCACTGCCATCAAACGGCGGAAGCGGGGTGCTGCCGCAGATGCGCAGATCGCGGTCCCTGGCCGTTATCACCGCGTGCGCCGTACCAATCGACGCCACGGTGGTCCAGTTTGGTCCGGCGTCGCCTGTAACCGCTGCACAAGGGCCGTCCACGGTCAGCACGCCGGAATCAAGCACCACACCAGTCTGTGAGGGCAATTTCGCCACCAAGTGCGAGTCATTGAGCTCCGCCAATGCCGCCACCGTGCCACGCAGCAGTGTCCAGGCACCGGCCCTCGTCGCTGCCGGACCGCCAGCAGTGCATGCACCGCACGCGCCGCAGTCTGGTACGCGCAGCGCAGCACTTACGGACGTCCCATTCGTTCGCACCGCGGCTGCCGCGAGCGCGACGGTTGCGGTGCCGAGTCCGAGCGGTGCCGTGACGCCAGCGTCGACATACGCCAGCCAGCTGGTGGCGTCCAACGCCTGTGCGTAGAACGCGACCCGGCCACTGGCCGTGCCAACGCGCCAGAGGTTCAATCCCGCGGTGAGATCACAGGCCAGGCCCCGCGCCGCCGCTCCCGAACAGGTCGCCCCCGCGTACACTCCGCCGTAACTGCGGGTTGTCGCCTGGAGCGCGAACTCGTGGCGGCTGCACGCGTCCGATGCCCGGTACGCAAACGCGACGCTGACCGTCGGGGCCCCGCTGTAACTGGCATAAATCGACCACGTGGCGCTCGTGGCGTGCTCCGCGAGTGCCATACCGTAGACCGCATACAGGCCATCCGCGGACTCCACACTCATCCTGTTCAGGTCAATTGACACGGCACATGCGATGCGTTCCACTGTCGCTATCACCGACATGGCACTGTCCATTACCGACGGCAGGAGCCGCATTCCATCCTCCGTTAGGTCCAGAAGCACGGCCGCCGCAGCTTCGAGATCCAGTGCCCATGTGCCATCGCCGAGCATGACCGTGAAGTTACACGGCCCGGCAACCAATTCCGCACCCGTCACGTCCACCGAGTACACGACGATCGCGTCACCGAGCCCGAATGCCCACGATAATGCCGACGTCGGTGCAATCAGCACCGCGATGCGGCCTAGCACGAGGCACCTGCTCGCAACCGGCACCCGCACGTCCTCTACTGCTGCACGGTTGAACCCGCTCACCGACACTGTACCGATCTGCACACCGGGCAGCACGTAGAGTATGATACTCCTGAGCACGCCCGGCTGCAACGCTATCACCAGCAGGGTCGGGACGGCGAACATCAATAGTGCCAGCACCAGCGCCGTGATCGTCAGCGTCCGTGCGCAACATGCCGATGACCAGCCACAGCGGCCGCCCCGTTTCCGTCGCTGCTGGCGCGGTGCGGTGCGATGCAAACCCCGTGGATAGAACAGCGGTTCGCCCGCTGGCTGCAATTCCACATCTTCGTCCGGTTGACGGGCCAGGCTAGTGTGTTTGGTCTCCTCTAGCATAGTGGCGGGGGGGATTGTATTCGTCTCTTTTTCCGTTTTCCCGCCTCACCCCCCCTCTCCCAGGTTTATCCTATGCTGACCCACTCCAATACGTCAAAAAATATACTGCCCATTCCCCCCCATCCACCCTTTTCCAACTTTACCAACAATCCACCACATCAACGACCATCGCGGCGATCTGTGTGAGTGTTCGTTCGCCCGATGTGTGCATGAGTGTGACCGATACCGCCTGTTGCATCGATTCCACTGGCCACAGCTGAACCGCTACGGGGATCGTAGACACCAGGCCGGCACCCGGGGCGACACCACTGGCCAACGTGTCACCGGATGGCTGCCACCGCACGTCGTAATCAGCGTCCGACACTATCTGCATGATTGTTCCCGCGTCGCTGCAGTCTACGCCCCGGGCATAGACACCCTGGGCAGCTTCGACGGCGGCGTGTACCCGCACTGGGACCAGACCCACCGGAAGCGGGCCGCCGTACGTGCACAGCGTCGCGTTGTCTTCGTACCCGTCGTCGTCGCACGACACCGGCACCTCGACGCTCAGACCAAGCGCATCCACAGCCCACACCCGCACTGACGGATTGTCAGAGTACAGTTGGCCGGAGATGTTGCGCGCGACAACGACCGGCGGTCCGGCGGCCATCGACACCGTGAACGTCTTACCCGCCAATCCGTCCCTGCACACGACCACATGAGCGGCATCTGGGTTGACGTCCAGGCGCCACGGAACACGGCGCTCGACCGTGTGCACGAACGCACCATCGAACGACACGGCGGGTGCGGGTGCGTAACAGAACTCTACCGTGAGCGGCACCTTGCCAGGCGTCGCGCAGATCCCCCGGCCACGCTGCTCGCCGGGGGTGTACTGGTGCACGGTGCTGCTGCTCGGCAGCGGTGGCCCGGGCGGCGCGGACGACGTCTCGTCGTCGCTGTCCGATGCAACCGGGGGAGGCACGCCGCTGGTCACGATGACTCCGTACACGATAGTATTCGGGCCCACCGACCATTCAACACAGCCTCGCGCTTCTAGATGCCGTATCGTGGTCACGGCAAAATCCCCGCTCGTCGCGTTACCGCCCCAGAGGATGGACTCGGCGTTGAACGTCGCGGACCAGCCGTTGAACCCGTACGTGATCAAGTTGCACTGGTACGGCACCGGGGATCCATATCCCTGAGACCGGTCGCTCGGATTCGGCCACCGCATCTTCCAATGTGTCAGTGGGTACGTTGCCGGGCAGTTGGCTACGTGTGCATTCGTCAGCACTGTGCCGATGAGGACAATGGCTATGATATCGCGGATACCCATGTCAGTGTTGTGTGTACGCGTTCGTTTTCTTGATACCAAAATAATTACTAATAAGGAGGGGTGTAGATAAGAGTAGAAGTGCCACTATAAGGGGGGGGGGATGGGCTTTAATTGTGTGCCTGCACACCGGCGGGTTCGTACATCAACGAGTGCCACCCCCCGCGCGTTCACAGTTTCCGTGGGACAGTGCACCTATTGTTATGAGTCATAAAACGGTTTCGTGTACGGGGTTGACCGTGACCATCTCGAATTGGGAAGTCCAATTGGTAGGTGCCACGGTCAACCCCGGACACAAAACCGTTTTATGACTCATACCGCCTTGGCCAACTGCACCCCACTGCACCCCGGTTGTGTAATAAAGGTACACTCGGGGTACATTAGAGTGACGTCATAAACTGTTTCGTGTCCGGCGTTGACCGAGGCACCCGTCCAACTTACCTAATACGGACTACCTTGGTCAACACCGGACACGAGAATTTTTATGACGTCACGTCGGAAGGCCCGAGTGTACCTTTATTACATAACCGAGGTGCAGCCAGGTGCAGTTGGCCAAGGAGTTATGACTCATAACATGCCTTCGTGTCCGGGGTTGACCGTGGCACCTTCCAATTGGACTTCCCAATTCGAGATGGTCACGGTCACCCCCGGACACGAAACCGTTTTATGACTCATACCGCCTTGGCCAACTGCACCTGGCTGCACCTCGGTTGTGTAATAAAGGTACACTCGGGGTACATTAGAGTGACGTCATAAACTGTTTCGTGTCCGGCGTTGACCGAGG
>JALNYR010000010.1 GCA_023229725.1 Dehalococcoidia bacterium | reverse complement strand
GTAGGCGGCGTCTTCGGGCTCACACGCGCGGCCAAGAGGAATGCGTTCAACGGTAGCGTTCCAGCCGGGCGTGTCCACGAAACTGGCATGCATAGGCGTGCGCACAACACAAGGACTAATTGTGTTTACACGTATCCCCATCCGTGCGTACTCCATGGCTACAGACTTGGAGAAGGCGATGACAGCGCCCTTGGTTCCTGAGTAGACAGAGCAACCAAGGACCCCGTGGATCGCCGTATCGGACGCGGTGCTGATAATCGACCCACCCCCAGACTTGATCATCTCGGGAATAGCATATTTCGTGCCCAGGAAGACACCTCTGAAATTGACGGCGATGATACGATCGGCATCCTCCTCTCTGAAATCCGCCGTCATCACACCACGAGGGGCAAGAATGCCAGCGTTGTTGAACAAGACGTCGAGTCTCCCGTAGGTATCAACCGCGGTCTGGATCATTCTCTTGGCATCATCGGCACGAGAGACATCGACGACTGTCGACACCGCATCACCCCCGGCCACCCTAACGTCGCGTACCGTGGTCGCCGCCGAATCCGCCTGCGAATCCGCGACTACAATCTTTGCCCCTTCCCTAGCCCATAGAAGGGCCGTTGCTCGACCTATTCCGGACCCTGCGCCCGTGACAATCGCTACCTTGCCTGCCAGTCTGCCCATTGAATCAACCTCCCTCGAAACTCACAGCATTGCACTAGGACCCGTATCTCACGCCAGAGGCACGTGCTTGAAGTCCCTTACGACGCCCTGCACCGCTGCTTCGACCGGGATTCTCTCGATGCTGGATGCTCCCACGAAACCAATGGCATCCGTGTGCTGGTACAGATACACAGTGTCCGAAGGGCCGGCGAAGGGGCCACCGTGCCCCAGGCAGATGATGGAAGGCGAGACTTCTTTGGCAGCCCGAATCACGGCCTGTAGTTCTGCAGCTGCCTCTTCGTAAGACATTGACCCGAAGCCCACCTCTCCCCCGGCGGTGCCCCCCATGTGACCGACAATACAGTCTGCTCCTGCGTCGGCCATCTGGCGCGCGTTCTCGGGTGTGTGCACATAGGTCATAGTGAAGAAGTCGATCTCACGGCACATGCGGATCATCTCGACCTCACGAGAAAACCCCAGACCGACATGCCGCTTCAGTCTGTCGAGCAGCATATCCCTGAGTGTGTGTTCCTCAATCTCCTTAGCAAGGTCAGAGTTCTGAACCCGTGCCACTTTCTGCAGCACTGTGTTATGGTCGAAGCGACTAGATGTTGGAAAATTGATCACGCCCGAGAAACCTACCTGAATGAAATCCGAGACGATCTCCGCGAGGTCGCGTCCAGCTGGGTGCTCCCCCGCTTCGATTCCTGCAATTATCGGCGTGTCCCTCACGACTGCTGCGATCTCGTCGTACATCTGGAGCGTGACCTTATTGGACTCGGCCACGGTCGTGGTCTTGTGCCCTCTGATTCGTGACAGGCCGGTGCTGTACACCACAATGAGGTCCGCACCACCACGTTCTGCGCTCTTGGCTATGATGCCGGCGCTGCAACCTGCGGCTACAATGGGCATCTTGCTGTCCCGCGCACTAGTGAGCCGCTTGAGAATCTCACTGCGAGAAAACCTTCGTGCCATTCGTCGTACCTCCTATGCGTAAACTAGTTCGGGTAGCCAAAGCAGCAGTTGGGGAAACACGAAGCAGAGAACGACAACGAGTAACTGGATGACTAGAAAGGGCACCACTCCTCTATAGATGTGGGCCGTCTTCACTTCGGAGGGAGCCACGCCCTTGAGATAGAAGATGGAGGTTGCGAACGGCGGGGACAGAAATGCCGTCTGTAGCGTGACACAGACTATGAGACCAAACCAGAGCGGATCGAAGCCCATACTGATCACAATCGGCGTAACGATCGGAACGACAAGCAGGACAATGCCCAGCCAGTCCAAGAAGCAGCCTAGGATTACCACCGCAATCAGAATGATCGTTACAACAGCCCAAGGAGCCAACTCCAAACCCAGCAGTACCTCCTCCACAATCTCGCCTCCGCCAAGCCGGATGAAGAAGCCTGTGAAGATGCTCGCTCCAATCGCCACAGCCAGAGCCATACTGGTAATCTTGGCCGTGGTGTAGACCGCATCAGTCAAGTTCCGCCACGTGAACCTGCCGTACGCGACACTCAGCAGGATGGCAGCAAGTGACCCTACCGCAGCAGCCTCGGTCGGGGCTGCTAATCCCAAGAGGATTGAGCCCAAGACGCCCACGACAATAATCAGAAGTGGCAGTGCGCTGACAGCGAGATTGCGAAGAACACGCGATAAGGGGAGGCTACGCTCATCTTCGGACAAGGCAGGCGCTGCATTAGGGCGAATCCTGCAGAGAACGACTATGTACGCACAGTACAAGAGCGACAGAAGGAAACCGGGAATGAAGGCACCTGCAAACATGCGAGCGATTGAGAGCCCAGCGATAGGAGCGTATATCAGAAGCATAAGGCTCGGCGGAATCAGTATCCCCAGCGTACCGCCAGCCACTATGCACCCTGTTGCCAACTCGAGGTTGTACGCACGCCGAAGCATTGCCGGTAGCGCAATCAGCCCCATGAGTGTGACGGTTGTGCCAACAATGCCGGTAGCCGCTGCGAGAGCCGTGCAGACGGCGATAGTAGTCAGCGCCAGACCGCCGCGCATGGGACCAAACACCATCATGAGGTCGTCAAACAGTCTACGTGTGATTCCACAGACCTCGACCATGGCTCCCATGAAGATAAAAAGCGGCACGGCAGGGAAAGAGTCATTGGCCATGATCCCGTATGCTCGCAGCACGGTCAAATCCAGAGCCGTCGCGCCGAATCCCAGGAAGCCGGCTACAAGACCGATGGCAGCTATCAGAAAAGCTATGGGGAATCCCGAAAAGAGACCCACCAACAGAGCGACAAACATGGCAATCGCGAGACTATGCTCCATGTGACTCCCTCCCCAGTGCAGTCGCTAATGAGCGCCCGAAGGCAACTGCCCCTTGGAGTGTCAAGAGACCGACCGCCAGCGGCAACACGGTCTTGAATGGATAGATGGGAGGCCTCCAAGGGCTGGCCATTGATGTCTCCAACATCCTCCACGACTCGAGTGCCCACGGAATCCCATTCAGCATCAGGGCCGCACAAAGAGGAAAGAAGACAATCGCGTACATAAGGCATTCGACGACCGCATTCGCACGCGTGGACAAGTGCTGACTGAGCACATCAACGCGGACATGCCCATTCAGCTTCAACGTACGTGCAAGGTTCATCATGAAGAGAGTCCCTGTCAGCAGGTAGCTCAGCTCATAGGCCCAAATGGTTGGTCTCGTGAACACATAGCGCGCAATCACTTCATATATGAACGCCAACGTAAGAGGCAGTACCAACCAGGCCGTCAGTCTCCCGCTCCAGTCACTGAGACCATCGATACGCCGTCCAAGTGAAGCTAAGAGTCTCACGTTGCATCCACCTCCTGACATACACGCAATGGTGACTGCTGAGTTGGCTGCCGCTGGTAGTCTTCCAGCGGCAGCTGCAATCTACCAAGAGACTGGTTAGCGGCTAGCCAGCCGGGAAGTAGTGTTCAAAGAGCGCATCCTGGTCAGCCGAATACACGGTACGCTGCGCATGGACTACGTTCTTAGAGTACGCGAGGAGCGACTCATAAACCCTATCGAAGGATGGGTTCGCTGCCCGCTCCTGCGCCACCACGCGATCCCACGCTTCAGTGCTGGCCTGCACAATGTCAGCGGGAGTCGTCATGATGTGAACCCCGTGGTTCGTCTCCATCTCGATGAGCGCTTCTGCGGATTGCTGCATGACTAGACTCCAGCCAGGAAGCAGAGAGCCAGCGAGCACGTAGTCGATGGTCTCTTGAATGTCCTCTGGGAGTTCATTCCAAGCGTCTCGATTCACGAGGAGTTCTTCCACCCCGACGCACTGGTGCATGCCCGGGTAGTACACGTACTTGGCTACATCCGGAAGTCCCAACGTGAGGTCGGAGATTGGGTCAGAGTACTCCGCTGCGTCGATTATCCCCTTCTCGAGAGAAGGAATGATTTCTCCGCCAGCAACAGACACGACGGATATCCCCATCTCCTTATACATCAACGCCCCCACTCCAAGGGTCCGGTACTTGAGCTTCTGGAAATCCTTCAGAGACGAGATGGGTTGCTTGAACCACCCGAGTCCCTCCTGTCCGCTTCCGAGGCCCCAGAAGTTCACCCGCACGTTCTCGCCCAAGTCGTCGTAGACGCGCTGATACTGGTCGAGTCCGTCTGCTTCAAGCAACCAACTGGCGTGAAGCCAAGGAGTGAGCCCAACTACCCCAGACGGTCCACAGGCGAACAAGGCCAGCGCGGTGTTCTTACCGAGCCAGTTACCTCCCCAACAGAAGGAGAGATCAAGGAGACCTGCATCCACCGCGTCCAGAAGCTCGCCACTGGCCACAACGGCCCCGACAGGATGTAGGGTAATGTCCAACCGACCGTCGGTGGCTGCATACAGGGATTTGATGATCCTATCGATGCGTATGTAGGGTCCCGTTCCAACGCCCCAGAGACTCTGAGCTTCGAGCTTGAATGTCTCCGACGCAGGTGCCTGGATAGTTGTCGGAACGGTGGGTGCAGTTGGAGTGGTGGGTTGAGAAGTCTCCGCCGGTGCTGCCGCCGGAGCACATCCGGCAACAAGAGCAATCGCCACGAAGACTGCAAGAAGAACTGGAATGGGTTTCGCCATTGTTATTCACCTCCCACTGTCATTGCTCTTGAACTGTCCTTGAGACATGGTGCTACGACACAACCGGCCTCCTTTCCCCGGGAGCCCAAGCTGGCTACCTCGAAGGGAACCAATCTGCCCTCCCCCCTGTTCCTGAGTCACTGCTGCAGGAAGCACTCGGAAGCGGAACTCGGCGTCGGCAGTGAACGCCACTGAAGAGTCATTCACGCTAGCCATCTGCTCAAAGACCGGCATCGCGTTTGCGCGCCAACCTCCGTCGATCGTCAGGGCATGCCATGCCAGCAGATGCCGGCTATCCCGGCGAAAGCCAGCTGTGTCCGTCCTCGCAACGTCAACGTGACCAAGACCAAGCAGAACCACTCGTACTCCTCAAGATAGAAGGTGAACACCGACGAACTGGGACGCTCCTCAAGGTACCCAGAGCATCGACTGTTGGATAGGACCTATCGGCTGGATTCAGGCAGGTCGGACGGAGGGGACAAACGGCCCGTCCGACAGGCGGTAGTCACACGCACGGCTGTTCGCGGGAGTACATGACTCGAAGAATGAAGCAACGTCCTTGGCCTGCAGAGGGAGGCCGCTACTGGTTCTGTGCAGCGCCGATGCGGGGACATCCAAGAAGACCTGATTCAACGGCGTCGCTGGGTTGAAGAGGTTCCGCCTCGCGGCCGGTGGGATACGCCCGTGGTCAAAGGAGCTCCGATTGAGAGTCTTGAGACTCATTTCGCGGTCTCGGTCTACTTGACGCAGCCCCAGGGTCACCCGACAATGGACTTGGTCCGCACTTGTGCGAACCCTGCTCCGCCCCATGCAAGATGGCACTCTGAGACCGCTAGTCGTCCAACGTATCGTCAATACCCAAGGCCGCGGGGACTACCACGCGGATGATGGTCCCTTTCTGGAGGCGGGATTCGATGCCGAGATCCCCATTCATGGACTCCACCCTTTCTTTCATGCCAATGAGCCCCAAGTGCCCTTCTTCGGATGCACGACGCAAAGCGCCAGCGGCCTCAAACCCACGGCCATTGTCGCTGACAAGAATAGTCAGATGCCCAGGGAGGTAATCTAGCTTGATCTTGACACGTGTGGCCTCTGCGTGCTGCCGAGCATTATTGAGCGCTTCCTGTACGATTCGGAACAGCTTCACCTCCGCGTCGGTCCGGAGTCTGTAGGCGTTGCCCGTGGTGCGAAGACTGACGCGGATTCCGGCTTCCTTCTCCAGTCGCTGTGCCAGCCAACGCAACGACGGTATCAAGCCGAGACTATCGAGAATGCTTGGTCTAAGGTCATAGCTGAGTCTCCGCACATCCTCCACCAAGCGCGCAGTCTCATCGCGGACAATTGCAGCATGGTTGGCCGATTCGGCTCTCTCTTTCTGCGTAGCCACTGCCATTCTGTCGGCTTCAAGAGCAACGAACGTGAGCCGCTGTAGAATGTCATCATGTAGTCCCTGTGCGATACGTCGTCTCTCCCGTTCCTGCGCGGAGAACACGCGACCGAGGTATATGTCACGTTGGCGCACGCGTTCATTCGCGTAGTCGATCTGCTGCCTGCGCCAGCGCATCTCCAGCAGGATTGATGTCACAATGAAGAAGGGAACCATGAAGAACAGAACGTTGATCGCCGCTTGTCTTGCTCCCAGTGAGTAGTAAATGATTCTCGGCAGGGCCGCGCCAAACGTGACACCGAACGATGCCAGCACCGTCGACAGGGTGGGACTACGCATCGAACACACAAACGGAATCAGGTAGAGGCAACCGTGAAGATAGTTGCGTATCTCGAAGTGAAACAGCCACAGAGCGTCGTCTTTGAGGTCAATGAGAACGTAGTACAGAATACTGATTGCAACGAAGAGTCCGACTGCTGGCAGCCACTTTGAGACTGAACCGCTCACACGAAGAGCCAACGCCAATCTGGACGGCAGTCCATTTGTGGGCACGTTCATGGCTTGTTCACATCGACGAGACCCAAGCGGAGCGCGGCTGCCACTGCCTCGGTACGCCCATCAACCTGAAGCTTGGCAAACAGGCTCTCTAGGTGACCCTTCACGGTTGCCACACTGAGCGAGACTTCGTCCGCAATCTCCCGGTTGCTCAGCCCGCGAACAAGCAGACGCACAACCTGCAACTCACGTGTAGTAAGTCGCATCCTATCGGTCGCGCTGGGCTCCCCGCGTGCGGCTTGGGATGCGAGGGCCAAGCCCCGCAAGGCACTCTGACTTGCGAATATGCGTCCAGAAGTTGCTTCAGAGAGTGCCCGCAATATGTCTGCGCTTGGTGAATCCTTCGTCACGTAGGCCAGGGCACCCGCCTGCAGCATCGCAGAAATGTGCTCGGGGTCGTCATGCACTGAGAGCCCAATCACTGTGATGCCGGGACACGCTGCCTTGATTCGCCGGGTAGCTTCAATTCCGTTCAACACCGGGAGGCCCAAATCCAGAACGACGATGTTCGGCACTAGTTCTAGAGTCAAGTTGACCGCATCAAGACCGTTGTCAGCCTGCGCCACGATTCGGCAGCCGCCTCCCTCCACAAGGAGACGGGCCAAGGCCTCCCGAAACAGGGGATGGTCATCCGCTATCAGCACCGATAGCGGAGGCGCGCCCTGAGCAGAAGAGACCGCGCCGAGTCCCATGGTCGCGATCGGGCGACCTGCCTTTCTGACGTCTGGCGGGCGTCGCTGCGATGCAGCAAGCTTGCGCACAGCTCTGAGGCCGGGCGCTTGGCTGCTCCCATGTGGTCTCCCGCGTCCCGAAAAGCGTGGACTCGCCATATCTCGACACATCGACCGCCCAACGCATTCTGTCCGCAGTACTGTAGCATGCCTCGCGAGCAGGCGTCATATAGGTGGGGCACACGAGAGTCAAACCCGACCCAACCCGAATTGCACAAGTGCCAAGGAAGGTAGAGTCCCCGGACGCGTGGGAGGAAAGTAGCAGGGAGAGAGGTCAGTGCGCCATCATCGGTATCCGGAAGAACAACGATGATGGGGGTAATTGCAGCGACCAGGAAAAGCATGGACCTCGTCGACCTTCTGAGCAAGCGGAAGGGAGAGGTTGACGTAGACCAACTGGGCCAAGCGATGTAGGTTTTGGTGCGAGGGATCGTGGAGCGGAGGTGACGAAGAAGACGGGAGCCGCCCACGGTGAGCGATGGTCGGAGCGGGTGACGCAGCTGAAGGTGTTCCGTCTTTAGCGGGCGATGTCACTAGTGCGGCATCGGTGAATCGACTTGGAGTAACACGGCCGAGCAGATCGTGAGCTGCTGCAACGGTCCAGCCGATGCAGGATTGGGTTGAGTCGCGCATGGGACTGGTGTGCCATTTCCGCCTTCTCTTGACCTGGCATCTCATTAGCCGGCAGGCGCGTTGCCGCCGCAATCGTCCCGATTGTGCAGTGCCGCGCCGTTGACCATCCTTCCGGAGGCTGACACCCTACACCATTCCCTTCTTCCTCCCCCTCACCACCCACTCCCTTTTCACTCGGTCAGCACAGGAATCGCGAAGCCCAAGAACCAGGTCGGGGCGTTGGCTTCGCCGGTGGATTCGGCGACGGCAAGGGCGCAGAGGGTGAGGCCGAGTGAGAGCGAGAAAAGGCCGCGCCAGGCGTTGGCGATGGAACTGAGCGCCAATCTGATGGCAGACGACGTGGTGGACGAAGTTGTCGGAGTGAACGTAACAGGCAACATGGACGGAGTAGACAGACCGGAAGAGTGGTTGAGGTTGACCGCTGCCCTGAGCGGCAACCGGGCGGCCTCTTGCGGGATACGGCCGGCCAGTGTCGCTTCTGGCACCGCGAGCAGTTCGAACGGCGGTGCCCGCTGGAAGCGGACCACAGGTGCCTCTGGCTTGACGAATCACAGTTGGCGCGACCGTCTACGAACGCGTCAGAACTGGCAAAGTCGCGGCATTTCCGCGACGAAGTCCTTGGCACCGGTTGTCACTGGACGACACTGCACGAACAAGTCCGACAACGGGACGACACTGAAACAAACGTAGGGGCACCTTTCGGTACCCCTACCCTGCAATTACGAATACCTTGACGGGTTTCTCGATGCTGCAGACGACTTCGTCGAGCAGTGCGGGGATTGCCTCGCGCAGAAGCTGCGGTTTAGGCGCGTGTGGGGGAAGCGGGGGGAAGCGGGGGCTGCGGCGCCCTCCTCCTTCTCTCATATACCGCCCACTCCCCCACCCACCCGGTGAGGACAGGGATGGCGAAGCCGAGAAACCAAGTGGGGGCGTTGGCCTCGCCGGTGGACTCGGACACGGCGAGGGCGCAGAGTGTCAGACCCAGTCAGAGCGTGAACAGGCGGCGCCAGGCGTTCGTCACGGGCAGAAAGGCCGAGCGCCCTTTGGCCGCCACCGCAGCCTGAGCGGCCACAGCCTCGGCGATTGTCGGCGCCCTGGTGCTGCTCGGCCTGATGTATAGCGGCGTCTACTGGCTCTTCATGATGGGCGAAGGCTACGAGCTGCCGGTGTGAGCCCCGGAGGAAGGGACGCTGGCTGTCCGCCCATCCACACAGCTCCTCCGCAGCCCCGCGTCTACGGCTCCCGCCGGGAAGACCGCGCAGCCGGAGCCTCACAGCGACGCAGCATCAGCATTGCTCCCATTCCATTGTAGGGCAATTGCCGATATCAATTGGCTCAATCGTCACGCATACGGGAGGAGAGCACAAGGTCGATGGACTCGGCTTGACGCCCCAGAATTCGCATGCGAGCATTGTGAACACGCACGAGTCCCTGGAAACAGGCGCAGTTCGGTGGCGCGGCGGGAGTTCCCCGGACCCGAGGGGTGCGGATCGGTGAGATCCGCGGAGGTGAGGGTAGATGCGGCGCAACCCATGGGATGCGATGGGCGCCTTCGCGCGGAGACAGGCGTCGAGGGCCGGCACGCGTGCGCAGGCAGGCCGGGCTGACTGGCAGCTGAAGCTTGCAGGCCTGCTCGTCCTCATCCTCGGAGGAACACTCCTCTTCCAGCTTCTCTATGTGGTTCCCTTCGTCAGTGACTCGGCGGTGCGCCTGGAGAAGCACCTCGAGGAATCGACCGTCCGCAGCATCGCCGTCCAACTCGACTCGGATCTTGAGTCCACGATTAGCCGGCTGACGGAGATGGCCGGCCGGGCGCCATTCGCGAACATGGACCTTGCCGCCCAGCGAAGCGCCCTCGACACGCTCAGCGCGGGGTCACTCCGCATCGGCCCTGCGGGGGTCTTGGACGCAGGCGGTCGTTTCGTCTCTGTGGATAGCGAGGAGGCATTCCCGCTGGACACAACCGCCTCCTACGCTGATGATCCTCTCTTCGCGGTGCCCTTCCAGCAGGGCACAACGTACTGCGACGCACCGGCGTTTGAACCGGAGGAGCAGTCTCTGTACTTCATCGTCACCGTGCCTGTCTCGTCGGACACAGGAAGAAGCGTCGGCGTATTGCTCGCAGTGCTGATGCTGAACCACCTCGTCGAGATGGTTGCGGACTACCCGCTCGAAGAGGCAATGGTGGCTGTCGTCGTCGACAGGGAAGGGACCGTGGTCGCCCATTCAGATGTCGACCTGCGCTCGCTGGAGGCGGGGCCACTGTCGCTCACCTACGACGACAGCTGGCTGCAGCAGAACGTCGAAGGTGAGACGGCGACCGTCGTCGCCGAGCACGAGCACGACGGCACGTCGTACTACGGCACCGGCGCCATCCTCCCTTCCACCGGCTGGAGGGTGGTAGTGGAACGTCCCATGAGCCTGGTCCTGTCCGGCGCCGACGCGCTGGCGCAGCGGATGCTCGGGGCCAACACAATGCTGGCCGCCGTGGCGCTGCTTGGTGGGTTCCTCCTCATCCGGCAGGTGGCAGTCCGCCAGTCGAAGTACGACCGGGCCCTGCGGACCAGCGAGAGGAGGTATCGCAGGCTCTTCGAGCAGTCCCTCGACGCCATCTACATCGCGATGCCGGACGGCACCATCGTCGACGCGAACCCCGCGTGGCTCCAGATGTTTGGATGCAGCAGGGAAGACCTCGCGAGACTCAAGGCGGGCGACTTCTACGTCGACCCGGGGGACCGCCCGGGCCTCCTCCGTCACCTCAGCATCGACGGATTCGCGCGGGGTGAGCTTCCCCTGAAGAAGAAGGATGGGACACCTTTCGTCTGCGAGTACAGGCTCATCGCCACGATGGACGAGGACGGCGGTCCCGTCATCCACCAGGGCGTGCTGCGCGACGTTACCGAACGCAAGCGGATGGAGGAGGAGCTGAAAGAGAACGTCGGCCGGCTCGAACAGGCGAACGCCCGCCTCCGCGAGATGGATCAGTTGAAGTCCGTCTTCCTAGCCAGCATGAGCCACGAACTGAGGACCCCGCTCAACTCCATCATCGGATTCACCGGCGTCATCCTCATGGGCATCGCCGGCGTCATCAACGAGGAGCAGAGGAAACAGCTCACCATGGTGAGGACGAGCGCGAGCCACCTGCTCGACCTGATAAACGACGTCCTGGACATCTCCAAGATCGAGGCGAACAAAGTGGAGCTGGCCGTCGAGGAGTTCAGCCTCAGCGGGCTGGTTGAAGAGGTTATCGCCGCCCTCGCGCCCGGCGCAAGCCAGAAGGGACTGGAGATTGCAGCCGAGATTCCCGCGGGCATCGTCGTCCGCAGCGATAGAAGACGGGTCAAACAGGTACTCGTGAATCTCATCGGCAACGCCGTCAAGTTCACCGACCAGGGACACGTCGGAGTGTCGGTCGGCACACCGGCGAACGGCGAGGTACACGTGCGCGTCAGCGACACGGGTACGGGGATACGGGAGGAGGACATGCGGAATCTCTTCCAGCCGTTCCAGCAGGTCGGCCCGTCGCTCACGAAGAAACATGAAGGAACCGGGTTGGGCCTCTACCTGACGGACAAGCTGGCGCGCCTTCTTCACGCCCGGATTGCGGCCAGGAGCGAGTACGGCAAGGGCAGCGAGTTCACCTTCACCATACCGCTGAAATACGAGGAGGATCGGTCACATGAAACGACTGCTGGTAGTTGAGGACAACGAGGTCAACCTCTACCTCATCCGGTTCCTCCTCGAGAAGAGCGGCTACGAGGTTATCGCTGCCAAGGACGGCCTTTCCGGCGTCGAGCTGGCGGCCACGCAGAGGCCTGATCTCGTCATCATGGACATCCAGCTGCCGGACATCGACGGTCTCGAGGCCACCAGGCGGATACGCAAAAGCGAGGCCGACGGGAAGCTCCCCATCGTGGCTCTGACATCCTACGCCATGACGGGGGACCGCGAGAGAGCTTTGGCGGCCGGGTGTACCGGCTACATTGAGAAGCCGATCAAGCCCGAAACATTCATCGCGGAGATAGAGCACTACCTGTAGCGCCACTCGGTCACCCATTCAGATGGGAGGAGGATAACGATGCGCATACTCGTTGTTGATGACAAAGAGGAAGACCGCCTCCTCGCGGAGACGCTCCTGCGGACCGGAGGCGACGAGACGCGGACCGCCATCAACGGCGCGGATGCCCTGCGGAAGCTGCGCGCCGAACACTTCGACGTGATTGTGTCCGACATACTCATGCCGGTCATGGACGGATTCCGGTTGTGCCAGGAGTGCAAGACCGACGAATCGCTGAGGCATATCCCTTTCGTCTTCCTCACCTCCTCCTACACTGAAGATGCAGACGAGACGCTCGCCTTCAGGCTGGGAGCGGACGGATTCATCCGCAAGCCGGTTGAACCCGAGTGTCTCACACAATCGGTCCGGACGCTGGCAAGGACCGCACGGGAGACTTTCGCCGCGCCGGCATCACGCCCTGCGATGGAGGACACTGAGACGCTCAAGATGTACAGTGCGCGGCTAGTGGCGAAGCTCGAGCAGAAGGTCTGCGAGCTGGAAGAGGAGAGCGCCCGGCGGGAGAAGGTGCGGGAGGAACTCCGCAAGGCCAATGTGGAACTCCAGCGGGCACTCGAGGGGACGATCGAGGTCATTCAGCAGATGGTCGAAGCGAGAGACCCCTACACGTCGGGACACCAGAAGCGCGTCGCCGAACTCGCAGTCGCCCTCGCACAGAAGATGCAGCTGCCCGAGGAGTCGTGCGTGTCCGTCATCCAGATGGCGGCGCTGATACACGACATCGGCAAGACGGCCGTGCCATCCGACATCCTGAGCAAGCCCGGCAAGCTGACCGCCGCCGAGATGATGCTCGTCAAGTCCCATTCGCAGGTTGGCTACGATATCCTCAGCCGTGCCCAGCTGCCCGATCCGGTGGCCGAGGTCGTGCTTCAGCACCACGAACGACTCGATGGCTCCGGCTACCCGCGAGGACTCACCAATGACGCCATTCTCCCGGAGGCGCAGATACTGGCGGTTGCCGACGTCGTCGAAGCGATGTCGTCTCACCGGCCCTACCGCCAGGCGCTTGGCATCGGGGCGGCGCTCGATGAGGTCTCCGCCGGCCGCGCCATCCGCTACGACGCGGACGTCGTGGATGCATGCTTCACCGTGTTCCGCGAGGGCCACTTCGCCTTCTCAGACGGGTCCGGCTTCGCTTCCACACACGCCGCCATCCCCACCGGCGCCGAGCCCCAGCCGCCGTCGTAGCGGCAGGCACCCATGCCTGCCCGCGCGCGTGCCCGATGGACAGGGTTCTTGTAGGGGCACGCGGCTGCGTGCCCGCCATCCGGCTGTCGCACGCCCACCGTCGCCGCCTGCACACGACCATGCTGTCTGGCGCGGGCGCAGGCTCCCATGCCTGCCCGGCGAGGCGGACACGCGCTGTCCGTTCCGGCCTACCTTGAAGGCATGACCACTCGGGCCTTCGTCCCCCTGCCAGGCGCACTTTCGATGTGCAGCTCGCCCCCGTAGGGCAGGAGGCGCTCCCGCATGCCCACGATACCCAGTGAGTGCCGGTCGCTGATCTTCCGCGCGTCGATGCCGCAGCCGTCATCGACTACGGTGAGGACGCACGCACCATCCTCGTGCCCCAGCGAGACCCTGGCCGTCTTCGCGCCGGCATGTCGCACCACGTTGGTGACGAGTTCCTGGAACACGCGGAAGAGCGCCGTGGTACGAGCCGCATCGAGGCTGCATTCGTCGTCGTCCGGACTGAACGTGAGGGTGATATCCGTCCGCGGACGAAGCTGGTCGAGCTGCCACCCTATCGCCCCCGCCAGGCCGAGGTCGTCGAGCGCCCCCGGACGAAGCTCTGACGAGATGCGGCGGACGTCGTCAACGCTGGCGGTCACCATCGTCTCCATGCCGTCGAGCAAGCCGATGGTTTCCGGATGCGTACCCACCGTGGTCCGCTTGAGCCGGCCGATGTCCAGCTTGAGCGCCGTGAGGGTTTGCCCTACCTGGTCGTGCAGCTCACGCGCGATGGTGGTTCGCTCTTCCTCGCGCGCCTGCTCGACCCGCTGCGCAAGGAGCCGCAGGTTCTCCCGGGACTCGGCCACATCCTTCTCCGCCTGCTTGCGTTCAGTGACATCTTCGACGAGAGCGAGATGCTGTCTCTCACCGGATTCGGCGGTTTGAACGATGACATTCAGGGATGCCCAGAACGCAACGCCAGCCTTGCGTTTCATGCGCACTTCAAGGCCCCTAACCACACCCGTCGTCTCGATGGGTCCCAACAACCGTCGTCTATCCTCGGGATTCTCGTAGAACTCCACGACCGATGTCTCTACGATCTCCTCCTCCGAGTCGTAACCAAAGACTTCCAGGACGGCCCGGTTCGCGCTCAGGATGGTCCCGTCGGGGCGGCAGACCAGGATGCCGATGGCGGCGTTCTCCACCAGGTTGCGGTACCTCGCTTCCGACGCTCTCAGTACCTGCTCCGACCTCCTGCGTTCAGTCAGCTCCGCTTCCAGGCGTACTCGCTCTCTTGACTCCATCTCGGTCCTGGCCCGGGCTGTGTCATCGTGCAGCAGCACCAGGTGGCCGCTGCAGCGTCCCTTCGTCATAATCCGGGAGGCACCCACCACGTAGCGGCGCAGTGTCTGACCTTCCCCAACGGACATGACACCCTGCGAGTCGGCAGCCTCCGGTCCGGGCTCGATCAGGCAGGCCGATTCCGGAAGCACGAGCCCGTATGGCTGTCCGACCAGTCCCGCCCTCTCGCGACCGATGATGTGCTGCGCCGCAGGGTTGAGTTCCACAATGCGGCCCGAAGTGTCCAGGACGATGACTCCATCCACCATGTTCCTGAACACAGCCTCGTGTGCTACCGGCATGATGTTCAGCAACTGGAGGCGGAACAGTCCCCAGGAGAAGGCCGCGCCCGTTATCGCAAAAGCCAGCGGGGTGGGGTCAACCGCTTGAAAAGGCCCGATGCCGGAGATGTACAGGAAGTTCGCCACCCAGGGTACCAGCGCGCCCAGCAGCATGACCACCACCTGTTTCCGGTATACCGTCGGCGACTGCAGCAGTACTCCCAGCAGAGCCAGTGTGCCCATGAGCAGGAGCAGGTAAGCATACGCGGCCTGTATCCAGAACCACGCGCCGTGCGTCACGGCATCAACGGGAGGGGAGAAGCTGGTATCCAGCCAGATGTCCGTCCACATGAGGTGATGAGTGTCATTGGTCCAGACCATCACGAGGGTGATGATTGGCAAGACAGCCAGCACTGCCAGGTTTCGTCGCGTCAGCCACCGTTCTCTGTTTGCATACTGGAGCGTGAGTGCCAGCCAGGCGGGAGGCAAGAGCAGAATCCCGAGGTAGGACATCTTCATCCAGAAGATCTTGTCGGGTAGATCCGGACTGGCGTGTTCCAGAACTGCCGCCAACGACCACACCGCGACGGATGACATCAGCACCGAGAAAGTTGCTGCGATGGGAGTCCTTCGGTGGCGCGCCACGAGAACCACCAGAAGCAGTGCGGCAAGGAGTGCTGCGAGGGGAATGTGGATGTGATAGTTCTGAACCAACTGCATCCCGTCTACCTCACGCCATCAGTCCTCTGCCGTGAGCGCCACGGCCTCCTCCCCACGGACAATGACTACCTCCACGGCACGAACGGTGGCGACGGAGGTGTCCGGCCTAGCAGTCGCCGCCACTCTCCAGTCTCGACGGGCGGCTGTCTCTGCGTCCTGACAGAGTCATTCTACACCTCGATGAGCGGCAGGACGTTGCCGGTCCGCCACGTTGCCGGCGGCGCGACGCAGGGGACACGCCCGACCATCGACAGCCGAGGCTTCTGCCGGAGGAGAAGGGGAGATGAGCCTGCCGTCACCGCATTTCGCAGAGTGGTGCGTCGGAACGAAGGGGCAGGTTCCCACGCCTGCCCGGCGCACGTTGCGGACGGCCACCACGGACCTGATGGACACAATGGACAAGGTCCCTGTGGGGTACGTTGCACGTGCCCGCCACACGGCTGCTGCGCGCCCACTGTCGCCACCCGCACGCACCGTTCCTGCAGGGGTCAGCTCCCACAACCGCCTGCGCCCCTGGCCGATGGACACGATGGACCTGATGGACACCGTGGACATGGTTCTTGTAGGGGCACGCGGCTGCGTGCCCGCCATCCCGGTTGCCGCACGTCCACCGTCGTCTCCGCCATCACGGCTTTGTGTAGGGGCCGTTCGTGAACGGCCCGGCAACCGTCATGAAACACGGCCGTTTCTGACGACCGGCGCGCACACAGATACGCCACAGACATCAACACCGTTGCCGGAATCAACCGCGTGTCGCCCACCATCACCGGGCCGTTCGCGAACGGCCCCTTGTATCTTGGTGTAGAGTCTCGGAACGATGTCGCGGGGGAGGGGAATCAGACGTGCCCCTCAGGCGTGAGAGCCTGTTCCGTAGATCCCGATCCCCTCTCCCCGACGCCAGTCCCAAGGCCGGACGGTATCTTAAGCCTCCCTGGCGGAAGAGCTTGCATTGACAAGGTTGGCCCGGGGTGGCCGCGACATCGGCGTCACAGTAAAGGCTCGCGGAGGTGAAGTCAATGGAAGAACCCACTGTCGTCGGCATCGACATCGCCAAGAAGAAGTTCGACGTGACCTTGCTGGTGGAGAGCAAGGAGAAGAGCGGAGCGTTCCAGAACACGCCGGAAGGATTCACCATGTTTGCCCGATGGCTCGAACGCAACGGTGCTGAACGCGTCCATGCCTGCATGGAGGCCACTGGCACGTACGGCGATGACCTCGCGCTGTACCTGCACCGCGCCGGCCACGTGGTCAGTGTGGTGAATCCGGCTAAGGTGAAGGGCTTCGCCCAGAGCGGGCTCAGCCGCACCAAGACGGACAAGGCAGACGCGCGTCTCATCGCCCGCTTCTGCCGCACCATGCGCCCCGAGCCGTGGCAGCCGCCCACACCGGAGATCAAGGAATTGCAGTCCCTCATGCGCCGCGCGGAGTCGCTCAACGACATGCTCTCCCAGGAGCGGAATCGACTGGGAACGACCGAGGGAATGGCACGGAACTCCATCGAGCGAACCATCAGCCACCTGGAGGAAGAGCTGCGTATCACCCGGGGACTCATCCGTGACCACATCGACCAGCATCCCGACCTGCGCGGCAAGCGCGAGCTGCTCGAGAGCATCCCTGGCATCGGCCCGGTGACCTCCGCCATGATCCTGGCCGAGTTCGGGGACGTGGCCCGGTTCCAGGATGCCAGAAGCATGGCGGCCTTCTGCGGCCTCACACCCAGGCAACATCAATCAGGCTCGTCGGTACGAGGCAAGACCAGGCTCTCCAAGACAGGCTCCTCCCGCATCCGGAAAGCACTGTACATGCCGGCGCTGGTCGCGATGACTCACAATCCGGTGATAGCCGCCTTCTGCCAGCGCCTCAGGGCATACGGCAAGTGCCCCATGGTCATCGTCGGCGCTGCCATGCGCAAACTCATCCATATCATCTTCGGCGTGCTGAAAAGCGGCAGACCGTTCGATCCGTCCATAGCTATGACAGCTTGACAGGCAAGACGGTATCTACAACTGCTCCCTTCTCCGCCCGCCATCCAGCAATCGCACGCCCACCGTCGTCGCCCTCTCTCATTCTCGCCTCCCCACCACTGCAACGACTACAATTTCCCCCATGTCCGACGCTGATGACCTGCTCGCACAGCTCCTGGCCAGCAAGGACCGGAAGGCTCTTGCCGTCTGGGCCGCCGGCTTCGCCGCCTCCGCCACCGAGCGAGACTGGCAGTCCCGGCGCCTGCTGGAGTCACAGGGCCCCGAATAGAGACATGGTGCCTCACTCGTTGCCTCACGTGCGCCTGCCGGGCATTGACCTCTGCGCCGACCGGGAGTAGTCTGGAGGAAGGCGGCATGCGCTCTCCAAGGGCGTGTCACCACCAAGTTCAGTGGCTGCCGGAGTTACTGTATTGTGCCCGGCGCCAGCTGTCGAGGGATCAGAGATGCAGGCGCCGATTGCGCACGTTCTGTCCCCGTGGCAGTCGAGCAGAAGCGAGTGGCCGGCACGGTGGAGGTGGTCGCGATGAGTGACGAACGTATTGAGACAGAACGTGTCGACTCAGTGCGTCAGCACCTGGAGGCCATCGCCGCCCAACTGACTGACCCGGTCCACGTGCGACTCGTTCGCGCGTACGCAGGTGAAGATCCGAAGGCCTCCATGGAATCGGAGCTAGGCAGGATCCTCCGAGAGGTACTCGAGAGTGCGGATTGAGAAGCTCGGTGCGCAAGGCTTCCGTGGCTTCAACTCGCCAGCGGAGATTCGCTTCAGCCCAAAGCTGACGCTGGTCTACGGCAAGAACAGCTATGGCAAGAGCAGCATCGCTGAGGCCTGCGAGTGGCTGATCTACGGGAAGACGTCCAGAGCCGATGATCCCCGGGCCGCCAGGGCCGAGTTCGCGGACAGCCTTCGCAACTGCCATGTCGGAGATAGCACGCCCACGTACGTTGAAATGGTCGTCGGCGAGAGCGGCGCAACGCACACGCTCCGCGCGGAGCTCGACTCCCGTTCGGTCCGGACAATGCAGGTTGATGGTGCACCCGTCGCGTCGTGGCCATTCCAGAGACAAATCAGCGAACGCGGACGCCCTCTGATCCTTCAACACGCACTGCAGAACCTCCTGATGTGCTCTCCAACCGAGAGGTTCAGCCACTTCGCCGCACTTCTTGGCCTCGACGACTTGGACATCATCAACCGCGACATTGTGTCGCTCTGCGTGAAGCCGGACGCCAGCGCTCCTCAGGAAGTCTCGGACTTCCTTGAGAACACGAGACGCATCCTCACTGAGGCAAGTGCGGACCCGGGGTTCTCGACACAGTTTTCTCTCATCGTGAAGGGAGAGGGCAATCCATCCGAGGCGCGCAGGCAGCTGCTGGCAGGAGCTCACGCGGAGTTGCCGAGCGAGACTCCTGACGCCGAGGTCTTGGCAGGGCTGAAGTCCAAGCGAGCTGAAGCAGTGGCGCGAGTGTTTGACGGACGCGTCGCTCTTCGAACGCCCAATCAGAGTGAGACGGCCGCGGAGACCGAAGAGGCACGCAAGATTCGGGACACACTCAGGCGGCTGGTGTCCAGCCTCACAGAGATCGCTGCGGCGGGAGGACGCAGCGCGGACGCTGAGAGTCTTGCCTTCTTGGAGATCGGCTTGAGGCTGCTGGAAGCCGAACTCGGCGTGTGCCCCTTCTGCAGGCAGCCGGTCGACCAGACAGTCTACGCTTCTATCCAAGCGAGGCTCGACGCACTCAAGAGGACAGACGCCACCGCATCCCGGGCGCGCGAAGCAGCAGCAACGGCGCGCCGTCTGACGCGCGACATACGTGGCCTCTTGGACGCGCATGGTGCGAGAATGTCCGCCAGAGGCGCAGAGTTGCTTGCGACTGCCAAGTGCGATTCCGAACTGGCATACATCCTAGGTAGCGCGCCGAACACGCTGGAGACCATACGGAAGGGCAGGACTGCAGTCGATAGCGTTGTCAAGGAACTGGCAAAGTCACGAGACAAGGTGCTGGGGCTTCTCGATACGGTGGACTCGCTGGTCCAGCGCGGAGACCAGACCAGCGAGCTGGCGGAGCAACTGGTGGAGGCGGTGCAGTCGTACTTCCGTATGACCGAGAAGTGCCGCGAGAACCACGCCTTGTACAGCGTCCCCTTGGCCACCGCACAAGACACCGTCAGCACCAACGCGGCCTCCGCCGCAGGCGTGCGGAGTCTCGACTTGCTGATCCAGCTCCTTGTGCAATGGACAAACGTGGTGAGGTACTGGAAGCTTCGGAGGATGCTTGACGGCTTGGTTTCTTTGCGAAAGGTTGTTGAGCAGTACGTCACGCAGGCCGTGATGGATCAGATATCAAGCACGTTGGGAGAACAAGTCCAGCACTGGTACGACATGATAAGAACGGCCGGAGACCCCGATGTTCACTTCTCCGGTTTCGACGTGGCCACCACCCGGCAGGGGACTACGAGAGGACGCCATATACAAATCAAAGCCTCGTCCTACGGCAAGCCCCTTCTGAGCGCCGTGTCCTCCCTAAGCGAATCCAAACTCAACGCCCTTGGCCTAGCCATCGGCATAGCGTCTTCCATGGCAGCCACAACTCCCTTTGAGTTCCTCGTGATCGACGACCCCATTCAGTCATGGGACAGTGAGCACGAGGAGCGCTTCATCGAGGTTCTGCGTGTTCTTGTGGAGGAACACCACAGACAGGTAGTGGTGCTGTCTCACAACAAGGGTTGGATAGACCGCCTCAGGCGAGGTTGCCAGACGCTAAACGGGAGCTTCATAGAGATTACGGGCTTCACGAAGAACGGGCCCTCCTTCAAGGATGTCGAGTGGTGCCCCGTCAAGGAGCGCCTCGACGCGATTCAGGCCATCGTGCAGGACCAGACATCGGATATGCTAAGGCTTCAACAAGCAGAGGAGGAGATCCGGTTTGTCATAGCCGAGACAACTGCACACCTGTACTCTGAGAAGACCGGAACGGAGCGGAGCGCGCACACCCTCGGTTCAGGCGCCATTCGCAAGCTGCTTCTCCAGTGCGGGGTCGATCTCAAGCTGGTCGACCACATCGTGGGCACATTCGAAACGACCGACCCTGCACATCACGTAGTGGGTGCCGGCGGCCGTGCGCAAGCAAGGGATCGAGACTACGCACCTGATCGGGGTAGGATCAAGTCATACTTGGAGTATGTATACCAACTCCGGAGCCTTCTCAAGAGCAGTGCAGTGTCGGCCCCGTAGCCCCGGTTGACGGCGAAATGGGCGTGGGTTCGCGGAAGAGAGGCGACTCGCCTGTTGCCGTTCACATCACCCCCTTCTTCCTCCCCCACACCACCCATTCCCCGACCCATTCGGTCAGCACCGGAATCGCGAAGCCGAGGAACCACGCCGGGTCGTTCGCCGCGCCGGTGGACTCGGACACGGCGAGGGCGCAGAGTGTCAGACCCAATCAGAGCGTGAACAGGCGGCGCCAGGCGTTCGTGATGGAAGCGAGCATCGATGTCGTGGCAGACGACGCGGTGGACGGAGTGGACGAATTAGACAGACCATGGAGGGGCGGTGGTTGACCCCTGCCACGTTCGGCGAATGGGCGCCTCCTGCGGAGCGCATCCAGCCAGTGCCATTTCTGGCACTGCGAGCACTTCCAGCGGCGTCACCCACCGGAAGCAGACCACGGATGCCTTTGGCTTGGCGAGTCAAAGTCGACGCGCCAGTCTACGAACACGTCAAAGCTGGCAAAGTCGCGACATTTCCGCGACGGAATTGCCAGCACGGGACGTCACCAGACGGAACTGCACGAACAAGACGGGGAACAGGATGGCACTCAAACAAATGTAGGGGCACCTTTCGGTACCCCTACCCTGGAATTTGGAGACCGCTGCTCTACCAGACTGAGCTACGCCCCTAGTCACACAAACTACGCTACTGGTACCCCTGGGGCGATTCGAACGCCCGACACGCGGTTTAGGAAACCGCTGCTCTATCCTACTGAGCTACAGGGGCGGGTATGGAGACAGGGGGACTCGAACCCCCAACCTCCGCGATGCGAACGCGGCGCTCTCCCTGCTGAGCTATGTCCCCAACGGCGGCATTGTAGCAGGCTCGCAGACGAACGGCAAGATGAAGCAGGAAGGTCGGACGCCACAAGCACAGCTTCCAGCCGAGACAGCGACTACGGCCCCCACTGCTCGTAGAGGATAACCTCGCGACGGCAGCGCGGACACAGGAGGCTGACGTTGTCGCCTCTCTCCATGGCGCGACCCGGAGCACGCGACACGTCAGACGCAAGACCGAGGTCCCGGCTCAGCATCAGCGCGAGCCCCATGTTCCCGAAGGCCTTCGGCCCCAGCTTCTCGGCAACCCACCGAATCTGGTCGACGGTGGCAATCACCTCGCCGCACTCACGGCAGATGACCAGCTCCTTCTCGACCGTCGAAATCGACTGCGTACGGTCATAGGTGCCCGTCTCGAAGTCGTTGGTGAGCTTGATGCCCTCGGACGTCGTGCAGTACCGCTGGCACTGCCCGCAGTAGATGCAGTGGTCCTGATGGACCGTCAGCTTGCGCCGTCCGGTGCCGTCCGACACCACGTTCTGCACATCGATGGCCCGGGCCGGGCACACTTGCGCACACGCGCCGCAAGCGATGCACTTGTCCTCGAAGAACTTCGGCTTGCCCCGGAAGCGTTCCGGAGGAACGACGGGTTCGTACGGATAGCGAATGGTGTAGGGGCGGCTGAACAGCGACCTCAGCGCCTCTTTGACTTCTCGGACCTTGGGTGTCCTCATACTCTAGGCTCCAAGCATCATTGCCTGCACGGCGGGTTCAAGCAGCGTCTCGATGAACCACGGGAAAGCCAGGCCGAGCGCGATACACGCCGCAGCCAGGACTATCATCGGAGCGTACATGCTCACCGGGCTCTCCTTGACCGCTGCCAGCGCCTGAGGCAGAGCGCCGAAGAATACGCCTCGCTCATACTTCAGGAAGTAGCCGATGGTCACCACGGCTCCGATGGCGCCAACCACCGCCGCGCCCACATGGCCGGCCTGCACGGCCGCAACGATGATAATCAGCTTGCTCCAGAATCCATTGAACGGCGGGCACCCGCTCACGGAGAAGAACCCGATGGCCGACGTCACGCCGGTGACCGGCATCCGCGAGTTGAGTCCGCCCAGACGGCCGATTTCCCTGGTGCCGGTCTGTCGCTCGACCGAGCCGGCGCCAAAGAAGAACAGCTCCTTGAACAACGCATGATTCACCAGGTGGAACAGAGCGCCAACCAGCGCCAGCGGCGTGCCGACCGCAAGCCCGAGCAGCACGTACCCCATCTGGCTGATCGTGCAATAGGCCAGGAGGCGCTTCATATCGCTCTGCACCAGTGCCAGCAGCGCGCCCGCGAGGATGGAGATTCCCCCCACCACCAGCAGGACGGTCGAGAACAACCCCCCGGGCACGAACACGATGAACAGCAGCCGCATCAGCCCGTACAGGCCGACAATCTTGATGAATACGCCGGACAGTAGGGCGGATACGGGCGACGGAGCAGTGGAGTGCGCGTCAGGAAGCCAGGCGTGGAAGGGGACGAACGCCGCCTTCAATGCCAGGCCGGTCAGCAGCAGTGCCGCAGGCACGGCGAGTCCGGTCTCAGCGCCGGCGCCCGCCTCAGCGAGTTCAGCGAACGACAGGGTCCCGGCACGGCCGTACATCAGGCCCATGCCACCAATCAGACACATCGTCCCGACGGTGCCGAGAACCTGGTACTTGAACGAAGCCTCGAGGTAGTCTCTGCCGAGGCCGTAGGCCACGAGCGCGTAGCAGGCCAGCGCGGCAACCTCGACACCCACGTACATATTGACGATGTCCGCACCGAGCACGACGATGTTCATGCCCGTGACCATCAGCAGCAGCAGCACGTAGTACCTGGCCTTCTCGGTGTAGGCGCGCATATAGGAAACCGAATACACCGATGCCGCCAGGCTCCCGACAGCGACGACGAGCAGCATGAGCAGGCTCAGCGCATCCGCACCGAGGCAGACGCCCAGAGGAGAAGCGCCGCCCAGATTCCAGGAAAGGCGTCCCCCGCCCGCCAGCGGGCCGGCCACGGACAGAGCCAGACCCAGCGTGACAGCCGTCCCCACGTTGCACACGACGTCGGCAGCGCGCTCGGAACGTCTCGCAAGCAGCGCAATGACGCCCGCCGCCAGCAAAGGCACGAAAACAAGAGCCGGAAGGACAGCGCTCATCCCTTGAGTCTCCTCATCTCCCGGACATCAATCACCTTGTGCTTCTCGTACAGTCGCACCGCGGTGACGGTCATCAGGGCCACGACCGCACTCCCGCCAACTACGGCGATGAGCGCCACGCCCTGCGAGACGTGGGCCACTCCCGCTGCGATGACGCCGGCATCCACGACGAGCCCGGCGACTCCGAGCGCCAGCAGTTCAACGCCGATGACAATCTTCAGCAGGTTGCGCTTCAGGACAACGCCGTACAGACCCACCAGAATGAGCAGGGACGACGCCACAGCTAATGTGCTCACTCGTCCCTCCTTCCTGTCTTTCGAAGCATGGCCCAGACACCCGCAAGGGCCGCACACACCACGAGCAGCTCACGAAGCAGGCCCACCTGGCCGCCCGCGGATTCACTCTCGACAAGGGGTGCTCCGGGCGCCACGCGACCGAGCACGACGAACAACACCACCGCGAATACGATCAGCGCCACGCCCGCCAGAACACCGGCGCCGCTGCGGTCGAAGCCCGACACCTCATCGCGCCCGCCGATGCGCGCAAACGCCCTGCGCCACAGAGGCAGCAGCACCGCCGCGGCAACGAGCGCGCCGATGCCAACCTCCACAGCCCCCGCGACGAACATGCCGATGGCGAAGAGTACGATTGCAGCGCCGACGGCGAGCAATGACGTCTTCAGCTCCTTCATCTCCAGAGCGACGATGCCTGCCACGGCAGACACGAGCAGAACAACACCCACAGGACTATCCATAGTCTCTTCCTACATCACGAGGGCGGCCACCACGAGCAGCACCGCCAGGCCCCACAGGATCCACGATACGTACGTCGAGAGGCTGCCCGTATGCAGGGCGCTGAGCCACCGCCCGAGCGGCGACGCCACCCGGCCCACGCGCTGGATGTCAAATACACCGGCCTCGCCCTTGTCGTACAGGGCGCTCAGCCCCGGCAGACGCCGGATGCTGTCGTAGAACTCCGTTCCGAGCACCCTTGTGTCGGGCTGTTCGCGCCGACGGGCATACGGAGTGCTGAGCGAATCGCTGCTCCCCTCACCCGACGTTTCTCCTCCGAGGTACGCCGGCAGTACACGCGGTACACGCGTGCGGGACAGCAGGTAGAGTCCATACCCGAGCAGCAGCGCAAGCAGCAGCAGTCCCGTGCCGAGCGTGGGACTCCACAGGCCACCGACCGTGATGGCAGCGGGGAACGCGGGGAACTGCATACCGACGGCCGGGCCGATGAACCGCACCAAAGGAATCTGCGCCGCGACACCGAACACGACGCACAGAGTCGCCAGCACCGCGGGCGAGAAGCGCATGGACGCGCCGACCTCGGTCACGCCCGACAACTCGCGCGGCCGCTCTCCGAGGAAGACCGCATGCGCAATCTTCACGAAGGACGCCAGTGTCAACGCGCTGCCGAACATGGCGGCGACGAGGAATATCCAGTACCGGTCAGTCCCGGCTTCCACCAGACCCTGGTAGACCATCCACTTGGACATGAAGCCGTTGAACGGCGGTATACCCGAGATGGCGAGAGCCGCGATGCCGAATGTGGCAAAGGTGAACGGCATGGCGCGACCGAGGCCTCCGAGTCGGCCAAGGTCCATCGTGCCGGTCTTCTTCTCCACCGCACCGGCGGAGAAGAACAGGCTCGTCTTGTAGATAGCGTTGTTGAGCATGTGGAACAGACCGCCCGCGATTCCCACGGGCGTACCCGTGCCGATGCCCAGCACCATGTAGCCAACCTGGGACACGGCATGGAAGGAGAGCAGCTTCCGCAGGTCATGCTGGACCATCGCCATCACGACCCCGGCAACAATCGTCACGGCGCCCACAATCATGAGAACCAGATTGAGCGCAACGGTCATCTCGAATACGTCGAGGACCAGTCGCGCCAGCAGGTAGATGCCCAGCAGTTTGTCGAGAGAGGCGGGCAGCAGCGCCATCACGGAGGTGGGCGCCGCCTCGGCCATGTCCGGTATCCAGCTGTGCATCGGCATGGCGCCGCCCTTGGACATCGCGCCCACGAGCACCAGGATGAAGGCAGCGACCGACATCGCCCCGCGCGCCGGCAGCGACGCATCGCTGATGGTCAGCGTCCCGGTCTGCGCGAAGATGAGACCCACGCCAAGGATGAGCGCCAGGTCGCCGGCTCCCAGGATGAGCATGCTCTTGCCGGCCGAGGCCATGACCTTCGCAGGCGAAGCGTCAGCCGCTCCGATGGTGGTCAGCAGGAACAGGGTGACGAGGACCAGGCCCCAGCACCCGATGAAGGCCAGCCAGTTGTTCGCAAGCAGCGCGCCATTCGCCGCGCCAACGGTGATGAGCACGTAGGGATAGTACTCACGCTGCCGCGGCCTGCCCTCCATGTAGCCGATGGAGAAGGCCGTCACGAGCAGGCCGATGAGCGACGCGAACATGACCATGAAGCGGTTGAGTTCGTCCATGTGCAGGTCCACGAGGAAGCCCTGCACGAAGCCGAGCGGCGCCGCCTGGAAGGAGGCCCCGGAACTCAGCAGCGCGACGATGCTCAGGACGAACACGATGGACGCGACCACCGTGCTGAACACCTGGCGGAACCTGGAGGCGCCAGAGGGTATCGCGAAGCCCACTGCTCCGGCTATCAACGGCAGGAAGACAACCCACGGAAGCACGTTCATAGCTCCAGCAAGCTCCTCAGGCGGTGCTCAGCACCCCCGTCCAGTTCTCTCATTCGCTGCCACGACATCTCGAGGAGACTCTTCTCATCGAGCATCCGGACATCGCTCCCATCCTCGATACGCACCACTCTGTTCGTGCAACAGTAGCACGGGTCGATGGACGCAAGGATAATCATTATGTCGGCCACACGCTCGCCGATGAACCGCGAGCGGAACGACGGCAGGTTGGCATACGTGGGAGCACGTATCTTCAACCGCTCGGGACAGTTGGTGCCATTCGACCGCACGTAGTGGAAGCACTCGCCGCGCGGCGCCTCTTCCACGCCGATGCCTTCGCCGACGGGCACTTCCGCTATCTCGGCGATGATGGGCCCCTCGGGAATCTGCTGGACGCACTGCCGGAGGATCTTGATGGACTCAAGCGTCTCGAGCAGCCGCACGACAGCCATGCCGAAGACGTCGCCACCGGTCTGCGTGATGACTTTCCACTCCACCAGCGGATACGCCGCGTACGGGAAGTCCCGGCGGATGTCGATGTCGACGCCTGCGCTACGGGCAACCGGGCCAACAGTGCAGCGCTTCATGGCGTCCTCGCGACTCATCTTACCGACGCCCTTCAACCGGGCGAGAATCACCGGGTCGTCGAGAACGGCGCCGATGAACATATTCACTTTCGGTTCCAGCACGTCGAGCGCGGACAATATGCCCGGGTAGTCGGACGGCAGGATGTCCTGCCGCACGCCGCCCGGCTTCATCATGGCGTAGGACTGCCGGTTGCCGGAGATGCGCTCGAACAGGTCGCACACCAGTTCGCGGTACTTCCACGACCACATCCAGATGGTGTGGTAGCCGATGTAGTGGCCGGCGAGGCCGAGCCACAGCAGGTGGCTGTGTATCCTCTCCAGCTCCGCGATGATGGTGCGAATGTACTTCGCCCGCAGAGGAATCTCCACGCCGGCGAGGTCCTCCACCGCGTTGCAGAATGCCAGCGGGTGGGAGGTCGAGCAGATGCCGCAGATGCGTTCCACCAGGAACGTAATCTGATCGTACGTCTTGCTCTCGCCTATCTTCTCGACGCCACGATGCATGAAGCTCGTGCGCCAGTCGATGTCGACAACGCGTTCGCCTTCAACCACGACACGGAAGAGCTCGGGCTCTTCGATGAGCGGGTGGTACGGGCCGACAGGGATGGTAGTCTTCATTTGGTCCCCTTGCGCCGGATATCATCCCGCACCTGCTGGAGTTGTTCCTCGGTCCGGTAGGGATACTGGCCCCGGTATTCCTTCCTGTACGGATACACGCCGTCAGGCCAGTCGTCAGCCAGCAGGAACCGCACGGGATTCGGATGGCCGACGAACTTGACGCCGAACAGGTCCGTTATCTCTCTCTCGATGTACTCCGCTCCGTCGATGATGGGGGTTATGGAATCAATCTGAGGTTCGGGCATCGGCACTACCGCCCGAAGCGTCACGATGCGGCCCAGTCTGTCGAACGAGAAGTGATACAGGATCTCCATGCCGGCGCGTGTCTCAAGGGCGGTGATGATGATGAGGCGGGCGCCCAGCTCGTTGAACACGAAGGCGGCCGCGTCCTTGACCACAGCGGGGTCGATGCTCACGTAAGTCCGCGCGGCAGACCTCTCGAAGATGTCGAGTACGGCGACCGGCAGACGCGCCTTCAGCGCCTTCACGGGGTCCACGTTGTTCACGGTATTCATGACAGCTTCGCCAGGCATTTCACCACTCCATCGATAATAGCCTCCGGCTTCGGAGGGCAGCCCGGCACATACACATCCACCGGGATAATCTTGTCGAGCGGACCGACCACATGGTAGCTCCCGTCGAATATGCCTGTGCTGCTCGCACAGGTTCCGATTGCAATCACAAGACAGGGCCTCGCCACCTGCTCGTACACCCGCAGCACGCGGGGTAGAGTCTGCATGGTGACGACGCCTGTGACAAGCAACACGTCGGCGTGCCGGGGCGAGCCGATGAGCGTGATGCCGAAGCGCTCGACGTCGTACTTCGGAGTCAGGACGTCGAGAATCTCGATATCACAGTTGTTGCACGAGCCGGCGTTCAGATGGAACGCCCACGGAGACTTCTTCAGTCCCCACCGTGCCAGCTTCCCCGGTTGTTTTCCGTAAATGTCCATGTTTCTACAAGCCTATCGCAGCAAGAACGATGCCCACCAGGGAGAGTATCAGCACCGGCCCCCAGAAGAACCTCAGGGCCTGGTCGATACGCAACCGGGGGTTGGTGTTCTTTATCAACGCCAGCACCACCAGTATGAGGGCGTACCAGAGAATGGCCCACGGCGTCCACGCGGACGACAGGAACAGCGTGATGACCATGACCGGCAGGATGCAGGAAAGCATCGCCTTCGTCAGCTTGAAAGCGGCGAGAGGCGGTCCGGAGTACTCCGTGAACGGGCCCGCGATAAGCTCGCATTCGGCTTCCGCGATATCGAAAGGACCGATGCCGAGCTTCGCCGGGACATACACCAGTGAGACAACGAACGCGATGATGCAGGACAGCCCCTGGCCTATCATCGGGCCCGCAGACTGCTGGTAGGCCACCATGCCCCCGAGAGAGAGGATGCCGCCGTTCTTGATGACGAGCGTGAAGACCGCGATGAGGAACGCGACCTCGTAGGCCAGCATCAGCTTCATCTCACGGCTCGCCCCGAGGGCGGCGTAAGGATTCCGCGATGCCGAACCGCCGACAATCATCGCCAGCGACGGCACGTAGAGCAGATACAGCACGACGATGAGGTCGCCCACGAAGCCTGTCTCGGGCCGGATGCTGGCCATCCAGAGAATCGTCGACACAACCACGACCGCCGCCAATCCGATGAACGGAGCGCTGAGGAACGTGAACCGGGGACTGCCCTCGATGACGATGGTCTCCTTGTTCATCAGCTTGACCACGTCCGCTATCGGCTGATACCAGGGCGGGCCGACTCTCCACTGGAGTCGGGCGCTCAGCTTGCGGTCGAACCACGACGAGAACAGGCCCACGGCGGCCGTGAACAGAAAGCCCGGAAACACGATGACGGCTACAATCAACATCAGCCAGCTCATATCGTTCGGCACCTACACCCGCCTGAAGAAGGGGTGACGACCGGTCATGCTCGAGCCGATCATGACGCTCTTCCCGGCAATCTCGTCATCCTCTTCAAACGTCAATGCGCCCGACGGACACGACATCACGCAGGCCGGTTCCTTGCCTTCCTGCACTCTCGCAGCGCAGAGGTCGCACTTCGAGATGATGTACGACCGCACCTGCGGCTCAATCACTCCAAACGGACATGCAACAGCACACGAGCCGCAGCCCGTGCACAGCATATTCATCCTCTTGACCGCGCCGCTGTCGAGCTTCTTGATGGCGTTCCGCGGGCAGGAGGCCAGACAAGTCGGCTCTTCACAGTGGCGGCAGATGAACGGCAGGCGCGCGTCCTCGCGCAACTCGCCGTACCCGATGGTCGGCCTCTGCTCGGCGTGAGAGTAGTGACACGCGGCGGAACACGTGCGGCACGCGATACACCGATCAATATTGACGAAGACTCTCTTCATTGCTTCGATTCCCTGGCAATACGAACCGAACCCGGCGCGGTGGAGAACACCCCGTCGTCGAGGCTCTGCCACGAGAACAGTGCTCGCCCCAGGGGGTCATGCGCAGCTACGGAGACAACACCCGCCTGCAGCCGGTCGGTCACTCTCGCGGTGAACTGCGGCCGGGCGGACTCCGACGCGAGCACGACGCTGTCTCCATCCTTGACGCCCAACTCCGCCGCGTCGCGGGCGCTGAGCTCCGCTACTCCAGTTGGAAAGAGCTCGTTCGCCCAATCCATGCGGCGGGTGATGCCGCCCACGCCCGAATGACCGGACGCCGGCACGGCGATAAGGGCCTTCACATCGGCGCTCTTCGCGCCGGCAGCGCTCAGGACGGACTCCAATCTTGCCCGCAGGACCGTCGCAGACCACTCCGGAGGAGCAGCGGGCTTCCGCACGGGCTGCCGTGCAGCGCCGCCGCGAGCCGGCGCTCCGAGAGCCTTCTCCAGCATCGCGACGACGTCGGGAAGGGTGCGAGCGCCCCACGATGGCCGACCCACCGTCTTCCAGCTGACGGGCGAGCCGTCGAAGAGAACCGCCGAACCGTCCGACTCGAGCCACGTGGCGCCGGGAAGGACCACCGCGGCCTTGTCCTCGAGCCCGTCTCGAAACAGAGAGTACGAGGCCACAAAGTCCAGCCCGCTGACGGCCTTCTCGAGTGCGGCGGAAGGATACGCCGACAGCAGGTCGACGCCCGTGCTCACAAGGGCCTTGAACCGGCCCGATGTCAGCTCAGACATGAGAGCGGACAGAGGCTTCCAGCCGCCGTCCACGGACGCCTTGTATGCGCCCTTCACATTGCCTTCCGAAGGCAGGCCGAGATACGACTTTCCTTCGCCGGCGAGCGCGACCGCGAGCCTGGCCAGACGCGCGACAAGACCGACGTCCGATAGGCCCCTGACGGACGGTGCGACCACGATGGCGCCCTTCGCCGCCTCGGCGAACGAACGCGCCATGCGGGCGACCGTCCCCCTGGATACTCCCGAGCGCTCGAGCAGCGCCTTCTCATCAATCGCATCGAGCCACGCTGCCTGACCGGGTGTACCCTTGCCCGCGCCGACGAGCGCCTTCACCATGGCGGCAAGCACCAGCGCTTCACTGCCGGGCCGGTTCTGCACGTACTCGCTCGCGAACCATGCGGTATTGCTGCGGCGAGGATCAACGACAAAGAGGTTGTTGCCTCTGGCGGTGTACTTCGCGTCTATGATCTGCCTGGCAAGCACGGGATGCGAGAAGAAGACGTCACCGAAGACGATGACGCAGCCCGCTTCCACGACTGCCGCCACGCCCGCGCTGTCACCGCTCGCCACCAGGGCCTCGTCCTGCGGCTCGAA
>JALNYR010000166.1 GCA_023229725.1 Dehalococcoidia bacterium | reverse complement strand
GCCCAGGCATAGTTCGTCGATGTAGCCCGGCGACACGGGCGGCAGGCAGGTTTTGTAGAATCCGTCGAGATCGCAGAGCACGGCGCGCGCCCCGATCTGCATACAGCACGTGTATTCGCTGCTTCCGGCGCGCGCATCGCTATTCATCGGCATGTCCTGTGACTTGAGCTCGACCTCGCCGGCGATGAGGAGCGGCAGCAGTATCGCCCACCTGGCGACACACTCCAGCCACATGTGCGCATTCACCACCATGAACATACGCTGGATCATGTCCGTCCACAGGTTAGTGCTGGCCAGTATGCACTCGCAGAAAGTCACGTTACCGTGGAGGGCCAACCGCTTGAAGCGGTGCGTGCCGTCGCTCTGCTGATCGACCGTGCCCGTGTATCCCATCATGACGTGCTCTTGGCCGCCGCTCGGCTTCTCGCCGAGTTTGCCGGTGTACCACTTCGGCTTGAACGGTGTGGCACGAAGAAGGTGGCTCACGCAGACCGGGTCCTTGTCCAGATCGAGCTTCGGACCCGATGCCAGGTGGCTGGACACTGGGAACTCGGGGTCGTACACCAGCCAGACGCCCTGCGCATCGTTGATTGTGTTGGGCAGCATATATGCCTCGACGGGAAGGTGGCGCCTGAACGCTTCCGAGAACTCTGCGCGGGTGAACGACAACCTGCGCGATGTGCCGCTCACTCCGAGGCACCGCGTGTCCGCCTTGGCTTCAACACCATTCAGGATGCTCATAGTCAGTTCGTCCTGGGCAACCATCGCGCTGTTGAACGACATCGTCTTGGCCGGCCTCCAGGCGTACACAGTGGCGGATTCCCCCGTCGGTGCGTCCGCCGTCACTGCCGCATCGGGCGCCGCTGCCGCTGATCCGGCGGGCGGGGCGGTTCCCGCGTCAGTGGAGGTGGCCGCGTCCTGCTTGGGTTTGGGCACGTACAGATGCAATGCGTACGTGAGATCGTCTTCGTCCGGTATCTCATTCGTCTTCGCGGCGGGCACGATCGTACATATGCTCATTGCGAGGTGCTTCGCCTTGGTCGTTCTCTCTGTGTGCTCTAGCACGGCCGCGATCATCGGTTGTCCAGTCTTGCTCAGTGCGCCTGCCTCCATGGCATACGTTGCGCTCGCGGCCTCCGCCCTCTTCCGCGCTAGCTCCTTCTTCGATAGCGGTGTGGTTGTCATCGTGGGATGTGGTCGCTTCGTACTTGTCTTTCTTTTTTTTTTAATTTTTCCCCCTCTCCCTTTCCGCCTTTTTGTCAGCTCGGTCGGGCTGTCCCACAGTCCCACAGTTCCCAGTGACGTCACGACGATCACACGAATTCCGACCACACAAACACGTCAATTCCAGACTGGGTTGCCTATTCTGGCGACCCGGCGGAACTAAGCTTCAGTACGAGTTCCCCGCGGTCGGCGCCGACCGCATTCACTATCGCCGTCGCAGATGCTGCCGAGAACGCTTTCAAGAGCCGTTGGCCAAACCCGTCCACGCCCGCTGCCGTGGTCGGTAGCGAAGCGTATGGTATGGTGACCACCGTACCGTCCGCCGGGACCACGTGACCGGATCCGGCCACGGCCAGCATCCGGCCGAAAACCGCCGCCACGGCGGCGGGCACCTCGACCGGGCGCTGGGCAGCGGTGACGTATCTGTGGTCGGGGGGCAGCTGCAGCCGGAGAAGAATGCGCACGGCAGCCAACACCGCCGGTGGCATCGGCGGTGACGCGGAGATCGCGAACCCCGTCTGAGCTACGACGTCTGCAGCGAGCGCACCGTACGCGGTGCCGGCCGGATTTGTGAACGCTGCTCGGGCGGGCGGCACGGGGCCGGGCAGGCCCGACACGGGCCACGTGTACAAGTGGATGAACCGGCGGTACATGCGCTCCGCCACCGGTCCGATGGGAAGTATCTCGATCGCCGCTGCTGCCGTCGCCGCCGTCCCGGCTTGGCGCAGCGCGTATAGCCCACGCAACGCGTGCCGGACTTGCTCGCCGGTGGCCGTGCCCCAGCGGTGCCGTGCGTAGTCCGAGCCGGCTACCCGGTCGTGGTCGCCCAGTATGGGGTGCACCGGTGCCGCGCCGTCGACCACCAGAGTGGGTAGCGGCGCTGCACCCGTTGGCTCCACCGTACGAACACCGAGCGCACGAAAGTACGGTCCCCGGGGCAATCCCAGACAAGTCAGGTGCGCCGCGCACCCCGCTTCGCGCTCCACGGGATCTGCCGCCGCCGCGCCGACGATGGACGACGTGCCCCTGTTGACCGGGGTCTGCACCTGGACCGCGGAGAACACGTACGCGCGCGCGAGTTGCGCCAGCCCTCGCAGCACGGGCGAGTGGAAGCCGGGACCGTCGCGTTGGAATGCGAGACACGCGGCGAGGGTCAGCTTCGATGTTTCGTCGCAGTCGCCGGTCGCCAGGTGCAGCGGCTCGCCGTACGTGTCGATGTAATCGAGGGCGAGATCGCGGCCATCGGCGGTCTTCAGCTTGACCTCTGCACGCGCCCCTCTCGGCCGCAGTGCGCAGTCCATCGTGTACGTGATGCACGCACCGAACGCGGACAGCATGCGGCCGAGCACAGTAGCCGCGCACAGCATCGGGCCCGCATCGGTCGTCTGACCGAGCCAGTCCAGCACGGTGGTCTCCCCGACGCCCGCGGTCATGAACCGGGCCCGGTCGAGCGCCCGCACATAAACGATCTCGGTGAATGTGGTGGCAGGGTACCGCGGCGCGAAGTAGACTTCGGGCGGCAGGTCCCCAACGTGCGTCGTCCAGGCCGGCATACGCGACTGCCTCACGTTGGCCTCCCCGTGCATGGTCACGGCATCGATGCGGGCCTGGCATGCAGTGATCCACGCACGGCACGCATCGCGGGCGTGGACGATCGATGTGTGCGTGGCCGCCACGGCGGCGCCCACGGTATCGCGGAGCGTGCGGTCGGCCGACAGCGTGAACTCCGGCACGAACGCGACATGGGCACGCGGCGGTGGCCCGACGCCCGACGAGCCACAGTCTGAGAGCACCAGCGGTACGCACGCGACACGCTGGTCCTCATCCAGTACTGCCGTTGACAGTGCCGCGTACACGACGCCGACGCCAGCGAGCGTCTGCGTACGTGACACGATTGGCGGTGCGCTCCAACAGGTCGTCACCGCCACGCCCAACGCGGCGTCCGGCCGGGCTTCGGTGGCCGGGACCGCGATCGCGACACTGTACGCGTAGCACCTGGCACCGGCGAGCTGGGCACCACTGCGTGTGGCCGGAAATGTCGCATTGTACTCACCGTTGTGCAATGGTGCGATGGTGTGATATCGCCCGGCACCCGCCAGCCACAAATACAATGTCCGCTCAATTTCCACCGCGTACGCCGGGCCGATGTGCACGTACAACGTGCCACGCAACTCTGCCTGACCAGGTCTAGCACCACGGTAGTGTTCAAATAAGCGCCACATTTTTGAACCCTCGCTCTCTCTCTTTGTTGTTCGAGTGCCTTCTGCACGTTTTTTTCTTCCCCAACCCCCCCATCACCCGCGCTGTGCTGGGTGCGGAGGAAACCTTCACCCCCGTCAGTTATGCGGACGCCGTATTTCGTAACTTTCTGGTCCGAGCCTCAGGATGCCGGAACGGCGGCATCGGGAACCGGATCGACCGTGGGGGAATCGGCCACGTTGGGCTCGAGATCTCCGCGGATATCCTCAATGGCAGATACGAGCGTGGCACGTCCGTTGGACAGTGCGATGAACGCGGCTTTTAGCAGGGGTTCCACGCGCTTGGCGCGCTCGGCCATGTCCTGTTCGGACGTCCCGCGCACGTCGGCCACCGCAGTCGTGCACACGTCGGTCAGGCGATCGATGAACCGCAGACAGTACCCCAGATCCTGTGCCCGCGGTAGTGCGTCCGTGGCGAGGTAGCCGGCGCAGGTTCGCGTCTCCCTCGCGCCCTTGATCCCTACGACGTATCGCAGCCGGAACGCGGCGGCCTGCTGCGGCGGAATCCGCACCAGCGTAAGGCTACACTGCACGCCAGCGTCACTGCCGACAACCAGCATCGGTAGGGTAGGCACTGCGCCGTGCTGCGTTGAGCGCCTGAGCGCGGCGATCAGTTTCGTCCGCAGGATGCGTTCCTGGGCCAGCGGGCCTTCCTGCGCCGCGATCTCCTCCAGCGTCATCGCGAGCAGCTCGAGACGGTCCGTGAACTCGCTGATCAGCCGCGAACTGCCATGTGCGACCGTGTGCGACCCGCCCACCGCCGCTTGACGCACCAGCGCGGCCACGGCCGCCTGCTGTTCGAGATCCGTTGCGTCGCCGAACGTCTTGGCCATGTCGACAACCTCCTGCGTCTGCCGCCGCAGCCGCGCGTTGGCTTCTGCCAGCCTCGCGGCGAGTTCGCTCTTCCTCAGGTTGATACCGGCCGCCTTGTGCAGCTCGATCTGCTGCAGTGACGCGAGGGCGGCGGCACGCCTGGGCCGCTTGGCGATGATGTTCCGCGGGTCGACCAGATCAGCGTCCGCGGCAAGCTCCGCGGCAACCTCGGCCGCATCAACATCGCCTCCGTCGCTGCTGCTCCCGCCATCACTGGATTCCGCTCTTTCCTCGTCGTCCTCTTCCGCCACCTCCTCATCCGGATCCTCGCCGTCGCCCTCCACCAAGGTTTCAGTGGCAACACGTTTTGCCGGTGGCTCGGACAGATGTTCCGTGCTAGGCGTCCGTGCAGGCGCCGCCAGTGCGGCTGTGGTCACACTGGCGTCGGGCACGACGCCAGCGGTGGGCGCCGCCCGTGCAACCTGCCCATGGTCCGTACATATAACACCAGTAAGCATGTGTTTCGTATTATTAGAAAAAGTGCGCGGCCTTCTTTACGTTCAAGTTACAAATTCGGATGATTTTCCGGTTCCGCCTTAAAAAGGCGTTGATGGCCAATTCTTCCCACTGGTCCCACGACCATAAACTTTTTTATTCTTTTTTTTCCCCCCCCCCTTTACATCGGCTATCCTTTTAGGACCATGCTCTTTTAGACACCCACTGCACACTCCCCCCTCCCTCCCGCCCTTTTACACCCGCAGCGTGCCGATTTAAAAAAAATACGTGGGACAGGAGTTGAAACCTCAAAAACCCGTGGACACGCAACGACGGGACCATCGAATCGACAATCACAAATACACTCTCCAAGCTTCGCGCGTTTTTACCCTCTTCCCGCTAGCATAATACGATGG
>JALNYR010000009.1 GCA_023229725.1 Dehalococcoidia bacterium | reverse complement strand
TATACGGGACTACACGCGCAACAGGCTCGAGCTCCATTTCGTCGAGTTCGAGTTCGATGAGGCCAAGCACTCTGTGGCGGAGTGCCTCGAGCGAGGCATGACGTATTCCGCGCCGCTGAGAGTCCTCGTGCGACTGCTGATCAAAGAGACCGGTGAGATCAAAGAGGAGAAGCTCTTCTTCGGCGACTTCCCGCTGATGACGGATGCCGGAACGTTCATCATCTCCGGTGCGGAGCGCGTGGTGGTGAGCCAGCTCACCCGGTTCCCGGGCGTGTACTTCACACTCGCGCGCGACCCGGTGAGCGGCCGGCAGCTCGGCTTCGGCAAGCTCGTGGCCGAGCGCGGCGCATGGCTGGACTTCGACACGTCGAGCAGGGATGTCGTTTCCGTCCGCGTGAGCGGCAAACGGAAGCTCACGGCGAGCACGCTGCTGCGGGCGGTCAACTACGGTAGCGACGAAGAACTGATCGAGCTGTTCAAGGACGTCGACACGAATCCCGACCACCAGTACATGGCGTCCACGATTGAGCGAGACCCCCTCATTCACAGTCAGGCGGATGCCCTCGTCGACATCTATCGCAAGCTGTCCTCGGGCGAGCCGCCCAGCCTGAACAGTGCCAAGACGCTTCTGAACAACTTCCTGTTCAACCCGCGCCGCTACAGCCTTGGCGAGGTTGGACGGTACAAGCTGAACAAGAAGCTCAGCGTCGAAGTGCCGAGCGACTACCTCGGCCTCACGCCCGATGACCTCGTGCAGATCATCAAGCACATCATATTGCTGAACAACGGTCTGGAGACGCCGGACGACATCGACCATCTCGGCAACCGGCGAGCGCAGGGTGTCGGATTCCTGCTGCAGAACCAGTTCCGGGTGGGACTGCTTCGGCTTGAGCGCGCCGTGAAAGAGCGCATGAGCATCCTTGGGTCGGAAGCGGCGACCCCCTCGGCGCTGATCAACATCCGGCCCGTGACCGCAGCCATAAAGGAGTTCTTCGGTCGCTCCCAGCTGTCGCAGTTCATGGACCAGACGAATCCGCTGGCGGAACTCACGCACAAGCGCCGCCTGTCGGCGATGGGCCCCGGCGGTCTGTCTCGCGAACGCGCGGGCTTCGAAGTGCGTGACGTGCACCACTCTCACTACGGCCGCCTGTGCCCCATCGAGACGCCGGAAGGCCCAAACATCGGCCTCATCGGCACGCTGGCCACATACGCCTCAATCAACAAGTACGGCTTCGTTGAGACACCGTATCGCAGAGTCATCCACGAGCTGCCCTCCAACTCCGAGCAGCTCGTCGGCCGTCTGTTGCAGGAGGACGTGCTGTCTGAGAAGGGCGCCGTGGTTGCCCAGGCGGGCGCCCGCGTCACGCGCGAGGTTGCGCGCAAGATTGCCGCGTTGCCGCCGGCCACTGTGAAGGTCGCGACGCATGTCTCGAACGAGGTTCGCAATCTGACAGCCGACGAAGAAGAGCAGTACAGCATTGCCGAGGCGAACGCCCGTCTGAACGAGCACGATGAGTTTCTCGACGAGCGCGTGGAGGTCAAGCGGGGCGCCCGCTACTTCCGTGAAGCGCAGGACAAGGTCGACCTCATGGACGTCTCTCCCAAGCAGATCTTCAGCGTATCGGCGGCTCTCATCCCATTCCTTGAGCACGATGACGCGAACCGGGCGCTGATGGGCTCCAACATGCAGCGCCAGGGCGTGCCCCTGCTGCGCCCGGAGGCGCCACTGGTGTCCACCGGCATGGAGAGCGAAGTGGCCCGTTACAGCGGCCAGGCGCTGTTCGCTGAGAGCGACGGCGTGGTGACATCAGTCACGGGTGCGCAGATCGTCATTCAGGACGAACGAGGCGACCCGCGCGCCTACAAGCTCGACCGTTTCGTGCGCACGAACCAGGGCACATGTATCGATCAGCGCCCGCTTGTCCGAAAGGGCGAGAAGGTGAAGAAGGGCCAGATTCTGGTCGACAGCTCTTCGCTGCAGGGCGGGCAACTCGCTCTGGGGCGCAACGTCGTCTGTGCGTTCATGAGCTGGCGTGGGTACAACTACGAGGACGCCATCATCGTCAGCACCAGGATGGTGAAGGATGATGTCTACACCTCCATTCACATCGAGAAGTACGAGACGCAAGAGCGGAACACGAAGCTCGGACCCGAGGAGATAACCAGGGACATCCCGAATGTGAGCGAGGACAGCCTCGGCAATCTGGATGAGGAAGGCATCGTCCGCGTCGGTGCGGAAGTGAAGCCGGGGGATATCCTGGTCGGCAAGATTACGCCGAAGGGTGAGACCGAGCCGTCCACCGAGGAGAAGCTGCTCAGGGCCATATTCGGGGAGAAGGTGCGCGACGTGAAGGACAGCTCTCTGCGGATGCCGCCGGGAGCGCGCGGTCGCGTTCTCTCGATGCGCGTGTTCTCGCGAGAGAACCACGATGAACTGCAGGCGGGCGTGAACCGCCTCGTGCGCGTGTGGGTTGTGCAGCGGAGGAAGCTGTCCATCGGCGATAAGATGTCTGGACGTCACGGCAACAAGGGCGTCGTCTCTATCGTCCTGCCTGACGAGGACATGCCGTTCCTTCCGGACGGGACGCCCGTAGACATGGTGCTGAACCCGCTGGGCGTGCCTTCCCGAATGAACATCGGGCAGGTGCTCGAGGCGCACCTCGGTTGGGCGGGCAGGGTGTTCGGGTTCCAGGCCGTCACTCCCATCTTCGGTGGAGCCAACACGGCGGAAATCGAAGATGAGCTGTGTCGCGTGTGGATGGCGTGGCGCGCCAAGGCCGTGAACATGGACCCCAAGGTGGCGATGTCGGTTGACATGGACGTGCTCGGAGCCTGGCTCGAGGACAAGGGTTTCGATGCGGCCGAGCTTGTTGACCCGTCGCATGTGGGGCCTGCGAAGCGAGCTGCCCTGATGCTGTGGCTTGAGGACCAGGGTGTCCAGGCTCGCGACGCATCCAAGGAGGAGCTGGAAGCGCTGACGAAGAAGGTATACCAGGAGCGGCGCGTGTATCCTCCGACGTACGGCAAGATGATGATTCGCGATGGCAAGACCGGCGAGCCGTTCGACCAGCCGGTGACCATCGGCGGCGTGTATATGATGAAGCTCATCCACCTCGTGGAGGACAAGGTCCACGCCCGCTCAACGGGCCCGTACTCCCTCATTACGCAGCAGCCGCTTGGAGGCAAGGCGCAGTTCGGTGGCCAGCGGTTCGGTGAGATGGAGGTGTGGGCTCTCGAGGGATACGGCGCCGCGCACACCCTTCAGGAGATGCTGACGGTGAAGTCCGACGACATCGTCGGACGCGCCCGTGCCTATGAGTCCATCATCAAGAACGAGGACGTTCAGAGCCCGAGCATTCCTGAGGCCTGCAAGGTGCTGTTCATGGAACTGCGGGCGATGGGCTTTGCCGTTGAACTGCTGAACGAGGAAGAAGAGAAGATAAGCATAACCGGCGACGCGAAACCCCGCCTGAAGTCGAGACTATAGAGTGAGGGCGAATACGAATGGTTCAGTTTGATGACATAAGCGCGATTCAGATCAGCCTCGCCTCCCCGGAGCAGATCAGGAGTTGGTCTCACGGTGAGGTGACGAAGGCGGAGACAATCAACTACCGTACGCTCAAACCGGAGCGGGACGGGCTGTTCTGCGAACGGATCTTCGGACCGGTGAAGGACTACGAGTGTCATTGCGGCAAGTACAAGAAGATCCGCTACAAGGGCGTCATATGCGACAAGTGCGGCGTCGAAGTGGCGCACTCGAGCGTGAGGCGCGAGCGCATGGGCAACATCGAGCTCGCCGCTCCCGTGACGCACATCTGGTTTGCGAAGCTCGTGCCGTGCTGGCTGGGCATCCTGCTCGACCTCTCGCCCAAGAACCTCGAGTCCGTCATCTACTTCGCACGCTATCTCGTCACGTCCGTGGATGCCGATGGGCTTGAGGCAAAGGCGAAGGCGCTCATGGACGCCGGCGACAGCGATTCCGCGGACAAGGTGCGCGACCTCAAGGTCAACAAGCTCCTCAATGAAGAGGAGTACAGGGACCTGAAGGAGAAGTGCGGCGAGCTGTTCCACGCCGGCATGGGCGCCGAGTCGATTCTCGACGTGCTCAAGTCAATCGACATCGAGAAGGTGCATGAGGAACTGCTCGAGAGTATCCGGACGGCCTCACGGCAGCAGTATGACAAGGTCAGCAAGAAGCTGCAGCTTGTGGAAGCTCTGAGAGAGAGCGGCAACCGGCCCGAGTGGATGGTTCTCACCGTGCTGCCGGTGCTCCCGCCGTCTCTGCGTCCGGTGGTACAGCTTGACGGCGGCAGGTTCGTCATCAGTGATCTGAACGACCTCTACCGGAGGGTCATCAACAGGAACAACCGGCTGCGCCGCCTCATGAACCTCGGGGCGCCTGAGGCAATCATCAGGAACGAGAAGCGCATGCTGCAGGAGGCTGTCGATGCCCTTATCGACAACGGACGCCGCGGCCGCGTCGTGACGACGGGCAACAACCATGCTCTCAAGTCCCTCTCGGCCATGCTGGCCGGCAAGCAGGGACGGTTCAGGCAGAACCTGCTCGGAAAGCGTGTCGACTACAGTGGCCGGTCGGTCATCGTTGTTGGGCCGGAACTGAAGCTGCACCAGTGCGGCATCCCGCGGCGCGTCGCCCTCGAGCTGTTCAAACCTTTCGTCATGCACAAGTTGATGGAGAAGGGTTTTGCCAACAACGTGAAGGTCGCGCGTCGGCAGGTGGAGCGGGCCCGCCCGGAGGTCTGGGACCGTTTGCAGGAAGTCGTGAAGGAACGGCCGGTGATGCTCAACCGGGCGCCCACCCTGCACCGGCTCAGCATTCAGGCGTTCGAGCCGGTTCTCATCGACGGCGATGCGTTCCAGCTGCACCCGCTCGTCTGCACGGCTTTCAATGCGGACTTCGACGGCGACCAGATGGCCGTTCACGTGCCCCTGTCCCGCCTGGCGGTGAAGGAAGCGCGGGAGCGCATGCTGAGCGTGTACAACATGCTGCTGCCCAGCAACGGCGCCCCGGTGACCGCTCCAAGCCTGGATATGGTCCTGGGCTGCTACTACCTCACCATCCCCAGGCCGAATGCCAAAGGCGAGGGCAAGGTCTTCAGCAGCGCGGACGACGCCAAACTGGCCTACGAGGCCGGCGTTGTCCAGCTCGGCTCGGAGATCAAGGTGAGATACGACGGCGAGATGCTGCAGACGACCGTTGGTCGCATCATCTTCAACGATGCTCTTCCGCCCCAGATGCGGTTCCAGAACAAGACCATGAACAAGTCCGCTCTGCGGTCGCTTGTATCGGACTGTGTGCGGGTGCTCGGGCATGAGGCGACCGCGGCAGTGCTGGACAATCTGAAGGCGATGGGGTTCAACTACGCGACGAAGTCCGGCGTGTCCATCGCTATGAGTGACATCGAGGAACCACCTCACAAGCGCGAGATCCTCCGCGAGGCGGATCAGCAGGTTGGCGTCATCGAGGACCAGTACTCGCGCGGCTTCATCACTGAGGACGAGCGCTATGAGAACGTCGTCCAGGTGTGGATGCAGGCGACCGACAAGATCCTCGACGATGTGTCCAAGTCGCTCGACCGCTACGGGCCCATCTACATGATGGCCACGTCCGGCGCGAAAGGTAACATCTCTCAGATACGGCAGATGGCGGGCATGAGGGGACTCATGACCGACCCGTCCGGCAAGATTATCGACTTCCCCATCAAAGCCAGCTTCCGCGAGGGCCTGTCTCCGATGGAGTACTTCATCTCCACGCACGGCGCGCGGAAAGGCCTTGCCGACACGGCGCTGCGCACCTCGGACAGTGGCTACCTCACGCGGCGTCTTGTCGACGTCTCTCAGGACGTGATTGTGAACGAGGTCGACTGCGGCACCACCGAAGGCACGTGGATCTCCGCGGCGCAGAGTGGCGGCAACCTTCCTCCGTTCAGTGAGCGGATGCTCGGCTACATGGCCGCCTCTCCGGTCGCTGACCCGCGCACCGGGGAAGTCATCTGCGACCGCAACCAGGAGATTGACGAGGACCGGGCACGCCGCATCGTCGAAGCGGGCATCCAGAAGGTCTACGTCAGGTCCCCGCTCAACTGTCGCTGTCGTTTCGGCATCTGCCAGTACTGCTATGGACGCGACCTCGCGACCCGTGGCCCCGCGAATCTCGGGACGGCGGTTGGCGTGATTGCGGCGCAGAGCATCGGCGAACCGGGAACACAGCTCACACTGCGAACATTCCACACCGGAGGTGTGGTCGGCACCGACATCACCACCGGTCTTCCCAGGGTAGAGGAGCTGTTCGAAGCACGCACTCCGAAGGGGCGCTCTGTCCTTGCGGCCATCGACGGCATCGCGAGCGTCATTGATTCCGAAGAGGGACGCATCGTCAAGATCACGAACTCCACCTCGTTTGAGGAGGAGTACCCGGTCCCCGAAGGGGTTGAGGTGGTTGTGGCCGACGGCCAGGTCATCGAGGTCGGGATGCTGTTGTACCGCCCGGCGGCTGTGGAGTCGGGCGAGTCCCAGGTGCCGGCGACGCTGTCAGACCAGGACGGAGTCGCTCGTGTGTCGGGCAAGGCCAGGGTGGAGACCGGCGTCGTACGTATCTTGTACGATGAGAAAGAGGAACGGGAGTACCCGATTCCGGCCGGTGCCAGACTGACCGTCCAGACAGGCGACACGGTGCAGCTCGGTCAGCAGCTGACAGAGGGCGTCATCAACCCGCACTCCATCCTCCGCATCATGGGCAAAGAGGCGACGCAACAGTACATCATCGACGAAATACAGAGGGTATACTGCTCGCAGGGCGTCACCATTCACGACAAGCACGTCGCTACCATCGTGCGGCAGATGCTGAGACGTGTCGAGGTCATCTCGTCCGGAGACACGGAACTCCTTCCGGGCGAACTGGTTGACCGCTTTGACTACGAGGACGTCAATGCACGCATCCTGGCCGAGGGCGGGGAACCTGCCACGGCTCAGGCGATACTCCTGGGCATCACGAGGGCCAGTCTGAATAAGGACTCCTGGCTGGCGGCTGCGTCGTTCCAGGAGACGAACAGAGTGCTTGCTGCGGCTGCGTTGCGGGGCAAGATCGACAAACTGAGGGGCTTGAAGGAGAACGTCATTCTTGGCAAGCTGATTCCGTCGCAGGAAGCTTCCCGGGTGGAGCGCCCGGTGGAGCCTCCTGAACAAGAAGAGGAGACGACCGGCCTGCTGGCAGGGGCGTGAGTCCCGGCAAGACGGCACGGTGAAGCCTCGTTATGGCTCGCAAGGCGCCCGGCGAGGGTGAACGCATCGTATCTGCAGAATCGGCCGCTGAGGATGCGCCGGCTGAAATCAGCCTGCGCCCTCAGCGGCTCGAAGATTTCATCGGTCAGTCGAAGGTCAAAGAGCAGCTGAGCATTGCCATCGCCGCTGCCCGCAAGCGTGGCGAGACGCTCGACCACACCGTGCTTCACGGGCCTCCGGGCCTCGGCAAGACGACCCTTGCCCACATCATCGCCGGCGAACTCGGCGTCAGCGTGAAGATCACTTCCGGACCCGCCATCGAGCGGCCGGGCGACCTGGCCGCCCTCCTCACGAATCTCGAGCAAGGTGACGTCATCTTCATCGATGAGGTCCACCGGCTCAGCAGAATTGTCGAAGAGAAGCTGTATCCGGCGATGGAGGACTTCGTCTTCGACATCTTCTTGGGCAAGGGTCCCGGAGCCCGGGGCCTGCGGCTCACGCTGCCGCCGTTCACGCTTGTGGGGGCGACCACCCGGTACTCACTGCTGAGCCCGCCGCTGCGAGACAGGTTCGGCATAGCCTGTCACCTCGACTTCTACGATGAGCCGTCAATCCTTCGTATCCTGAAACGCTCGGCCGCAATCATGCATGTTCCCGCCGATGAAGCCGGACTTGCGCAGATAGCGAGTCGCTCGCGCGGCACGCCGCGGGTGGCAAACAGGCTGCTCCGTCGGCTGCGCGACTTCGCGCAGGTCGTTGGCGACGGCACCATCGGAGAGAAGACGGCAATCGAAGGGCTTGCCCGATTGGAGATAGACGCGGTCGGCCTGGACGAGGTTGACCGCAAGCTGTTGCGCGCCATCATAGAGAAGTTCGACGGGGGCCCGGTCGGTCTGGAGACGATTGCCGCGTCCGTGAGCGAGGACGCCGATACCATAACGGACGTATACGAGCCGTATCTGCTTCAGCTCGGCTTCATCGACCGAACGCCGAGGGGAAGGGTTGCTTCGCGACGGGCGTACGAACACCTGGGGTTGGTCTTCAACCGCAAGTCATCCGGTCAGGCCGGCCTCTGGGAAGAGACTCCCCAGGCAGAGAGCACGCTACCCTCGGAACTCCCGCACGGTCGGGATTGACACAAGAAGCACGGCCAGCGTGGCGATGAGCCAGCCCCACAGAGACATCTGCTGTCCGCAGTAGAGGGACACGTAGCCGAGGACGCCGGCCAGCGGGATGATGAGCGCCAGCGCCTTGCCCCACCGGGGGCGGATGCGCGCGAACACAAAGCTGGATATCGCGAGCGCCACGAAGCTTCCCACCAGTTCGCGGCCATAGACTTGCACTCCATCGGCGTTCAAGCTACCGGTCCGAATGCCTGAGAAGCTCTGCGTCGCGATGCACCACGCTGTGATGACTGCCCACGGGGCAAGCATCAGCGACACGTAGAGCAGGTCACGCGAGGCGGTCTGCCTCACGACGTAGACCACTACCAGGACCGCGCACGGTATGTACGCTATGCCAAGGAGCGTCCACCAGTGTGTGGCGTTCAGAAGCAGCAGGGCCGCCAGGATGACGGGAACGAGACAGTAGCCCAGCCAGCTGAACGACCACGGCGGCGCTCTGCGTGACACCGCCAGGTGTGCCCCCAACCCTGCCACCAGCACGGTTGCCAGCAGGCAGACAACGCTGTGGCGATAGTAGGCGGTGAGCAGCAGCGCAACGAGCAGGTGAGGCAGCGACGTGAGGAAGGCATCCTTCCAGGTCCCCTGCGAGTGCACCACGATCAAGTCGCGAGCAATGATGCCGGGGTTGCCGAACGAGCGGATGGCCCTGTGACTTGCTTCGTCGTCGCTCAGGCCTCGTCTCGTGAGGCTGTTGGTGTGGTCCTCAAGGTGCGCGCGCACCTCGCGGTCGATTTCCTCACGCGTGCGCGAATCCACCCTCAGGCCGCCGCAAAGAGAGGAGACGTAGTCGCCGAGCTTGTTGTGCATTGCCGTCATCAGCCGACTTCCGGCTTGAGCACGGACTTCACGGCGGCGGAGAAGTCGGACCAGACGACGCGCCTGCGTGCCAGCATGTCCTTGCCTCGCGGCGTGATGTAATAGTAGCGCCGTTCCTGGCCGCCCGGAAGAGTCTCCCACTTGCCCTCGAGGAGCCCGTCGTGTTCCATGCGGTGAAGGGCGGGATACAGTGTGCCCTCACGGAAATGGAAGTAGCCGTCACTGCGGCTCTCCAGTTCCTTGATGAGTTCGTAGCCGTATGTCGGGCGGTCGTTGACAACACTCAGTATGAGGCAGTCGGTGCTTCCCTTGAGAAACTCTCGCTCATAGTTCGTCATTGCAGTGTCCTGCCCAACCGCGCATCTGTCACACTAGCAGTGCGCGGAAGCACTGTCAATGCCGCCGGTTTGCCGGTGGTCGTCCCAGCGACTAGAATGACTGACTCTCCCGGCAGGTCCAAGGAGGAAGCACACCATGACGGCATACGAGGAGTTTGTTGCACGGATTCACGAGACAGACACGATGAGGGAGCTTGTGCGTAGTCTTGACGATGAACCTGCGCGCCTGCTGCGTGTCATCTGCTCAAGGTACGAGGAGACCGGCCGGCCCGTGGCTGACCACTACCTGCAGTTGACGGGGTACTTCGGTGAGACGATGCTTCGCGTGCTTGTCCGGGCTGGACTGATAGACCGCGAACCCGGTGGGCGCGGCGCTCTGCATGCCTACGTGCCGACCGCAGGCGCACTGGAACTCCACAGACGGATGCTCCAGGAACAACACACGTGAGAGAGCTCTTCGACACGCACGCGCATCTTGACCAGCTCCAGGAGCCTGGTCGCGTGCTTGATGCGGCAGTCGAGGCTGGGGTGGTGGGCATCATCGCCGTTGGCACCGACATGCGCTCGAATGAGTCTGTGCTGCGTATCGCACAGACGTGGCCGGGCCTCGTCCATCCGGCTCTGGGCCTTCACCCGTGCGACCTGGTCGAGCATGACGAGGCACGCATCGCCCGGGAGCTCGACTTTATTCGTGCGAACCTTGGTGCCGCGTGCTCTGTGGGCGAGATAGGGCTGGACTACCACAAGCGCACGGTAGCCGGAGTGCCAAAGGAGTTGCAGCAGGAGGTTCTGCGCGAGTTGCTTGCTGTGGCTGTGCATGGTCGTCTTCCCGTCCTTGTTCACAGCAGGTATGCGTGGACGGACGCACTGCACCTGATCGTCGAGTCCCACGTCGAGCGCGCGGTCTTCCACTGGTTCACTGGCTTCGCCGCTGTTCTCAAGGGTATAATGGACTCCGGCTACTACGTGTCCGCTACCCCGGCTGCGGAGTATCACGAGGAGCACAGGCGGGCGGTGCGGGTGGTCCCGCGGGGTCGCCTGTTGCTTGAGACGGACACGCCGGTGTGGTACGGTCGGACGGAGCGGTATGAAGCGATGCCGGCCGATGTCGCGAGGAGTCTGCGGGCGGCGGCGGAACTGCGGGCGGAAAGCGAAGATGACGTTGCGGCGCACACAACGTGTGCCGCCAGGGAACTCATAAGCGATAGCGCCCCACCCAAGTCTAAGGAGGTTGTTTAACATGGTACAGGCCATCACCGGCGAAGAGAACTTCCAGCATGCAGTGCTCGAGTCGCAGGTTCCCGTTCTCGTGGACTTCTGGGCACAGTGGTGCGCTCCGTGCCTCGCCGCGGCCCCCATCGTCGAGGAACTGGCCCGGGAATTCGAGGGCAAGGTGGGGTTCGCGAAGGTCAACGTCGAAGAGAACAGCTCCATCGCCGCGAAGTACGGCATTGCGGCGATTCCGACCCTCCTTCTCTTCAAGAAGGGGGAACCTGCCCAGCAACTCGTGGGGCTGAAGTCGAAGAAGGACCTCAAGAAGATGCTGGATGCAGTCCTGACCGAGTAGGACAAGTCTTGCCGGGTGCTCCGTTGCTGCGGCTGATGTCAGCTCGGGCTATGCGGCGGAGCCGGCGCCTGAGACGAGGGTCAGCCAGCCGAGGAGCAACTGCGCCAGCGGCGAGTCAGCGACCAGCGCGTCGACACCCGGGACTACCGGCAGCAGTGCTGTGAGCAACGCTGCCCACGCCATCGCCGTCACGAAGGCGCCAATCACGAGTCCCGCGACACGGTCAATCAGGCCAAGGGCCGACATGTGGATGAGGCGTGAGAGCAGGGCGGCCACCAGCGCTGCCGCCACGAGGACGCCGACAAGTACCAGCGCATACGCGGCGACAAGGCACCACGCGCCTCCCGTCGGCCACAGCACAGCTGCCACCTGTTCATAGCAGGCTCCGGCGAGCAGTATGCCTCCGAGCAGTCCGGCAATGCCGACCGCCGCCCTGACGATGCCCTTCCAGAAGCCGAAAGCGGCAGAGACGCAGACCGAGATGGTGATGGCGATGTCGAGCCAGGTCAGAGAGATGCTCCTTCGCCGGGCGGAGACACTCGCTCCGCGGAATCAGCGCTCACAGCGGGAGTGCTCCGCCTACTGCACACGCTTCAGCCTCGGATTCGGCGTGACGCCTGGCATGCGGCCTCGCTTGGCAATCGGCCTGCCGTCTACCTCGTGCAGGTCCGCCGTGAAGTCGATGGGGCGCGAGTCGCTGATGTAGCTGCCAACGGCAAAGAGGTCGACGGGTGCTCCTTCGTCCAAGAAGTAGCGGATTCGGTCGGGATCGAGACCGCCGCTCACCGTAATCCTGACGCCCTTGAAGCCCTCCAGGTCGAGCCATGCCCGGACTTCCTTGACGAGATCTGCCGTGACCCTGCCTCGCTCGGAGGGAGTATCAAGCCGCACGCCGAAGAGGTGACCCTGCATCGCCTTGGCAACCGCCACGCTCTCCCTTACCTCGTCCTCGAACGTGTCCACGAGAGCGATCCGGGGCACGTCGTCGCCCATTTCCCGGTGGAACGCCATCGTTGCCGCGGCGGTCGAACCCATGATGATGATGAGGGCGTGAGGGATGGTGCCCACGGGTTTCATATTCGCGAGGGCGGCCCCGGCAGTCGTCGCGCAACCGGAGCAGCCGCCAACGATGGCTGAGTACTCCATGACTGCTGACACGGATGGATGCACGTGTCGCGCACCGAAGCTGAGTACGGGCAGACCCCTGGCCGCCTGGACGCATTCGCGGGCAGCTGTGGCCCAGCCGCAACTGTGAGCCAGAATACCCAGGTAGCAGGTCTCGAACATGCCGAAGCTCTGATAGGGAGCCGTGATTCGCAGCACGACCTCCTTGCGGGAGAAGGAATCACCCTCTTCGAGCGCCCACACTTCCGCGTTCGACGAGGGCAGCACCTGACGAAGCAGGGTCTTGACCTGCTCGATGCCGCAAAGGATGCCGTCTCGTCGCGGGAAGACCTCCATCGTGACGACCGGATTGATGTCCTCTTTCTTGAGAATCTCCACCGTTCGGAGAAAATACACGTCGGCGGTGTCGCCGTTCAGCCATTCCTGCGGGATGTCCCATTGCTGGCGGACAGGCGCGCCACCCGTTGCGGTCACTTTCGCGCCCAGGACGTTCTGCATGTGGTCCAGCGCGAAGCCGTGCTTCTTGTCGTCGGACGAGGCCACGCCATCCGCGGGTATCTCGACTCCGTATCCCAGCTTTCGAGCGTCGGCAACCGTGTGCATGATGCTGATGTCAGTGCGCACGCCACAGACCACGAGCTCGGTGACGCCGAGCTCGTGCAGAGTCTGATGCAAGCTGGTGCCGGCGAAGGCGCTGAACTGCCGTTTCGGCACCACGACGCCGTGCCTGTCCGCGAGTTCAGGGATGAGTTCAGCCTCCTCGGTGCCTTCGATGGTGTGGGGCGGCAACTGCTGGAACTCGGCGTCGTCCACGCTGTGACGGTCGCAGGCGAAGAAGATATGGGTACCTTTGTCGGTTTCGCGGGACAGGAGACGCTGGATAGCCGGAATGACTCGCCGCGCGCGCGGCCCGCACGACTGGGGGTGTCCCTCTTCGAGGAAACCCCTCAGCATGTCGACTACCAGCACGGCTCTCGCCATCGGCATCCCCTTACGCGCCCTCACCGGGCGTCGAATCCTAGTGTCTGAAGTGGCGTGCTCCTGTGAAGACCATTGCCGCCTCGTAGCGGTCGACCGCCTCGATGACTTCGCTGTCCTTCACCGAGCCACCCGGCTCAATCATGGCAACGATACCGGCCTTGAGTGCCAGCTCGGGGCCGTCTGAGAATGGGAAGTACGCATCACCGGCCAGCACCGCGCCGAGCGCCTTGTCGCCGGCCCGCTTGAGAGCGATGGAGACGGACTCCACGCGTGACGGCTGTCCGGCGCCCATCCCCAGCAGGACCGCGTCCTTCGCTATGACGATGGCGTTCGACTTGATGGCCTTGACGGCTCTCCATGCGAATACCAGATCGTCCATCTCCTCAGATGTCGGCTGGCGCCTTGATACGACCTTCGGGGCAAGCTCCTCGCCACCCACGTAATCACGCGTCTGAACGAGGAACCCGCCTCTCACGTTGCGGAACTCAAGCCCCTCGGCCTCCACTTCGGGAAATGGAACACTGACCAGACGCAGGCTCTTCTTCTTCGACAGCAGCGCGAAGGCCTCCGGCGCGAACGCCGGCGCAACGACCGCGTCATAGTGAGTCTTGTTGATCTCCTCGGCGGTCTCGAGGTCGATGGGTCTGTTGCTCGCGACGACGCCGCCGAAAGCGGCGACCGGGTCCCCCGAGAGCGCGAGGCGGTACGCCTCCGCAAGCGACTCTCTGCTGGCGAGACCGCAGGGGTTCGTATGCTTGAGCACCGTGACCGTCGGGCGCGAGAATCCGACCAGCGTGTTGACCGCCGAGTCGAAATCCAGCAGGTTGTTGAAGGATATCTCCGGGCCGCTCAGATGCACGAGAGCACCAAGACCGCGGTCCCGGGACTTCACGTCCTGAACGGTGTAGAAGCACGCTTTCTGTCGCGGGTTCTCGCCGTATCTGAGACCGTATGCCTTCTCGAGCGCGAGCGTCATGTGTTCGGGGAACATCTCGTCCGAGAGGTAGCGCGCGATGGCGGTATCGTACGAAGCCGTGTGCTGGTATGCCTTCTGCGCGAGCCTCATCCGTGCCGGGGCGTCAAGTTCGCCCTTCTCCAACCGCTGCAACACCCAGCCGTAGTCCTCCGGGTCCACCACGATGACGACGGACTCGTAGTTTTTGGCGGCCGAGCGGATCATGGTCGGACCGCCGATGTCGATGTTCTCGATCGCCTCTTCGAGGCTGACGCCGCTCTTCGTGACGGTCTGTACGAACGGATAGAGGTTCACGACCACGATATCGATGGTCGCAATGCCTGCCTTCTTTATGGCTTCCATGTGCTCCGGGACATCGCGTCGAGCCAGGATGCCTCCGTGCACCGAGGGATGGAGTGTCTTCACTCTCCCATCGAGCATCTCAGGAAATCCGGTGAGGTCAGAGACCCCGCGGACCTCGACGCCGGCGTCGGCGATGGCTTTCTGGGTGCCGCCTGTGCTGTAGAGCTCCACGCCCATGCGACGGAGGCCGCGCGCGAAGTCGACGACCCCGGATTTGTTGGAAACGCTCACAATGGCCCGCATTCCTTCCCCCTATTCTACGATGACGCGCTCGCCGTGTTCATGGCGAATGACACTGCCGATTGTGTACGTGCCCGGAATCGCTCGCACCAGTTCCGCCGACGCCTCGGGTGAGGCGACAATCACCATCCCGACACCCATGTTGAATACTCGGTACATCTCGTTTGCGTCGACGTTCCCCTCCTCCTGGATGAGGCGGAACAGCGGAGGCACAGACCATGTGGAACGGTCAATCCTGGCTCCGAGTCCGGCGGGAAGCGTTCGCGGCACGTTGCCCGGGAAGCCGCCGCCCGTGATGTGTGCCAGCCCTTTGATAAGCGGCAGGAAAGGTGCGAGCACCCGGTGATACGGGCGATGCGGTTCCAGCAACGCATCGCCAAGAGTCTTCCCAAGCGAAGCTTCGGTGCGGCGGAGCCGGCCTGGGTCGGCGTCAATACCGAATACTTTCCTCGCAAGTGAGTACCCGTTCGTGTGCAACCCGGATGACGGCAGTCCAAGGAGCACGTCCCCCGGCACGATGTTCCGTCCGTCAATGACGTTGCGGCGTTCGACAACGCCGACGATGAAACCCACGAGGTCGTAGATTCCTTCGGTGTAGAAGCCGGGCATCTCGGCGGTCTCCCCGCCGATGAGCGCCACTCCGGTGTCACGACAGGCGGCAGCGAGGCCTTCCACGATGTCGGCTACCTGCGCTGCGTCGAGTCTCGCCATGGCGATGTAGTCCAGGAAGAACAGAGGCATCGCCCCGCAGCACAGGATGTCATTGATGCAGTGGTTGACGATATCGTGGCCGACGGACTGATTGCGTCCGAGGAGTGCTGCTATCTTCAGCTTCGTTCCGACTCCGTCGCAACTGGAGACCAGCACCGTGTCACCGGTACCCTCCATGCGAAAGAGGGAGCCGAACGAGCCGACACCGATGGTGCGACCATCCAGCGTGGAGGCCAGAGCTGTCTGGATTCTCGTCTTTATGGAATCCGCATCCGCGATGTTCACGCCTGCCGCGGCGTACGAGGATGCCTGCCCGCTCTTGTGCGCTTGCTGGCTCATTTCGCGTGGCTCTCCGCGGCGAGTCCGGACAGTCCCATTTGTACCGGGAGAGGGTAGTCCCCGTCAAAACAGGCGAGGCAGAGAAGCTCTTTCGGCAGGCCCACGGCCTCCACGAGGCCGGGCAGGCTCGAGTAGCCGAGCGAGTCTACGCCCAGGTACTCTCGTATCTCCGGCACGGACATCCGCGCCGCGATGAGTTCCCACTCTGACGCCATGTCAACTCCCAGGGGGCACGGATGTCTCAGTGGAGGAGCGCATATCCGCAGGTGTACCTCACGCGCGCCGGCCTGCCGCAGCAGGTTGACGACATGGGGAGTGGTTGTACCGCGTACGATGCTGTCGTCCACCACGACGAGGCGCTGGTCGCGGATGAGGCTGCTCAGGGGGTTGAATTTCAGTTGCACGCCCAGGTCGCGAAGCCGCTGGTCCGGGGCGATGAATGTCCGACCGACGTACCTGTTCTTGAGGAGTCCCTCGCGATAGGGGATGCCCGACGCCCGCGCATAGCCGATCGCGGCGGCGGTGGCTGAGTCCGGAACGCCCACGACGTAGTCAGCGTCCACAGGGTGCTCCTGCGCCAGCTTTGCCCCCATGGCGAGCCGTGCTTCATAGACCAGCCGTCCCTCGACAGTGCTGTCGGGGCGGGCGAAGTAGATATGCTCGAAGACGCAGAATGCTCGCCTGCCGTTGCGCGGCTGCTGGAAGGACGTCTCGGCGGCGTCCAGGAGCAGCACCTCGCCCGGGCGCACATCGCGCACGAACTGTGCACCGATGTGGTCGAAGGCGCAGGTTTCCGATGCCACCACATAGCCGCCGTCGAGTCTTCCCAGCGAGAGAGGCCGAACGCCCATCGGGTCCCGGGCGGCGATGAGCACTTGCGGAGTCAGGATAGCCAGTGAATATGCGCCCTGCAGCCGGCTCAGCGCGTGAGAGAGCTTCTCCTCCCATGTGGTGCCGTGCGCTGTCACGATGAGCTTCGCTATCACTTCGGCATCGCTCTGCGACCGGAACACGAGTCCCGACGCCTGCAGCTCGTCGCGCAACGCATCCGCGTTGGTGACATTGCCGTTGTGTGCGAGCGCGAGGCTCCATCGGCCGTTGTGCTCCAGGATGGGCTGGGGCGTCGCGGGTCGACGCGCTCCGCTCGCCGAGTAACACGTGTGGCCCACCGCCGCGAATCCCTTCAGCGATGCCAGGTCATCTTCAGTGAACACCTGGGAGACGAGGCCTGGATTGACGAACATCTCCAGGCTCTCACCGTTGGTGACCGCAATGCCGGCGGCCTCCTGCCCCCTGTGCTGCAACGCAAAGAGCGCGAAGAAGACCAGTCGCGCTGTGTCCAGTCCTGGGGCGAAGACGCCGAAGATGCCGCAGCTCTCGTGCATAGAGGGGCCTGTGGCAGATTATAGTGGCACGTTGCCTGTGTGGTCAATGCAACGGACCTGTGGTATAATCGCCCACTATGTTGCAGTCTGAGATGAAGAAGGAAATCGTGAGTCAGTTTGGGCTGAAGGAAGGCGATACGGGCTCTGCCGATGTGCAGATTGCGCTGCTCACGCAGCGTATCAACGCCCTGACCGACCACCTGAAGGCAAACAAACACGATCACAGCACCCGTCGGGCACTGTTGAGGCTCACCGGCCGACGCCGCAGGTTGCTGGCGTACTTGGAGAAGACCGCGACCGAGCGGCACAGCGCTCTGGTGGGCAAGCTGGGGCTGAGGAGGTAGCATGGTCTCTCTGGTGCAGCGTCCGGTGGCTGGGCGGAACCTCAGTCTCGAGACAGGCCGGCTCGCGCAGCAGGCGAATGGCTCGGTGCTCGTCCGCTACGGCGACACTGTTGTTCTTGTGACCGTGTGTGCCGCGTCGGAAACCGTCGGCGGGATGGATTTCGTCCCTTTGACGGTCGACTACGAGGAAAAGCTCTACGCTGCCGGGAAGATTCCCGGCAGTTTCATTAGACGGGAGGGTCGCCCGAGCGAAGATGCGACACTGGTCGCGCGCCTGGTTGACCGCTGCCTTCGCCCGCTCCTTTCGAAGCGGTTTGGGCGCGAGACCCAGGTGGTCGCGACGGTCCTCTCTGCTGACAAGGAGAACAACCCCGATACGTGTGCTCTCGTCGGTGCTTCTGCCGCGCTGAGCATTTCTGAGATTCCGTTTGCGGGCCCGGTGTCAGCGGTCCACGTCGGCTACATCGACGGCCAGCTGGTCCTCAATCCCGGAATGGCGGCTATGGCCGACAGCCGGCTCAACATCGTCGTGGGCAGCACTCGCGACGCGGTAGTGATGGTTGAAGCCGGGGCGAGTGAGATAACTGAAGAGACGATGCTTGAGGCCATCCAGTTCGGCCACAAGGCCAATCTGGACATCATTGCGCTGCAAGACGAATTTCAGGCCAAGTGCGGTCGTTCCAAGTTGGCGGTGACCCCCTACGAGCCGCCGGCCGATCTGGTGGCCGCTGTGTCGGATGCGCTCGCGGCGAAACTTCGCTCCGCCCTTGAGGAGCCCGACAAGGCGGCGAGGGCCGCTGCTCTGGATGGAATCCGGGCGCAGGTCACGACGGCGTGGGCCGAGAAGTATCCGGACGAGGAAGTTGTGTACGTGTACGAGTCACAGCTTCGCAAGCACGTCCGCCGGCACATCCTCCGCACACGCCAGCACGTCGATGGTCGCCGGTATGACGAAATCCGGCCCATTACGACCGAGGTTGGTGTGCTTCCTTGTACCCATGGTTCGGGTCTCTTCACTCGCGGCCAGACTCAGGCCCTCACGATTACGACGCTTGGCTCCGAACGACAGGAGCAACTGCTCGATGGTCTCGGCCTCGCGGAAACCAAGCGGTTCATGCACCACTACAACTTCCCTCCGTTCTCCACGGGTGAGGTACGGCGGCTTCGCATGCCGGGCAGGCGGGAGATTGGACACGGCGCACTTGTAGAGCGCGCAATCTCGCCCGTCTTGCCTTCTGAGGAGGAGTTCCCGTACACCGTACGGCTCGTGTCTGAGATTCTCAGCTCGAACGGCAGCTCTTCGATGGCGAGCGTGTGCGGTTCCACGCTGTCTCTCATGGACGCCGGAGTCCCGATCAAGGCCCCCGTTGCCGGCATCGCCATGGGAGTCATCAACGGCGACGATGGCGCATACGTGGTCCTCACCGACATCGAAGGGATGGAAGACGCGCTCGGCGACATGGACTTCAAGGTCGCCGGAACGGCCAAGGGTATTACGGCGCTCCAGCTGGACATAAAAATGGTTGGCATTGCCCCTCGCATACTTGGGGAGGCAATGGTGCAGGCGCACGATGCTCGACTCTTCATCCTCGCCAAGATGGCGGAGACGATAGGCCAGAGCCGGGCTGAGTTGAGCCCGTATGCTCCGCGAGTGCTCGAGCTGAAGATTGACATTGAGAAGATCGGGGCGCTCATCGGCCCCGGCGGTCGCAATATCCGCGCCATCATCGAGGAGACGAAGACCACCATCGACGTGAAGAACGATGGGCGGGTGATGATCGGCTCCCCCAGCGAGGAAGCTACCCGCAAGGCCGTCAAGATGGTCGAAGACTTGACGCGTGAAGCGAAGATTGGCGAGGTTTACACCGGGAAGGTGACGCGCGTCTTTGACTTCGGCGCCATGGTTGAGATTCTTCCCGGCAAGGAAGGCCTCGTTCATATCAGTGAGCTTGCCGACCACCGCGTTCCCACCGTTCAGGACGAGGTACAGGTGGGTGATGAAGTGACGGTGAAGGTCATCGAGATTGACAGCCTCGGGCGCATCAATCTCTCACGCCGGGCGGCATTTGCCGGCGCTTCGGACTCCAGTGAGTCGAGGCGTTCAGGGCCTCCTTCGTCGCGGCCTCCGCGCCAGGGACCACCGTCCCGTCCGCCACATCCCCGGCCGCAGGACCGGCCCAGAGGTTTCTCGGGACACGATAGCTAACCTGCAGCGGCTCTGCAGGCGGTGGGAATCTCGTTCTGGGGGGTCTGCTGTGCCTATACGCGTTGTGGTGAACGGTGCTCTGGGGAGGGTGGGGCAGGAGGTCGCCCGGGCGGTGTTGGCTGACCCCGAGTTGCGGCTGGTGGGTGCGGTCGACTTGAATGTGTCGCAGCAGTACCTGCCGGCTCCCGAGTATCCCGACCTCATTCCGTTGTCCTCCAACTTCGGGGCCCTCGTCGAGAGGGCTCGTCCTGACGTTGTCGTCGATTTCACGCGCGCGCCGGTGACCGTCGAGGCTGCCCGCGTCGCGTTTCCGCTCAAGGTCCGCATGGTTATCGGCACGACCGGTCTCTCCCCGGCTGACGTCGAGGAGATACGGGGACTGTGCCGTCAGTACCAGGTCGGGGCCGTTGTGGCCGCAAACTTCTCGCTCGGGGCGGTGTTGCTGATGCACCTTGCCGCTACGGCATCCCGCTTCTTCGCCAATGCCGAGATCATCGAGATGCACCACGACAAGAAGGTGGACGCACCGTCAGGGACGGCGCTCGCGACCGCCCGCATGATGGCCGATGCACGCGGAACCCGATTCGTGTATCCTCCGACCGAGAAGGAAGTCCTCGCTGGAGTAAGAGGCGGGGAGATGGACGGAGTGGCCATACACAGCGTTCGCATGCCGGGCATCATGGCCTCTCAGGAGGTCATCTTCGGAGGGAAGGGACAGACGCTGGTCTTGCGGCATGACACCCTCAGCCGCGAGGCGTACGTGCCTGGTGTGGTCCTCGCTGTGAAAGAGGTTGTGCAGAGGCGCGAACTCGTGGTGGGACTTGACAAGCTGATGGGCCTGTAAGGGCGATGGACAGCGTCGACGTCGCGATAGTTGGTGCCGAGGGACTGGTTGGCCAGGAGCTGCTCAAGATTCTTGAGGAGCGGCGTTTCCCTGCGTCGTCGGTGAGACTGTTCGACTCCGAGCGGAATCTGGGCACGGAGTACTTCTTCAGCCACGAGCGTCTGGATATCGAGGAGGCAACGGCCGACTCGTTCCGTAACGTCGACGTGGCATTCTTCTGCGATGGAGCGGACTCCAGCAGACGACTGATGCCCGCAGCGATACAGGCCGGCTCCCTCGTGGTTGACGACAGCGGCATCACAATCTCCGACCAGGCTGTGCCGCTTGTCGTGCCCGAGGTGAACGCCGAGGACATCAGCCGGCATAAAGGAGTGCTCGGCAACCCCAGCTGTTCAACGATTCAGCTCGTCGTTGCCCTTTTCCCGCTTCATGCCGTGAATCCAATCAAGCGCATCGTCGTTAGCACCTACCAGCCGGTATCCTGCAGCGGCACAGCCGCCGCGCTGAAGGAGCTGACCGCCCAGGCGAAGAGAGTTCTCGAGGGCCGCAGGGTGTGCCCGCACATGTACTCGCACCAGATTGCGTTCAACGTGCTGCCGGAGATTGATGTCTTCCTCGACAACGGCTATACGAAGGAAGAGTGGAGAATCGTCGAGGAAACCCGGAGAGTACTCCAGAATGACAGCATCGGTGTTTCCGCCACCTGTGTTCGCGTGCCGGTTTACTTCGGACAGAGCCAGGCGGTCAACGTGGAGTTCGACGCAGCCATCACGCCGGATGAGGCGCGACGCGTGCTCGCCCAGGCTCCCGGTGTGAGGATTCTCGATGACCCGAGCGTGAGCTTCTATCCTCAACCGTGGGCGGCGAGTGGGCTGAACCACGTGTTTGTTGGCCGGATACGACGGGACATGTCTCGGTCCAACTCACTCTCGATGTGGGTTGTGTGCGATAACCTGAGAAAAGGTGCCGCGCTGAATGCAGTCCAGATCATCGAGGAGGGTCTTCGACGAGACTGGATCAAGTCCAAGAAGAGGAGGGCCTGATATGCCGAAGTTCGGAAGACTGCTGACTGCCATGGTAACGCCTTTCGACGAGAAGGGAGAGGTTGATTACGCGCAAGCCAGGAAGCTCGCGCGTGCACTCATGAAGTCAGGCAGCGACGGGCTCGTTGTGTCAGGGACCACCGGCGAGTCACCCACACTGACGACCGAAGAGAAGCTGCGGCTCTTTGCCGAGGTCAAAGCGGAGCTGGCTGGAAAGGGAGCTGTCATTGCGGGTACCGGCAACTACAGCACCCGCGAGAGCATCCAACTCACGAAAGAGGCCGAGAAGCTGGGCGTCGATGGTTGTCTGCTCGTGGTGCCGTACTACAACCGTCCGACGCAGGAAGGCATCTTCCGGCACTTCAGCGCCATCGCTGAAGCTACCACGCTGCCGTGCATCATGTACAACGTACCGTCGCGGACATCCAGCAACATGGCGGCCGAGACGGTCATACGCTTGAGCAAGGTCGGCAACATCGTCGCCGTCAAGGAAGCCAGCGCCAACTTCCGGCAGATTTCGGAGATCATTCAAGGGGTTGGCGACGGATTCCTCGTGTACAGCGGCAATGACGGGGACACCTTCCCTCTCATGGCCATGGGTGGCTACGGCGTTGTCGGCGTCATCACCCATCTCGTCGGGCTGCAGACGAAGGACATGATGAACAAGCTGCTGGCCGGCAAGGTCTCGGAGGCTGCGGCCATACATCGTCGCCTGTTGCCTCTGGTGGACGCGATGTTCCTGGTTGGGAATCCCATCCCGCTCAAGTTCGCCATGAATCACCTCGGCTTTCGCGTTGGTGAGACGCGACTCCCGCTGTGCGAACCTGATGAGAAGACGGCCGCCGCGATACTGGCGACCCTGAAGCGACACACCATCGACCTGCCTATACCGACCGCCTAGCAGCGGCGGGAGGCACGAACCTGCGCGGAAACCGGATGAGGTCAGGCTCCTAGAGCCTGACCTCAATCATTTGCTCGCGCTTCGGTCCCATGGATACGAGCGTCACCGGGCAGCCGAGGAGGCGTGCAATCGTGCGGATGTACGCCTGGGCGTTGGCGGGCAGGAGCGAGAACCTGTCGATGTCCTCCGTGCACTCCGTCCAGCCGGGGAACTCCTCGTACACGGGCTGACATTCGGCCACCGTCTCCACTCTCGGCGGAAACGCCTTCAGCGTCTTGCCGCCGACGCGGTAGCCGGTGCATACCTTGATGGAGGAGAAACCATCGAATATGTCGAGGTGCGTCAGCGCCACCTCGGTCATGCCGTTGATGAGGACGCTGAACCTGCCGGCGACGGCATCGAACCAGCCGCACCGCCTCGGGCGACCGGTCGTGGCGCCGTATTCCCCGGCCTTCTCTCGAATGAACTGGCCCATCTCGTCCTTGAGTTCCGTGGGCATCGGGCCGCCCCCCACGCGGGTGGCGTACGCTTTGAACACGCCGATGACGCTGCTGATGGCTGTCGGGCCGATTCCGCTGCCGGTCGTGGCTCCGCCCGCGAGCGGCGACGAGGACGTCACGTACGGATACGTGCCGAGGTCAGTGTCGAGGAGAGCTCCCTGGGCTCCTTCAAGGAGAATTATCTCGCCGCGGTTCATCGCCTCGTGAATGACCGGCAGAGTGTCGGTGATGTGGGCTCTGAGCTGCTTCCCGAAGGCGATGTACTGTTCGTACACTTCATCCACCGAAAGCCCGGGATGCCCGTACATCGATGTCAGCAGTGCGTTCTTCTGTTCCATCACGCACTCCAGGCGCTCGCGGAACATGCCGGGGTAGAGCAGATCGCCAACGCGGAGACCAGTGCGGGCCACCTTGTCGACGAACGCCGGACCGATGCCCCTCTGCGTTGTCCCGATGGCGCCCTGACCTCGCCGCTCCTCTTCGAGCCGGTCGAGAAGCGTGTGGTACGGCATGATGAGGTGAGCGCGATCGCTGACCAGGAGGTTGTCGGCGCTGACTCCGTGCTCCTTCAACTCAGCAATCTCACGGAGGAGCACGGCGGGGTTGACGACCACCCCGTTGCCGATGATGCAGCGGACGCTCTTGTAGAACACACCGGACGGTATGAGGTGGAGTCGAAACGTCCCGTAGGGGTTGACCGTCGTGTGGCCGGCGTTGTCGCCACCGGCGAATCTGACGACCATGTTCGCACGGGCGGCGATGGAGTCGATTACCTTTCCCTTGCCCTCATCTCCCCACTGTCCTCCAACGAGCGCAACAACTGGCATTAGTCCACCGATTCCTTTCCCCTGCGGTACAAATAGACCAGGCGCTGAACCACGGTCACAGAGGCGCAGAAAGCCACGATTGAGATTGCTACGAAGACGAGACCGGTCAGCAGGCCGAGTGCCATTACTATAACCCTCTCGGGACGCGTGCACAAACCTACCGTGCAGACGATGCCGAGCGCCTCGCCGCGTGCCCGAAGATAGCTGACGAGGAACGAGGCGACCAGCGCCACGTAGCAGACCACGAGCGCTACTACATCGCCGTGCGCGGCGAACCACAGAGACACTCCGGCGAGGAGGGCAGCCTCCGAAACCCTGTCTCCCGTCGAGTCCAGGATCCCTCCGAACTGAGACGTGCGCCCTGTCGCCCGCGCGAGCGCTCCGTCAAGGAGGTCGAACAGCGCTGCGCCGGTCAAGACGAGGCCGGAGGCCACGAACCTGCCCTCGGCCGCCAGCCAGGCGGCAACCAGCGTGACAAGGACTCCGCAGACGGTGAGTGCGTTGGGGGAAACCGGGGACCGACGCAACACCGATACGAGCGGCGTCGCGATTCGGGCTCCCAGCGCTCTCCTGTGCTCCTGAAGACTTCTTGCCATGGCTAACACACCACGGGCCCGCGTAGAGCGGGCCCGGCTGTTTCCTTCCGACCGAAGCTGCTCCTAGGCTTTCGATTCAGGCGCGAGAGGAGCCGGCAGTGTCACCGGATCCTCCTGGCACTGGTTGCTTATGAATTGCTCGGTGCGGCGTCGGCACTCATCATCCGCGTACTGGATGGGCGGCGACTTCATGAAGTAGGAGGCCGGGCCGACAATCGTGCCCGACAAACCGCGGTCCAGCGCCAGCTTGCAGCATCGCAAGGCGTCAATCACAACGCCGGCGGAGTTGGGGCTGTCCCACACCTCGAGCTTCATCTCGAGAAGCAGCGGTACGTCGCCGAACGTCCGACCTTCCATGCGGATGTGACAGAACTTGCGGTCCTCGAGGAACGGCACGTAGTCGCTCGGGCCCACATGGACGTTGCCCGGTCCCAGGTCGTAGTCGAGCTGCGACGTCACGGCATTGGTCTTGGATATCTTCTTCGATTCAAGACGCTCGCGTTCAAGCATGTTGAGGAAGTCGGTGTTGCCGCCGAAGTTGAGCTGATACGTCCGCTCGAGCTTGACGCCCCTGTCCCTGAAGAGACGGGTGAGAACGCGATGCGTGATGGTCGCACCCACCTGCGACTTGATATCGTCGCCGATGACCGGCAGTCCTCTCTCAGCGAAGCGCTTCTGCCAGTAGGCCTCGCGCCCGATGAACACCGGGATGCAGTTGACGAGGCCGCAACCCGCTGCCAGAACCTGCTCCACGTACCACTTCGTGGCCTCCTCACTTCCGACCGGCAGGTAGTTGATCACGACGTCGGTCTTCGTTTCCTTAAGGATGCTCACGATGTCAGCGGTGGGGCCGGGCGCCTTCTCGATAATCTGGGAGAGGTACTTGCCCAGGCCGTCGTGCGTCATACCGCGCTCGACCTTCACGCCTGCCTTCGGCACATCGCAGAACTTGAAGGTGTTGTTGGGTGGAGTGTAGATGGCCTTGGAGAGGTCCTTGCCGACCTTGTTCTTGTCTATGTCGAACGCTGCCACAAAGTGGATGTCCGAGATTTTGTAGCCGCCCAGATTGACATGCATCAGGCCGGGAACGAAATCGTCTTCTTTCGCCTCTCGGTAGTAGTGGACTCCCTGTACCAGGGATGACGCACAGTTGCCGACTCCTATGATTGCTACGTTAACATTGCCCATGTCGAGTACTGCCTCCTTGCTAGCTGTCAGGGCATCCGCCCCACGGGAGACCAGGGATGCGCTGCGTCCCAAGCGGCGGGTGCCGATGCGTGCGGACGTTCCCCATTGGGTGTCTCAGACCTCGCGTCGGTCTCGCCAACTTGGTTGAACCGATGCAGGTTCCAGTGCGAAGAACGCAAGTGAAGTGGACCACACGAAGTGAACCCGGTGCGACAGCACCACCGCCCTTCACGTCGTCGATACACCCGAAGGGCCGCACAAGCTACCTACATTATAGTATGGACGGCATCGTGTCAATAAGCACTGCTGCCGCTTGTTTCCGCCTCGAAATGGACGCCCGTTCCTGCCATACTGTGGCCGCGTCGACGGGCGCCGCCTGCCACTCAGCGGCGGACGGCAGAAAGGAGGCCAGACAGGATGGCGGGTGAAGCATCGAACGCGAGACTCCTGGACGAAGTGGAGAGCAAGGCTGCTGCGTACGAGATAGAGTGCAAGAACTGTGCTCAGGGGTGTCTACGAGCCTTGCAGGAGGTGTTCGGCATCGGGAATGCCCTGACCTTCAAAGCGGCGACTGCCATGCCCGGCATCGCCCTGAGAGGTGAAGCATGTGGCGCGGTTGTGGCCGGCCTCATGGCCATCGGCCTCGTGTGGGGTCGTGAGGACCCTCTGGATATGGATAGCTATATGAGGTCGGTTTCCCAGGGGCGGAAGTTCTGCCGCTGGTTTGAGAAGGAGTTCGGCTCCGTCATGTGCCGCGATATCGTCAGGCAGCGGTTCGGGAAGGAGTTGAACCTGGCTAGCCCTGACGATGTGAAGGAGTTCCTGAGGATGGACGGCTACCGGCACTGCAGTTGCGTGCCCGGCAAGACAGCCCGCAGGGTGGGCGAGATGATTCTCGAGTCGAACGACAAGTCCGCGTGAAAGGGCAGTCGTGTTCCATGCCGCTGGACTCACCCCGGCAATCGGTCGGCTCTTCGCTTCAGAGAAGGAGGCACCTGTGGCAGACAAGTATCGCTACTTCATTGTTGAGAAGGCAGGAGAAGTCGCAACCATCACACTCAATCGCCCGGAGAAGCTGAATGCGTTCAACATCGCTATGCTCTATGAATTCAGCGACATCGTCGACGACCTGCGCCTGGACCTGCAGAGACGCTTCGTCGTCATCACGGGCGCAGGCCGGGCGTTCTGCGCCGGCATCGACATCACGAAAGAGGCGCGCGATGAATGGTACGACGCTCGCCAACCGAACGAGCGGGTCTTCCAGGAGAATGGACAGACCGTTGTGCGAAACTGGACCAACCTGCACCAGGTGACAATCGCAGCTATCAACGGACCCTGCGTTGGACTCGGACTCGGTCTGGTGTCGTGCTGCGACTTCCGCCTGATTGCCGAGGGGGCGTATTGCAGCATTCCCGAGACGGCCATCGGCATCGGGTATTCCGTGAGTTGCCTGTATCCCCTGGTGAGCCTCGTCGGTGCGGCGCAGGCGAAGAGGATGATTATGGCCTGCGACAGGGTCCCCGCTCGTGAAGCAAAAGACATCGGACTCGTGCATGATGTCGTCGCTGCGGACCAGCTCATGGCGGCATCGTCGCAGTTGATAGAGAAGCTGTCGACGAAGGGCCCGACGGCGTTGCGGCTTGTGAAGCGGATGGTCAACGCGGCGACGGTCGCACAGTACGCCGATCTTGCCGCGATGGAGCCCGAACTGGTACAGGCGTTCTACACTGCCACCGGTGATATCGGCGAAGGAATCGGCGCATACAGGGAGAGGCGCCGGCCGCGTTTCAAACTCGAAACGGACTAGAGATGGATGTACGGCACGGACTCGCGCCGACCGCAAGGGGTGCCGGACCCCTGTTTTCACGGGAGTCCGAAGTCGGTACACTTACCGCGTCAGGCCCAAACTGCGAAGGAGGAGAGACACATGGATTTCCATCTGACTGAAGCAGAGCAGATGCTGCAAGCGACGGCGCGTGAGTTTGCCAAGAATGAAATCGAGCCGGTGGCTGATGCGGTCGACAAGGCCGAAGTGTTCGCCATGGACAATTTCAAGAAGCTGGCTGCCGTCGGGTTCACCGGCCTCGCAATTCCTGCCGAGTACGGTGGCAGCGGCGGCGACGTGATGTCGCTCTCCATCGTGATGGAAGAGCTTGCCAGGGCGTGCGCCTCAACGTGCGACATCGTTGATGCGCATATCAGCCTGTGCATGCGGCCGATACTGCTCTACGGGACTGAAGAACAGAAGAAGAAGTACCTGCCCCCGCTGTGTTCCGGGGAGAAGGTGGGAGCGTTTGCGATCACTGAGGCCGAGGCGGGGAGCGATATCGCGAACATCAAGACAACCGCTGTCCGGGATGGCGGCGACTACATCCTCAACGGCTCGAAGCTGTTCATCACGAATGGCCCCGCCTGCGACACGATTGTCGTGTTCGCGGGCATCCCCGCGCTTGCTCCTCGCGGGATGACAGCGTTCATCGTCGAGGCAACCATGCCCGGGTTCAGTCGCAGTCCACAGTATCAGAAGGTCGGCATGAAAGGCGCAACCAATGCGGAACTGGTCTTCGACAACGTGCGGGTCCCTGCCGCCAACCGGCTGGGCGACGAAGGCAAGGGCATGAAGATATGCCTTGGCACGCTGGATGAGGGACGCATCGGCATTGCCTGTCAGGCGGTTGGCATCGCTCAGGCGGTGCTGGACCGATGCATCGAGTACGCGAAGGAGAGGAAACAGTTCGGCAAGGCCATCGCCGAAAATCAGGCTATTCAGTGGATGCTGGTTGACATGGCCTGTCAGATGGAGACTGCCCGGCTGCTCACGTACAAGGCAGCGAAGATGATGGATGAAGGCGGCAATGCTGTGAAGGCTGCCGCCATGGCCAAGCTCATGGCGACTGATGCCTGCATGGACATCGCCGTGAAGGGCATTCAGATATTCGGCGGGTACGGCTACATGATGGATTCCCCGATGCAGCGCTACTTCCGCGATGCCAAGCTCACACAGATCTACGAAGGAACGTCGGAAGTCCAGCGAATGGTCATTGCGCGCGATTTGCTGCGCTAGTCAGGACTTTGCAGTGCGTGAGCCCCCTGCGGCTGGCCGGTCCGGAAGCCGACGCCGGAGGGGGCTCACGCGGGATTGGTTCTCTCTGAGTTGTCGGCGTGCGGCGCGGCAGCCGGCCGAACAACATCGAAACGGAGGCAGTGCATGAAGACGCGACAGCAGTATATAGAGAGCCTGCGGCGCCTCAACCCTGAGGTCTACATGTTCGGCGAGCGGGTGACGAGTGTTGTCGGCCACCCGATGATTACGCCGTCCATGAATGCCGTTGCCGCCACATACGAGCTGGCCCAGGGTGACATCATGACGGCAACGTCGCACCTGACGGGGAAGCGCATCAACCGCTTCACGCACATCCACCAGAGCACGGCTGACCTGGTCACCAAGTCCCGAATGGAGAGGCTGATGGGGGCTTACACCGGCACGTGCTTTCAGCGCTGCGCCGGTATGGATGCTCTCAACACGCTCTCAGTCGTGACGTACGACATCGACCGCAAGCGCGGCACGCGCTACAACGAGAGATTCCTCAAGTTTCTCCGCTATGTGCAAGAGGAGGACCTCGTCTGCGACGCCGCCATGACGGATGCGAAGGGCGACAGGCGACTCAGGCCGGCCGAGCAGGCCGACCCTGACATGTATACCCACGTAGTCCGCGAGGAGAAAGACGGCATTGTCGTGAGGGGGGCCAAGCTGCACCAGACCGGCGCCCTGAACTCACACGAGATAATCGTCGTGCCGACGCGCGCCATGCGCGAGGAGGACCGGGACTACGCAGTTTCGTTCGCAGTCCCGAGCGACACGAAAGGCATCATCTACATCTACGGCAGGCAGCCGAGCGACACCCGGAAGCTGGAGGGGAAGACTTTCGACGTAGGCAACCTCTACTACGGCGGACATGAGTGCCTCGTGGTCTTTGACGACGTGTTCGTGCCCTGGGAGCGAGTCTTCATGTGTCGCGAGCATGAGTTCGCGGCGGAGCTTGTGGAGAAGTTCGCTTCGTACCATCGCCAGAGCTACGCCTGCAAGGCAGGGATGGGAGATGTGCTCATCGGCGCAACCCAGACCATCGCGGAGTACAACGGCATCGCCGATGCGCCTCACGTCAAGGACAAGATAGTGGAGATGAACCACCTCAACGAGACCATCTTCTGCTGCAGCCTGGCCTGTGCGTACGAGGGCGCGGCTGAGCCGTCCGGAACGTACTATGTGAACTCGCTCATGGCCAATATCACCAAGCTCCACGTGACGAGGGTGCCGTACGAGCTCGCTCGCATGGCTCAGGAAATCGCCGGCGGCGTCGTGGTCACCGTGCCGTCCGAGAAGGACCTGCGCGACCCGAGAGTGGGCAAGTTCGTGGAGAAGTACATGATGGGAGTTGCGGATGTCCCGGCGGAGAAGCGCATGCGCGTTCTGCGACTCATCGAGGGCTTGACCGTGGGTTCCGGCGCAGCGTGCTACCTCCCGGAGTCCATGCACGGAGCCGGCTCCCCGCAAGCGCAACGCATCATGATTGCGCGGCAGGTGAATCTCGCGGCGAAGCAGACAGCGGCGCGACGGCTGTGCGGGATTGATTGAGCCCGGCGGCGCTACGTGTTGCCGGTCACTTGCTCGATGAGCTTCAGCACGGCTGCGCCCTGTTCGATGGAGCTGTCGTACGCGAAGTCGAACTCCGGCGCATGTCGCATCCGCAGGTTCGTCGCCACGGTCTTGCGGATGAAGCCGGAGGCAGCCCTGAATCCGGCAAGGGCCTGTATGCGGCTCGCCTCGTCTCCCATGACGCTCACGGAGACGCGAACGTGGCGAAGGTCCTCGCTGATTGAAACCGCCGTGATTGAGATGAGACTGGCCAGACGAGGGTCGTTGATCTCCTTCTCAAGCAGACGGCTGATCTCCTGCTGAATAGCACGATTCAGACGTTCCGTTCTTCTGGACACGTCACTCCCCCTTCTTGGCCATTCCCATCGGTCCGGGGATGGGGGACACGGCGCACTAGGCGGACTTCTCTCTGCGGTAGAGTTCGATGATGTCGCCTATCTGCGTGTCGCCGAACGGCTCAAGGCCGACGCCGCATTCCAGACCGGCGTTCACCTCGTTGACGCTTTCCTTGAACCGGCGCAGGCTCGTGATCTGAGGTTCGCTCACGACTTCTCCAGCGCGCACCACGCGCACTCGGAAGGCGCCTCTCCACAACCGGCCGTCCTTGACGAACACGCCGGCAATCTTGGTCTGCTTGCCGCTCGGGAAGATCGCCCGTACCTCGCCTCGACCCGCAAGCGTCTCGACGAACGTCGGCTTGAGCATGCCTTTCAGCGCTGCGTCGATGTCCTCTTCCAGCCGGTAGATGATGTCGTAGTGCTGTATCGTGACGCCCTCTTGCTCGGCCACCTGTTCGGCGCCGGGAGCAGCCTTGGCGTTGAAGGCAATCACGATGCCCTGGTGCGCGGCGGCAAGCAGCACGTCGTTCTCGGTGATGGCGCCGCTGGCGGCGAGCACCACTCGCGGCTTCACCTCGTCCGTGCCAAGGCGCTCGATGCTCGACCGAATCGGTTCGATGCTGCCCTGCACATCGGTCTTCAGGACGATGCTCAGCTCCTTCATCTTCCCCTCGCCTATCTGGCTGGAGAGTGCGCTGAGGCTCAGCGGAGAAGGCGCCGCGCTCTGCTGGCGCTGTTCGGAGAGGGAGCGTGCCTCCTTGTCGTCTGCAACCACCGTGAAGGGCTCGCCCGCCAGTGCGACTCCACTGAGACCCAGCACCTCCACCGGTGTCGAGGGACCCGCGGAGGCAACCCGCTGACCCAGGTCGTTGAACATCGCCTTCACCTTGCCGAAGGAGCCGCCGGCGACCACCGTGTCGCCGGGAACGAGCGTGCCACGCTGCACGAGCAAAGACGCGAGCGGACCCCGAGTCTTGTCGAGCCGTGCTTCAACGACGACTCCTTCAGCTCGGCCGGTCGGGTCGGACTTGAGGTCCATGACGTCGGCCACCAGGAAGAGGTTCTCGAGCAGTTCCGGAACACCTTTGCCCGTCTTTGCGGAAAGTGGGACGCACACCACGTCGCCTCCCCACTCCTCGATGACGAGGCCGGCCTCCGAGAGCTGCTGCTTGACACGGTCGAGGTTGGCCTCCGGTTTGTCCACCTTGTTGATTGCGACCACGATCGGCACGCCGGCCGCCCGGGCATG
>JALNYR010000165.1 GCA_023229725.1 Dehalococcoidia bacterium | reverse complement strand
GAGATGTCGTCGAACTCGACGTATCCAGCGCCCGTGGCCAGCGCCATGAGCGTAATGCTCGTGCCGACGGCGGTGTATGTGACGCTGAAATACTGCCACGACGTGGAAGCCGTCCCGGTCCATAGGGTGACGGATCCTGAATCGTAGACGCGCGGGCCCACGACGCCATCGCTCCTGGCCCACCCGGTGAGCCGGTAGACCTTCCCGGCGACCCCGCCGAAAGCCTGCGTCGCTCGAGGCAGGTTGGTCCCACCGTATGCCACCCGAAGACATCTGGCCCCCCCGTGAGGGGTCGTCGTCTCCTTCGTGAGCACCGCCGCCGCGGCTGCCGTCCATGCCGTTGTGGCAGCAGCCTCCATGTCGCCGTCTGTGAGGAGGTTCCTCCCGCTGCCGCGTCGCCCTGGCGCCCCGCACCTCGGGATAGAGTACCCAGGCGCCGAGATGCCTGGGAGTCTCATGGTCCCTTCACGCGGTCGGCGTAGGCCTTCTGCCCCGTCGTGCTTCGACCGATCACAGACATGCACCACCCGGCCGTGTGCGCGTAGACGAACCACGATTCGCGATCCCAAAGCACCATTCCGGTAGTGGACGTCACGGCCGCGTGCGTCGACATCGGCCCCGAGACGAAGGCGTCGCCGCTGGTCGTGATCTTCCACCAGCCTGCCGTCGAGAGCGTGAGCTGTCGAGCGACCGAGGAGACGGCGCACTGGTCGTGGTCGGCCGCGCCCCGGAAACACTGCATCGACTTCCACTCGTCGAAAGGATTCATTCCCATGATTCCCTCACTTCCAATATAACGATCCGGCCCCAAGCTCCGCCGGAACTGCTCAGGCCGCGCCCTCGATTCCGCTCGCGCCGTAGATCGAAATCGTTCCAGCGCCGGTCTTGCGGACGCACTCGAAGAGAAACTGGTCGTCACCGACGCACGAGAGGTCGAGCCCTGTGAGCACCGTCTGCCACGCAGCGGTCGTGTTCGACAGGTCGCCGCTGGTCACGGTGTCGCCGCCCACCGCGGAGCGCACGCGCCAGGAGTAGGTGCCGGCGCTGACCTTCGCGTAGGGGCGCCAGCGCGAGGCGACGACGGTGTCGCTGGTCTTCTTCTGCCGCGCGCGGTGCTTGAATGTGACGCCGCCGAATGGGTCGGTCCACGAGTCCGACGCGACGGTGACCGGCTGCTCCGACCACCACGAAAAGACCTGCGGATCGTAGTCGTCCCAGGCGTTGATGATCTGCTGCGCGAGCCCCGGAGGGCCGGCCTCGTCGGAGTCGGCGATGTAGCGCTCGGTCGTGAGCCCGATGCGGAGGTGTCCGGAGTCGACGTGCTCGACGCGGTGGTCTCCGGAACCGAGCTCGATGCGGGGCACGTCGAACACCGAGAAGTCCCGGATCGTGCAGCCGGTCCACGTCAGCGTGGCTTCCTGGTCGCCGGAGTCGGCCGCGGCCCAGGGGGCGAAGAGGCAGAGCATGATGTTGTCGGCGGCTCGCGAACTGCCTGTGTGCACGACCGCAGAGCCGTTCCCCGCCGTCGCCGTCAGTTCGGGTATCACTGCCTCTTCACCCTGTCCCGCCACTGCGTAGCGGATCACGAAGGCCAGGTGGTCGCAGTTCGGGTGCCTGTTCGTGTACAGGTAGGCCTTGCCGCTGATGTCGGTCGTCGCAGGCCCGGCGGTCTGGTGATGCCGGAGCCCGCCGAGAATGTCGCCAAGGAGGTGGTTCGTACCCTCCTCCGCCGGAACCGCGACACGCAGCGACGAGCAGGGGCGGCCCGCGTGGCAGTCCGATGCCGCCGGGACGTTGAATCGCGTCGGCACCCTCACGACGCGACCTCATCGTAGCGCGGCGCGCGCAGCAAGATCTTGCTCACGCCGGTGCACTTCGTGATCGCGTTGACGAACACGACCGGGATCGAGTGCGCGTAGCCCATCGTCGAGAGCATCGCCGCGGACAGGTTCGCCGGCCCGACCCCACCGACCCTGGCGACATAGAACGTGGTCGAGCCCAGCGCGTACGCCGAGGTCGAGAACGCCATCTCGCCATAGGCCGACCAGTCGGCGTAGCCGTTGGTTGAGTGCGGCTCGGAGAGCATCTCGGAGTGGCCAGCGTAGAGCCTGATCGTGGCGACCCCGGCGGCGCCCTCGCGCTTGACCTCGGCCGTGACCCGGATGCGCCGCCACGCCCCATCGTCGTCGAGGCGGGCCGGGAGCACCGGGGCGTGGAACTCCGCGAAGCGCTCCCAGACATCGGCGCTCGAGAGCTCGTGCATGAGTTCCGACGAGCTGTGGTGGTAGGTCTGGACGTCGAATCCCGACTGCGCCTGCGCCTGGAGGAGATTGCCTCGGACGAACTCGACGGTCGCCCCGGCGTGAAAGGCCGTGCTCGCCCCGAGTGTCGATGCCGCGCAGTCAAGCCAGGCCATGGTCTACACCGTCCACATCATGCCCTCGGCAGTCGAGAGCGTCGGGGCCGTGGAGTAGCTCGCGGTGAAGGCGTACTCGCGCGCCGTCGTCTGCGAGTCGGGCCAGTCCGCGAGCGTCATGTACATGCCGCCGGTCGGGAACGTCGAGAACGAGAAGGGCGAGCTCTTGAGGGTCAGCCTGAGCGCGGCGCCCGAGACGGTGCTCGCGATCGCGGGGCCCCACGTGCGCGGCGCCGTCGTGTCGCGCTCAACGAACTTGACGTACAACTCCTCAGCGCCGGCCAACATCGAGAACCGCGTGAGGTCGCTCTCGCCGGCGCGGGAGTACTCCGGCGTCGAGGCTGCCGAGAACGTGCAGCGCAGCGCGCCAGAGCTCCAGGCCGTCACGCGGGCGCACGGCGCGATCCCGCCGGTGCGGAGCTCCCAGCCGAAAAGGATCGTCAGGTGGCCCACGTCGCGCTTCGTGATGGGCGAGCGCTTGCCGATGATGACGCCGAGCCTCGACACCATGCCCACGCCGCCCTCGACGGGGTCGGGCGCGAGCTCGTGCGTCACCTTCACCAGCTCGCCGCACCGGAGCTGGTCCATGATGTGCGGCACGCACGGGATCGTCACGTAGCCGTAGTCGCGGGCGAAGAGGGCGAAGAGCCCGGCCTCGGCCTGGAGGTTCATGGCGCGCTCGACGTCAGCTACGGGGTCGAGCCCGCGGCCGGTGCCAGCCAAGAGGCCGCGGCAGTCGATGCGCACGCTCGTGACCTCGCCGAAGTCCGCGGTACCCTCGCGCCAGATGAGCCGGAGCGGCGGGCCCCCCGTGCCGCCGCCGTCGCCGCCGGCGCCGCCGCCCGTGTTGCCGTCGGCCCCGCTGTCGCCGCGGTAGTCGTAGCTGTGCTGGACGTGGACGGTGTTCACCACCGGCTCCTCGCCCATCACGGCCTCGATCTCCGCGGCGTGCACGAGCTCCCAGACCGCCGAGTTCACCTCGACGGTCGCGGCCTCGCTCGCGAGGAACGCGGGAATCTGAGCGAAGCCGATGCGGCCCTCGGTCGTGAGCCGCGGGGAGATCGAGCAGAGGGACAGGAGCGGGCCGATCATGTCCCAGAGCTTGACGCCCGAGACGATGCAGCCGTGGTACTCGCGGAGCTCGGGGAGCACACCCCGCATCGCGTCGTCGAGCTCGTCGAAGTCGAAGTCGTCGGAGGTCGGCCACGACACGCACCACCGTTCCGGCTCGTTCTGCCCGCTGATCTGGTGGAGCAGCTTCTTCAGCGCCCGGGTGACGGTGCTGTTCTCGGTGGCCGCGAACGTCTCGATGGGCGTCCCGAGGGCGAAGACGTGACGGAGCACCGCGTCCTCGGGGTCCTCGCAGGATAGGAAATTACAGCCAACACGCTCGCGCCACATGTCGCCCTGGCCGACCGATACGTAGACGAGCCCGCTCCCGTCGACCGCGGCGGCCCCGGTCGAGAAGATGCGCTGATAGGGATTCCCCGGCGACTGCGCGTACAGGTCGGCGGTGAACTGCCCGATGTCTGCGACGCGGATCGCCGGGCGCTTCGTCGCGTCGGTGAGGTCGCAGGAGAACGGCCGCGGCGGGTTCTGAGCGATGGTCGAGAGCGCCGCGTTGAACGGGCCGGCGTATACCCCGGCGTCGAAGCCGAGGCACCACAGCGGATCGCCCTCGATCACGGGGACCTCGGAGTGGCCGTCGGTGAGCGCGACCTGGCGCAGCAAGGCGCGGTCGCCCTCGGCACCGTAGCCCGGATAAAGCACGTATGGCAGCGTGCCGGCGCCCGCGCTCTCAATCTGCGCCGCCAGCGTGGTCGGCGAGTACCAGCCCTCGGACATCTGCGCGTACATCGAAAAGCCGGAGATCGAGACGACGGTCGAGAGGTAGAAGCCCGCGGCGCTCGCTACGAGGATGTCCTCGCCGGCGTAGGTCCTCCGCTCGCGCAGGCGGTTCATGTCGATCGTGTTGCCGCTGAACCAGTATCCCTGCTGGATGAGGCTCATCGGGAGCTGCTGGCCGACCTTGTCGTAGAAGGCCTCGGAGATGTGGTCGATCGGGATCGTGGCGACGCCGCCGGAGTAGCGCACGCCGCGCCCGATGCGACCCCGGTAGATCACTGACGTCGCCGATGGTAGCCCGGTCGCGTCGTCGACCACGGCCAGGTGGAGCACCACGCGACGCCCCGAGAGCGTGTGAGGGCCGGCCGCGATCGTCGCCTGCTCGAAGGGCGGCACGGTGACCTGGGCGTAGTGCTCGCGCTGGCCGGTGCCCAGAGCGCCGCGGGTGAGCCCGACGAACGAGACGGCCGTGGTCGAGGTGTGGTGGATAGCCTCCTGGCCGCAGAAGATGTGGCCCGAGGTCGAAAAGTTGGCCGTGGTCGAACATGGGAACGTGGTGACGGTGCTCGTCACCGTCGAGGTCAGGAACGTGTGAGTCCAGGCCCTGGCCTGGCGGATCAGCGCGGAGAAGCCGCCGGCCACGTCTACGACCTCGAGCTCGATGCTCCGCACCTTGATCGGCTTCTGAGGGTCGAGAAAGGAGATATCCTCGGTGATCGGTCCGATGTCCTGCCACCGGAGCCACGGGTAGACGCGACCCTCGCCGTATCCCGCCGTGGTGAACCAGGAGTCGGTCGGGGTGTAGTCGTGCGTCGTGAAGACCCCGATGCCAGGCACCTCGAGGAGAAGGATCAGCGAGCCCGAGCCGGAGGAACGGAGCTCTGCGACGGTCCGGGTCATTTGTACTTGCACGCGAGCGTCATCGTGACGCTGAAGAGATCAGGCCGTGAAAGCCTGGTCGC
>JALNYR010000164.1 GCA_023229725.1 Dehalococcoidia bacterium | reverse complement strand
GGCCTAGCCGTACCGCACCTGGTCCAGGACCTTCATGTCGTGCCCCGGCAGAACATGGTCGGCCACCCGCTCCATGCGCCTGAACGTCTCGTAGTACGCGCCGAGGTCCGCGTATATCATGCCCGGGATGGGCCGTCCGAACTTGTTGCCCTCGAGGTTCTCATAGAGCGGTGCATTGTCGCCCGCGATGTAGTACGTGCCCTTCGCGGTGCTGATGAGCGGGCACTGCATGCCCGGCGCGTGCCCCGGCGCAAAGAGCACCTGGAAGCCATCGGCCAGCTCGAAATCGCCGTCGACCACCTCGAACTTCGTCTTGCTGTAGGCGGGCGTCATGCCCGTGGTCGGCGCCTCGTACACGTTGGCGTGGATGGGATAAGGCGCCGCGGCATACTGCAGTTCAACTCTCTGGACAAGGAAGCGTGCCTTCGTGAACAGCTCCTGGTTGTAGCAGTGGTCCCAGTGCAGGTGCGTGCAGAGTACCGTATCCATCTGCGTCGGATCGATGCCGGCCCTCTTCAGGGCGTTCGCCGGCTCTTCTTCCGGCTTGCGGACGAACGGCTTGTGGTACTTCACGGCCTGCGCGGGGTCGGCGCAGCCCGTGTCCACCATGATGCGCCTGCCACCACCCTCCACGTAGAACATCAGCACGGGGGACTGGACCTCAGTGCCCCACCCCGCTCCCCAGACGAACTGCGGCCTCTCGATTGTCAGCGTGCCCACGCTCACCGGCGTGATGGTGTAGTGCGTGCTGCCCATGTTCGGCTCCTCCTTCTCCGCGGTGAGTACGATTCTATCACCGTGATATTCCCGGCTGGACGGGAAAAACGAAGCCGCATACCACGGCTCCCGTCAGTCCGCCGACTTTGTGCCGCTGGCCACGATGATGTCGTCCGTGACGATACGCGCGCCTGTTCGCTCGAAGAACGCCCGGGTGCGGTCGGATTCCTGCTGCACCTTTTCGGGCGGGAACCTGCCGTACCACCACGATGCGGAGATGGCGGCGAAGAAATCGTACGCCTTGCCTCCACTGCCAAAATCAGTGTGCCACGTCACGCGCCGACTCAGTATGTTCTCGAGGCCGGCTCGTCGCATGTAATCGCGGACTTCCGACTCGGTTTGCGGCCAGAACTCGAGGCGATAGCCGAACACGTACCGTTTGCTCATTGCCCTCAGGCCCGTGTCGGTGGGCTCCCAGTAGTGCTCCGGGGCGTGTGTGCCGATGCTGACAAGCCCTCCCGGGCGGGCAACACGCTCCATCTCCACCACCGCCTTCTTCTGGTCGGGGAGCAACCCCATCGTCATGCTCGTGGAGACAACGTCAAAGCTGTCGTCGTCATACGGGAGTGCCTCGGCATCAAGCTGCCGAAACTCGATGCGATCGGGCCCGAATCCCTCCTGCTCCGCATGTGCCCGTGCGCAAGCGAGCATCCGTTCGGAGATGTCACCGCACACGACCCTCGCGGCTCCGCGCCGCAGCATGAGGAAGGATGCCACGCCGGTGCCGCCGCCAATGTCGAGAACCAGCTTCCCGCGGACATCAACGTCCTTCAACTGCTCGAGGGCGGACCGCGCCTGGAGGTCGGCACCCACCTCGTCGTAATGGCTGACGTGGTCGCTGAACACGCCATCGTAACCTTGCTTCACACGGGCCTTCATTGCCTCGGTGTCGCGCATGGCGCCGGTAGCCCAGGCAACGAGGCTGCTCGCATCGACCATCAACCGGACCGGCAGGGATAGCTTTCCTGTCCAGAACACTCGCGGCATCTTTGTGCTCCTTCGCGCCGCAGCGACCCACCCTCGCTCTGGCCCGCTATCACCCCTCGTGCGCCGCCGGCCCACCAGTCAACGCGCGAACGGCTCTGCATCCAATCTGTCACGCGGAAGAAGGGCTGTCAACCATGTTGCTGCACTGTCGGGGCCTGCCGCCGCGCTGCTGTGCACAACCAGACGCGGGGCGCGCTTTCGCGCGCCCCGCGATGACGAAGCCCGCATTTCCCTGCCTACGGATGCACGGGCTTCTCGAGCATCTTCAGGTCGTGGCCGGGCAGGATGTAGTCCGCCACGCGTCGCTACTTCGCTTTCGCCCGTAGCTTCTCGTACACCTCGTCGTGCTGCGGCATCGCCACCTTCAGCTCACGCCCCTTCCGCACGGCGTAGCCGATCAACGTCTCAACCTCCGTCGGCTTGCCCTGCTCGAAGTCGAGTTGCATCGAAGTCTTCGTCTCATACGGGAAGCTGTCGGCCTTGGCCATGGACTGCGCCACGATGTCGTCCGGCAGCGCCACCTTCACCTTCCGCGCCAGGGCCAGCAACTCGTTCATCATCTCGTTGACGCGCGCCCTGCGGGCAGGGTCGGTCAGCAACCCGCCCTGCGGCACCGCGTAGAGAGAGGTGAGCACCGACAGTGGTTCCACGAAGAGGTACTTCGACCATACCTCGCGGAGGACGTTGGCAGTCAGCTCCACGTTGAGACCGCCCCCCTTGAATGCCGTCTCGATGGCCCGGTACGGCTCCATCCGGCCGTCCGGGTTACCGAAGAAGAACTTGCGGGGACCGGCCATCTGCTCCACGGCGCCGGGGCCGATGATGTGCGTCGAGATGTAGATGCAGGCACAGAGCACGTCGCCACGCCCGCCAAGCCCTTCCTTCACGATATCCGCGTTCCCCACGCCGTTGCCCGGAGGAATGACGACGGTCTGCTTGCCGACAACCGGAGCCATCATCTTCGATGCCGCAAGCAGGTCGTAGCCCTTCGTGCACATCAGCACGACATCGAGCTTGCCCAGCTTGCTGACATCATCAGTGGCAAGCGACGGCCTCGCGACGGCGTCGCCGTCTTTCGCACTGAGCTTCAAGCCGTCCTTCCGGATGGCATCCAGGTGCGTCCGGTTCTTCTCCACGAACAGAATCTCGTGCGCACTGCCGGGAGGAAACGCGTTCGCCAGCCTACCGCCGAGGTACCCGCCCACGCCGCCGACACCGACCACTGCGATTCTCATGATTGGCACTCACCTCCGCGAAAACTCGCACAGGACTATACCACAGCGGGATGCAACGCAAACACGAGGGGCGGACAGGGCCGGGTGGCAGGCTGCGACGCGGCGTGCCGAGAGCCGGCGCGACCCGCGACGGTTCCACCGCCGCACCGCACGGGGACTACGTCAGCGACCGCTCTATCGCGTCGATCTTCTCCGGCGTCAACGGCAGCGTGGCATGCTCGAGCACGGACGTCAGCGCCAGCAGGTTCTCGTTCGAGACCTGGTTCTCCGTCGACATCACGAAGCAGAGCCGCTCCCCCGTGCCCGCGTCCCGGAGCATGCTCAGCGCCTGTGCCTTCGTATCCTGAGGCCCCAGCGCGTACACGGACCCCGGGAAGCCCGTCCAGATGACCTTCTCCGGCCACAGCGCGAGCGCCTGGCCGAGCGTGAGGTCGCCCATCGGCGGCACATGCAGCGCCTCGACAATGTCAAGGGAGGTTTGCGGTATCAGGTCCTTGATGGGCGCCAGCCGTCCGTCGCAGTGCGCTGCCACCAACTTCCCCTTCCTGTGCATTGCGGCGCAGCACCTCTCCCACTCCGGCATGAAGTACTTCCGGAACAGCCGGGGGTTCACCAGCACCGCGTCGACGTTGTCACACAGCCAGAACACATCCGCCGGCGAATCGGCGCCTATCTCCCAGAGCGGCTCGTACGCCTTTGAGATGGCCTGATAGACCTCTTCCACCAGGTCGGGATACCGCGCGTGGTGTATGAAGAAGCGGCCGCCTTCGCTGCCGACCCAGTCAATCATCAGCAGCTGCAATCCAACGTGGACCACCTGCTGCAGCACGACGCCGTCATCGCCAAGCCAGTCCTTCGCCTGCCGCAGTGGGAAGTAGTCCGGCTTGATTTCAAGGTTGTCGTACATGTACTTCAGGACCTTGTAGTCGTCCGGTCCCTTGATGGCCCGCTCGGTCTGCCACGGCGTCACGTCCCGCCAGCTCCGCAGCCCGTGCCACTCGCCGACGCCCGGCTCGCGCTTCTCCACCAGTGAGATAGTCCCCACCGGCGTGCGGAACGTGCGCCGCAGCGTCACTGCCGCGGAGGTGTATGTCTCGTATATCTCGGTGACGTCAACGCCGTGCCACGTGACGGTGTGGCCGGGTCGGGCCCAACTGAGTCCCATGCCCCGGTTGCGGCAATCACGCTCGACCGCTCCCTGCTGGCTGTGACGCCAGTTGTGGAAGAACGGAAGACGGTCGGCCGTCCCCCGCCGGCTCGCCGTGAGTATGCGTTCCCTCCTCGTCATCTCCGCCATGTCACCTCGCTCCCTCGCTGACCCACTCCGCGCACTTGTGCACGCCTTCGATGGCGTTGACCGCGCAGTGGTCGGCGCCTATCCTATCCGCAAATGCCTGTGTCACCGGCGTGCCGCCGATGATGACCTTCACTCCATCCCGCAGACCGGCCGCCTTGAGCGCCTCGATGACCTCCCCCATGCGCGCCATGGTCGTGCTCAGCAGCGCCGACAGCCCGAGGACCTCCGGTCTCGCTTTGCGGACCTCCTCCACAATCTGCGCGGCAGGCACGTCCATCCCCAGGTCCTTCACGTCGAACCCCTGCACGCCCAGCAGCGTGACGACGATGTTCTTGCCGATGTCGTGGTAGTCGCCCTCCACCGTGGCGATGACGGCCTTTGCCTTCGTCTCGTTCGAGGCGCCGGCGGCGATGTACGGCTCGATGACCTTCATGCCGTCCTTCATCACTTCTCCCGCCACGACGAGCTCCGAGAGGTAGTACTCGCCCTCCTCGAACTTGCGCCCGACTTCAACCATGCCCGGCACCATGCCGTCCGTTATGGCCGTCTGCGGGTCGACGCCGGCATCCATCGCCGCCCGGGCCACCCCCTGGATGCCTTCAAGGTCCATGCCGGTGATTGCATCTTTCAGCGCTTTCAAATGCTCGGATTGTGACATGCGGCGGGTGTCCTCCTCTCGCGAGAGTCCGGCCATCGTACCCCGCACCGTCTCGAACTGTCAACGATGCCGTCGACACGCGGACGCGTGACACGCCCCCCTGCCGGTATGCTAAAGTACGTCTGTCAATGGATGACGAGCCTCCCATACGCCTGGTCCCCCTCGAAGACGAGCATATCCTCCTCTACCTCCCGATGTCATGCGACCCCGTGCTGGTTGAGACGATGGGGTGGAGGCCCTTCGACATCGACGAGAGCGAGCGCTTCCTCCGCTACATCGAGAACATCACCGTTCCAAACCTCATCG
>JALNYR010000163.1 GCA_023229725.1 Dehalococcoidia bacterium | reverse complement strand
CTCTGAGGAAACTGTTCGATGTTGACGCAATGCTCGTGGCCAATTCCGGTTCCGTGTCCGGCAGGGACATGAGCGAGGTGCTCGCGTGTTTCAGCGGGAGGCTGGGGGGCGGGGAGGCGGTCGCGGATGTTCGGGACACTGAGGGCGGCGGTCAGCCGCTGAACGAGTTGCTCGCCGCGTGGCAGTCGCGCGAGTTGCGGCTGGCGCTGCCGGACGGCCACCAGAAGACGCCCGCGGTGGAGTTGCTGGAGCGCGCCGGCCTTGACGTGCCAGGCTACGCCGGCAAGACGTCAGAGAGGCGTCTGCTGCCCGGTCTGGAGTGGCTTGCCGCGAAGGTCATCCGACCGCAGGACATGCCGCTCCAGGTCGCGAGCGGCCATTTCGATATTGCGGTCACGGGTCAAGACTGGCTCCGGGAGCACCTGTGCGCGTTCCCTTCAAGTCCCGTCGTGGAGCTGGTCGACCTTGGTTTTGGCAAGGTTCGCGTCGTGGCCGCATTGAGCGAGGATGTCCCCGCCAATACGACCGAGGAGCTGCGTAAGTTCGTTGCGAGGGGAGGCTTCCACCCGTTGCGGGTCGCCTCCGAGTATACGAACATTGCCGACAGGTACCTGCGCGACAACCACATCGGCGCCTACAAGGTCGTGCCTACCTGGGGAGCGAGCGAGGCGTTCCTGCCGGATGACGCCGACCTTCTCGTGGACAACACGCAGACGGGCAAGACGCTTGTCGACAACCGGCTCAAGATAATCGAGGTCATCCTGCGTTCCAGCGCCTGTCTCATTGCGAACGCGGAGAGCCTGAAGGTACCGTCGAAGAAGGCCAGGATCGACCACCTCTGTACGTTGCTGGCGGGAGCGGTTGAATGAGACGTGTTGACGGCTACGCGGCCGCCGAGGCGCTGCTGCAGCGCGGCGATCCTCTCGACACGCTGCGCGGACAGCCCGCGCTCCTTGAAGGCATCCGGGCTATGTTCGGGGAGTCCCTCACGCCCGCGCAGGTGGTTGAGCGCATCGTCGGTGATGTGCATCTGCGCGGCGACGCCGCGGTCATCGACTACACGAGACGGATTTCGGGCGTGACGCTTGCGTCGCTGGAAGTGCCGCGGGAAGCGATTGACGCCGCGATGAGCACCCTTGAGGCGCCCCTTGCAGCCGCTCTGGCATTGGCTGCGGAGCGCATCCGGGCGTTCCACCGTGCGACGGCTGTTGCACTTGGGACGCAGTGGGTGACCGAGGAGCTGGGGCGCAAGGTCACTCCACTTCAGAGAGTCGGTCTGTACATTCCCGGCGGCCGGTATGCCTACCCGTCGTCGGTGCTGATGTCGGCCATCCCCGCCAGGGTGGCGGGTGTGGGCGAGGTCATCGTGGCCACCCCGCCGTCGTCTGATGGCTCCGTCTCGCCGCTGACGCTGGCGGCGTGCAGCATTGCGGGCGTCGACCGCGTCTTCGCCATGGGCGGCGCCCAGGCGATTGCAGCGCTTGCCTACGGCACCGGCGCGGTGCCTCGGGTCGACAAGATATGCGGGCCCGGGAACGTCTTTGTGACGCTGGCCAAGAAGATGGTGTTCGGCTCGGTGGATATCGACAGCCTCGCGGGACCGAGTGAAGTGCTCATCATCGCCGACGGCGCGGCGTCGCCGGTCTTCTGCGCCGCGGATATCCTGGCGCAGGCGGAACACGACCCGCAGACGGCGGTCGTGCTGTTGACGGACTCCTCGGACCTGGCCGGCCGCGTCGAGCGTGAGGTTCAGCGCCAGCTGGCTCAGCTTCCTCGAACGACTGCGCCGGTGGAGGCGCTGGAGCGAGGCCTCGTGGCTGTCGTCGAGTCGCTCTCGGATGCCGTTAGACTCTGCAACCTGTTCGCCCCGGAGCACCTCGAGCTGCTGGTGGCTGACCCGCGTGGGCTGCTCGACGACATCAGGAATGCCGGCTGCATCTGTCTCGGCGAGCAGTCGCCGGTGGTGATGGGCGACTACATAGACGGGCCCAGTCACGTTCTGCCGACCGGTGGAAGCGCCCGCTTCTCGTCGGTCCTGGGCGTGCACGATTTCGTGAAGTTCTCCAGTGTTGCGCAACTCGGCGGTGCTACAATGACCCACCTCGGGCCTGCCGCGATCGTGATGGCGAGAGCCGAAAGGCTCGAGGCTCACGCCAGGGCAATCGAGGCGCGATTGAAGCGCGCCGGCGATACGCCCTCGTGACCCGACGAGGTGACGCGTGGACATCGACCGTGTTGAGAAGCTGATACGACCCGGCCTTGCAACGATGCACGGCTACGATCCCATCGAGCCCATCGACGTGCTCGAGAGGGAGTTGGGCAAGCGCATCGTCAAGCTCGATGGTAACGAGAACCCGTACATGTCGTCGCCCCGGGCGCGCGACGTGCTGGCGCACTTCCCCTATTACCACATCTACCCCGACCCGCTGCAACGAAACCTGCGGGAGGCGCTCTCCGTCTACACGGGATTCCCGCCCGACTGCATTGTGGCGGCGAACGGGAGCGACGAGATTATCGACCTCGTGCTGCGCCTGTTTGTGCGTGAAGGGCAGGAGGTTCTCAACTTCCCTCCGACGTTCGGCATGTACCCCTTCCTGGTGACGGTGTGCGGAGGCATGCTCGTGAACGTTCCCCGCAAGAGCGACTTCTCGCTTGATGTCGCCGCCGCTCGCGCAGCCGTGACCCCGAAGTCCCGTGTCGCCTTCGTCGCCTCGCCGAACAACCCCACCGGGGGCGCGGCCTCCGAGGACGAGGTCCGCGCCTTGCTCGCGATGGGGCTCATCGTGGCAGTAGATGAGGCGTACTTCGAGTTCAGCTCCGGCACGGTCGCCGGCCTCGTGCCGCAGAATCCAAGTCTCATCGTACTGCGAACGTTCAGCAAGTGGGCCGGGCTCGCCGGTCTTCGGGTCGGCTACTGCCTGTGTCACGAGAGACTGGCAGGCCACTTCCTCACCATCAAGCAGCCCTACAACGTGAATGTTGCGGGCGAGGCTGCGGCCATCGCCTCATTGAAGGATGTCGACTACCTGAAAGCGAATGTGGGCAAACTGCGCAAGGAGAGGGAGAGGCTGTTCGCCGCACTGTCCGCCATCCCGTGGCTCGATGTGTACCCGTCGCAGGCGAACTTCCTCCTCTGCAGAGTGAAAGAGAACCGCGCCGGGGGGCGTGTCGCCACGGCGAAGACGGTCCGCGACGGGCTCCGCCGGCGCGGCATCCTCGTGCGGTTCTATGAATCAGCCGCACTGCGAGACTGCCTGCGGATAAGCGTGGGCCTCCCGGAGGACACCGACGCTCTCCTGGCGGGAATGGAGGAGGTCTGGAATGAAGCCTAGGTCGGCCCGGATTGTTCGCGAGACCGGCGAGACACGCGTGGTGGTGGAGCTGGCCATCGACGGCGATGGTGCGTCCACCGTCGCCACCGGCGTGCGAATGTTCGACCACCTTCTGACGCAGGTTGCCCGCCACGGCATGATGAATCTCACCGTTGCCGCGTCCGGTGACGACCAGCACCACACGGTCGAAGATGTCGCCATCTGCCTGGGAAGGGCTCTCAACGAAGCTCTGGGCGACAGGAGCGGCGTGACGCGGATGGCGCAGGCCATCGTGCCGATGGACGAGTCCCTGTCCCTTGTGGCCATAGACCTGAGCGGGCGGGGCGGGGCTGTCGTGTCAGCGCCTTTCGCGACTGCCGCCATCGGCGACCTCGAGAGCGACATGGTTCGACACTTCCTCGTGACGCTGGCTTCGGAGGCGAAGATGACGCTCCACGCGCGCGTCGAGTACGGGCTCAATGACCACCACAAGGCGGAGTGCCTCTTCAAGGCGCTGGCGCGGGCGCTCGATGCCGCGTGCCGGATTGACCCGAGGCGCGAAGGCCACGTTCCCAGCAGCAAGGGCGTGCTGGAGCACTGACTCTCGCTCTTCCCTGTCGTGGATGTCCCCTTTCCCGCTCGCCACGAGCCAGCCGTAGCCCCATGCCATGCCTCACAACCTTAAGTGCGGTGTGATAGTCTGTTGTCGAGGTGACGCGTATGATGAAACGGATTGGAGTGTTGACCAGCGGCGGCGATGCGCCCGGCATGAATGCGGCCATACGTGCTGTCGCCAGAACCGGTCCCGCGTACGGCCTTGAAGTCGTCGGGATACGCCGTGGCTATGCCGGCTTGCTCGATGGCGACCTCGTTGAGCTTGGCCCCAGATCGGTGGCTAACATAATTCACAGGGGCGGCACGATTCTCGGCACGGCGCGCTGCGAGCGGATGAAGACTCCCGCCGGCCTGCGCGAGGCGGCCAGGCAGCTTGAGAAGGCTGAACTGGATGGGCTGGTGGCGATCGGCGGCGACGGCACCTTTCGTGGTGCTCAAGAGCTGTCCAAGTTGACCTCCGTGAGCGTTGTCGGGGCGCCGGGCACAATCGATAACGACCTCTACGGCACTGATGCAACCATCGGTTTTGACACGGCGGTCAACACGGCCATGGAAGCGATCGACCGGATTCGTGACACGGCGGAAGCCCATCAGCGGCTGTTCTTCGTCGAGGTGATGGGTCGCACGCGCGGCTTCATCGCGCTCAACGTGGGTGTTGCGGGAGGCGCCGAGGAGATACTTGTCCCCGAGGTGCACACTGATCTGGACGCTCTGGGAGCGAACATCAGAGCGCAGCTGGCGGGAGGAAAGCGCGCCAGCATCGTCGTTGTGGCGGAGGGAGATGATGCCGGTCACGCCTTCGACATCGCGCACAAGATGTGCGACGGTCTGGCGATGGACTACAGGGTCTGCGTGCTGGGACACATACAGCGCGGCGGTCCGCCGACCGCGCGGGACAGGCTGCTTGCGAGCAAGCTGGGGGCCAGGGCCGTGCAGGCGCTGGCTGAGGGACGCAGTGGCGTCATGGTCGGCGAGGTCTGCGGCCGGGTCGTGGAGACGCCGTTTGAAGAGACGTACGCCAACCAGAAGGAGCTTGACGCCGAGCTTCTGCAACTGCTGAAGGTACTGGCGAGGTAACGAGAGGAGGGAGTAGAGCCATGAGACTGGGCAAGTATCGGGGGATGCAGCGCATGTCGAACGAGCGCGGCTGTCTCTCTATGTGCGCGCTTGACCACCGCGGGTCGCTACAGAAGATGCTCAAGGAAGGCCTTGGCAGCGAACCCGGCTATCAGGACATGGTGGATTTCAAGTTCGACGTCTGTCGGGCGCTCTCTCCTCATTGCAGCGCCATCCTGCTCGACCCGGTGTACGGAGCCGCACAGGCGATAACCTCCAGGGTGTTC
>JALNYR010000008.1 GCA_023229725.1 Dehalococcoidia bacterium | reverse complement strand
GAGAACCTCGATGAGCAGCGCTCCGCGCGAGTGGCTGCGCCACTCGGACCACCACACCGGCCTCCGCCCCGTGCAGAGCATCACCTGTTCTCCCGTTAGAAAGCCTGACCGAAGATGGAGTACATCTCCGACAGCATCGATACTGCGATGAAGCCGACTATGCCGCCGATGATGATGGTGAGCGCGGGTGTGAGCATCGCTATCATCGCCTTCGTCTTCTCGTCAGACTCGGATTCGTAGCTCTGGGCCACGGTCGTCAACGTGTGGTCCAGGTTACCGGTCTGCTCGCCAACCGCGGTCATCTGCACCATCAGCGGCAGGAAGAGCCTGTTTCGCTTCATCGGCTCAGACAACCCTCCGCCCGCAATCATCGCCTGCTGCAGGTCGGTGTACGCCTGGCGCATTGCCTTGTTGCTGGTGCCCTGCACGATGAGCGTCATCGCCTCTGGCAGCGGCAGGCCGCTGCCGTACAGCAGCGACAGGCTGCGACAGCAGTTGGACAGCTCGTTCAACAGGTTGATGCGACCGATGCGCGGCATCGTGAGCATGAGGCGCGCCCACTGCATGCTACCGGTAGGCGTCCTCGTGTAGAGGAACACCGCCGCGACGGCCGCCGCCAGGCCGATGGCCACATACATGCCATATGCCTGGGACCAGCGGGTGAATGCAAGCAGCGCCCGCGTCGGCAGGGGCAGTTCGGCCTCGAACGACGCGTACAGCCCGACGAATGCCGGCAGGACGTACGTCACCATGATGGCGATGACGGCGATGGCGACGAGGATGACGACGACCGGGTAGGTGAGCGCGTTCTTGACGCTCTTCCGTGTTACGTAGGCCCGTTCAATGTAGTCGGCCGCGCGGCGCAGCACCACCTCGAGCGTGCCCGTCTTCTCGCCCACCGAGACCAGGCGGTAGTACAGAGGCGAGAAGACCCGCTTGTGGCGGCTCAGCGCCTCGGAGAGAGGCTGTCCGGCGCGCACGTCGGACACAACCTGGTGCAGTATCCGCGCCAGGGCTTTGTTCTCGGTCTGCGCTTCGAGCAGCTCGAGCGACGTGACCGCGTCCGTGCCCGACTCAAGCAGCAGCGCCATCTGACGCGTGAACATGATGACCTCCATGGTGCTCACCTCGGGCGTGAGGCTCATGTTCAGCTTGCTGCTGGCCTTGATGAACGGGACTACCTCCTTGAGGCTGAGGACGTTGAACCCGCCGTAGGCAAGGATGTCGGTCGCCGCCTCCTGGCTCTGCGCGCTCACCTTGCCGTGCACCATGCGGTTGTCCGCCGTTCGAGCTACATACTGGTAGTCCATCTCTTCCTACTCGATGAAATAGGCGTTCCTGAGAACCTCGGAGGGCGTCGTGAGGCCCTGCTTCACCTTGAGCATCCCGTCCTTCATCAGCGGCACCATGCCGTCTTCGATGGCCTGGCGCCTGACTTCCGACGTGGACGCACCCTTCAGTACCATCATGCGTATATGGTCGCTGAGAGGCATGACCTCGAACATACCGGTCCTGCCTTTGTAGCCGGTGTGGCCGCACAGGTCGCACCCGGCGCCGTAGACGAACTTGCTGCGGCGCTCACCGGTCTCGTTGTTGTACGAAAGCTGTTCCATCAGTGTCCCCTCGCGCTCGGTCGCGCACTCCGTGCACACACGTCGCACCATGCGCTGTGCGACCACGCCGATGACTGAGGAGGAGACCAGGAACGGCTCGACGCCGAGGTCGAGCATCCTGAATACCACGCCGACCGCGTCGTTCGCGTGGATGGATGAGAGCACGAGGTGTCCGGTGAGGGCCGACTGCACCGCGATGCGCGCTGTCTCTCCATCACGAATCTCGCCCACCAGGATGGTGTCCGGGTCGAGGCGCAAGATGGAGCGCAGGCCGCTGGCGAATGTCAGCCCCGCCTTGGGGTTTACCTGGATCTGGTTGACCCCGGGGAACCGGAACTCAACCGGGTCCTCAATCGTGATTATCTTCTGCGACGCCTTGTCCATCTGGTTGACGGAGGCATAGAGCGTGGTCGTCTTGCCGGAGCCCGTCGGACCGCTGACGAGTATCATGCCGAAGGCGACCTTCAGCATGTTCTGGTACTGCGCCAGCGCTTCACGGGAGAAGCCGAGCTTCGCGAGGTCGATGAGGCCCAGCGACTTGTCCAGCAGCCGCATGACGGTTGCCTCTCCGTGTACGGTCGGCACCGTGGCTACGCGGATGTCGATTTCCCGGCCCTTCGTGTCCGTCGAGAACTGGCCGTCCTGAGGCCGCAGGTGGTCCGCGATGTTCATGTCGGCCAGGATCTTGACGCGCGAGGTCAGAGGCAGGTGTATCTTGAGCGGCAGCGACATCACTTCCTGCAGCGTGCCGTCCACACGGTAGCGGACGCGAAGCCGGTCGCCTTCCGGCTCAAGGTGGATGTCGGAGGCCCTGGCCTTGCCCGCCTCGTCGATGATGAGCCTGAGCGCGCTCGCGACCGGCGTGTCCTCCGCCGCCTCGAGCAACGACTGCTCATCCATGCTCTCGCCGTACGTCGGCATGCGCGACAGTTGTTCCTGAATGTCCCCGAATCCCCGGTAGCTGAGGTCGATGGCGTCTCGCACCTCCTGCTCCGGCGTGGCGACGGGTTCGATGCGCTTGCGGCTCTGCAGCCCGAGCGCCTCAAGTGCGAAGATGTCCGACGGGTTTGCCATGGCGACCTGAAGGGTGTCGCCTGCCAGAGCCAGCGGCACGGCCTTGAACCTGCGAGCCATGGACTCAGGAATCAGCTCGATGGCGTGGACGTCCGGGCGCGTTCGTATGACGCGGCCTTTTGTGGCCGTCTGCCCGAGGAGCTCATCCACAGCGTCCTGCAGTCCGGAACCGGTCACCGCGGCGGACGTGGTCTCGGTCCTGGTCTCGCTGGCAGCAGGCGCGCCGGCCGCGGACACGACTATCGCGCGGATGCGCTGCAGGTCCGCAAATTGCTTCGCCTCGGGTGTCATCGCACCCGATACGAGCAGAATCTTCTCCTGGATTCCCGCGTCGTAGGCCTTCGCGTCGAAGACGGAGATGCGACTGAGCGTCACCTGCTCCTCGCGGATGTCGTCGAAGCCGAGCCGGTGTGCAATGAAGCCGTCGTCATAGGTCGCCAGCACGTCGAACGTATACTCAGCTCCGGAACGGCCCCTCAGAGCCGCGTTCCGCTGTATCCGGTAACCCAACGCCGCGAGCGACCCGATCACGTCGTCGCTGCTGTTCCAGCTCGTGATGCTCGTGCTCTCCGGCAACCGCGCCGGACCCGGCGTCGCGAGGAAGCTGTGCAGGCGCTCGGCATCGAAGACCCGTATCCTCTGGTTCTGCGCAAAGCGCTCCGCCACGCCGTCGAGCGCGGGGAACGCGACGAAGACCTTGTCTCTGATGCCGCAGTCGTAGCACTTGTCGTCGAAGGCGAAGACGGCGCCGAGCCCGAGGGCGCCATCACCGTTGGCGGACCCGACCGCGACGGCGACCGTGTACGTCATGAATCCATCGTCACGCGTGGCGACCATGTCGAACGTGTGTACGGCGCCTGACTTGCCGGCCCGCGTCGTGGCTTCGCCTTCGACGCCTACTGTGTAGCCCTGCTCGTCGAGACGTGACACGAGCTGGTCGAGGAGCGTCTGCTCCTGCGGCGCAAGCGTGGCGTGCATGGTCTCATAGTAACATAAGGAACGTACGCGTCAAACGGCCGCGCGAACGTATCCGTCTCATTGACAAACGTTCGTAGCGCACAGACAATAGTGGATACATGGCGAAGAGCCTCTCTTCACGCTGCCTGCAATGCCTTACAGTCGTCTTGTTGTCATTGCCGGCAACGATAGTTCCGTTTGCGGTGCCCGTCCTTGCGCAACCGGAGACCTTGTTGTGGTCGACGATTCCCACCCCGAGCGACGAGGACTACGTCGTTGTCACCCCCAGCGAGGTCAGCGTGCTCGTCGCCGGCCCCACCGCCACCTGGTATGCATCCGACATCTCCAATAGCGTCCTCTACAAGACCGGGGATGGCGGACTCACGTGGGATGACGCCATTCAGACCAGCCTCCAGGATGCCGTTCCTGCGCCGGGCCTGCCGGTCTGGGACATCGCCGTCGCGCCTGACGACGAGGACTTCGTCGCCGTGGTGACCGACGGCCGGCAGGAGGTCTACGTGTCCGACGATGGCGGCGAGACGTGGACCTCAACGTTCCTGTCGTCCGTTCCGACGTGGGACCCGACCCTGCTCGTGGCGGACATCGCGGTCTCGCCGGAATACGGCGACGAGCAGCACGACATCGCCATCGGGACACGACGGCCGGACGACGCGCTGGTTGCAGGAGACGTGTGGGTCGTCCAGTCGGACTTGCTGAGCGCCTGGAGCGCCCAGGAGGTCTATGACCTCTTTCCTGTCGCCCTGACGGGCTTGGACGTGAGCGCCGTTGCTTTCTCTCCCGACTACGCCGCCGATGACACGATAGTGGCAATCGCCAGCGACTCGAACGACACGTACCTGTGCACCGGCTACCGGGACACGGGCACGAACACCACGAACTGGGACGTCACCGAGCCGGACAACTACGTGGAACTCTGTGAACTCGATGAGGATTCCCCCTCGGAAGACCAGGTCGTGTACGTATCTGTGGCCCTGCCGTCCGGGTATTCCGGCGACGGCGCCGAGAATCGCCAGGTCTATGTCTCCTACTTCGCGAACACCGACGCGGATGACGTCTACTGGGTCGACGACGTCGAGGTACACCGTCGCGACCTCGATGGCGGCAATCCGGTCGCCGTGTACTCACTTGCCTGCCAGGGTGACACGCTGTGGGCCGGTGAAGTCGCGGCCGACGCGGACAAGGGGCGTGCACGGGTCCACTTCTGCGACGAGCCAACGAGCGTCATGCCGGAGTGGAATGAACCGGAGAAGCGCCCCTCCGGCGGGTTCGAATCCGGCGTTGCGAACGCCATCGTCATGTTCACCGCCGATGGGCTCTGGGCCGTGTGCGGCACCAGCACCAACCAGGTGGTGGACGCTGTTGATTGGGCTGACACCACTCTGCCCGGCGCGTGGAGCGGCAACGACCCCGGCCTCGGAGATGCGCCCGATGAGAGCGCCATCTCCCGCGCGGCCGCGGGCTGGGAGTTCTACTACTGGAACCAGATAAGCCTCATCGACACGGACATACGCGAGTTGTGCGACTACTCTCTCTGGGTCGTCGGCGACCCGGACGAAGACGAAGACGACGAGGACCTGGAGGCCGACAACGTCGTCTACCTGGCATCGGCCGGGGGAGGTATCGACAGCATCTGGAAGTCGGCCGCCGTCTGGCAGCAGGACCTCGGGGAGCGCTGGGAGCGCGTCGACTTCCTCGACAGCGACACTGACGACATAATCATGCGCCGGACGCCGGTCGATAGTCCCGACGATGCGGTGTTCTACGCCGTCCGCGGCAGCGACGTGGCGTACAAGTCACTCGATGAAGGGCGGAGCTGGGAGCGCGTGCGTGACTGCCCCAATATCACCGATTTCGCCGTGGTGAGCAGCGAGCGACTCTACGTCCTCGACGATTACTATCTGAACATCGCGCAGTGGAAACAGGTCCGACGCTGGTACGTCTGGGAGTGGACGCGCGACATCGACACGGGGCTGAAGTCCGGCTACTCGCTCGCTTTCCATGGCAGCAGCCGCATCTTCGTGGGTGACAACGGCGACGAGGGCAAGGTGGCGGTGTCGACCGATGGTGGCGCCACGTTCCGGCTCCTTCCTGCTCTGCCTGAACTCGCCAGGGTGCATCTTGTCGTGGATGAGGACTATGCCAAGAACAGGATGCTGTACGCGGCAACGGAAGATACGACCAGCCCTGTGTATCGCTGGACCATCGACGGCAGCACCGACTGGATGTCGCTGAGTCCGCCGGACAATGGCTTTGACGGGCTCGCACAGATTTCCGATGTGCTGTATGCGGCGTTCGACTCAGGCGTCGACCGTACCCTGATCCCGCGCGAAGACACCATCACCGCCACGGATTGGGATACTCTCACGGTCGGGCTCACTCCGGGGACTGATTTCCGGCCGGACACTCTCAGGGCAATCCTGACGGACAGCGTTCTGCTGTGGGCAATCGATGACCGGCAGTACGACTTCGCTGCCGGTGAGGGCTGCCTCTGGGTGTATTCCGACACGTTTGTCATCCCTACCCCCTGGCCAACGGCGCCGGCTCCGGGTGAGGTGGTGGGCTGCGACATGTGCGATTGTGAGGCGCTTCCGTTCTGCTTCGAGTGGAAGGGCCTGCCCAAGGCCGAACTGTACGAGTTCTGGGTGGCGCTCGATGAGGAGTTCCGTTTCGTGCTCCTGCGGATGGAAGACATCGACCCGGTCTGCTGTGATGCGCCCGGGGTATGCTACTTCGAGATTCCGTTCAACTTCCGCTGCGGGGACACGTACTACTGGCGCATCCGTGCGTCGGGGACGACCGAGAACGAAAGGGTCCACTCCCGCTGGTCGCCGCCGATGCGATTCACCGTTGCCGCCGGGACGACCCTCGAGTCGATGCATGTCGCGCCGCTGATTGTCTCTCCCGAACCGGGGGCGTATGGCGTGTCGAGGACCCCCGCCTTCTCCTGGATAGGCTTCCCGCCCACGACGAGGTACGAGTTCATGCTGACGAGGGGTGCGGACTTCATCTCCCCCGTGGTGCGCGAGGAGATCGACGACAATGCCTTCGCGTACCCCGGTCTCCTGGAGTGGGGCGGGACCTACTCGTGGCGCGTTCGCGCCCTGACGCCGGCGCCCAGCGAGTGGGCGACAGGCTCGTTCATCGTCATCCCGCAGCCTCAGCCTGAGCCGGCGCCCGAGGTCTCGCCGCTGTCCATGTTGCCCTCCGCGATGCCTTCCGGCGAGACGCCTCCCTGGGTCTGGCTCGTCATCGGCTCGCTTGCATTGCTGAACGCGCTCATCATCTTCGCCGCGACCTACCGGCGCCGCTAGCGCCGGCGGTCCGCGCCTCATGCTCTCTCCGCCCTGTGGACCGCTAGAACTATGTTCTATTGACAACGGGGATTCGTGTGGTAGCATGGTACCCGTACGTAGGTCATGGTTGAGTCCAGCATGAACAGGCGACGCTCCAACATAGAGATCATCGCGGAGATGCTGAAAGTCGGCGAGAACGGCGCGGGCAAGACCGAACTCATGTACAGCGTCAACATGAGCTATGCGCAATTGCAGAAGTACCTCAAGTTCCTCCTCACCCACGGATTGGTTCAGAAGGTGGAGCTCGGGAATCCCTGCGTGCGCTACCATGTGACCGACAAGGGCGCCGAGCTCATGAAGAGCATCGATGCAGTGCTGGAAGTCCTCGACATAGAAGAATAGAGATACATGTCCGTCACCGGACAGGCTGCCCCTTTCCGCCAGCACGGAACGGCTGCTGCAAGGAGGAACTATCTACGATGTCCGAAAAGAGGATGCTGGTCGTTGAAGCCGACCTTCTGAGAAAGATCGACGAGAACAGGGGCGACCTGAGCAGGTCCGAGTTCATCGACCTGCTCATCGAAGGACAGCTGAAGGAACGTGAGGAGGGCGCGAAGGCCGCGGCGCCCGCCGATGATATCGTCACCCGTGAGGAGTTCGTCCAGTTCCAGGAGGGCGCCAAGGAACTGCTCCGGAGCTTCCTGGACTTCTTCATCAACTACGGCCTCGAACTTGGGCGCGAACCCAAGGACGAGGAGTTCGAGCAGCTCAGCCGCAAGCTGCGGGCCATGGCTCGCTCACACCACGACTAGTCACACTCTCGCATCGCACCGCAGACCGCCCCCTTCCGGGGCGGTCTCTTTTTCGCCCCGCCTCGCTCCTTCGCCTCTGGACTAGAACTCAGTTCTAGAACCCAATCGCTAGGCGTACCTCACGACTATTGTCATAGTTACCTCCGTACGGCAGTGTGCTGGCTGCCGTCGAATGTCCGGTGCCACGGATGGTGGGAAAGAACCAGGCACGGAGGTGCACGATGACGAAACCGATTGAGCTGCTGCGTGAAGGCAGAAAGAGCGAACTGTGGCAGATGTGCTGCGGATTCCTCGACCTGAACCTCGAACAGTTCATGCACATCCAGCGGCGGCTGATGGAGGAGCAACTCGAACTCCTCAAGGCCAGCGAGCTGGGCCGCAAGATTATGAAGGGCGCGATGCCGTCGAGCATCGACGAGTTCCGCGCTGTCGTCCCGCTCACCACGTACGGAGACTACATCCCCGAGCTGACCGAGAAGCGGGAGGCCACCCTGCCTGCCCCGCCGGCCCAATGGGTTCGCACCTCCGGCTACACGGGGAAGTACGAGGCGAAGTGGATTCCGTTGCCCGAACGCTTCGTGGAGGAGTTCGAGAAGCTGTCCGGCGGCCTCGTCCTGCTCTGCATGGCCGACTACCGGGGCGATATGCGCAGGGCCAGGCAGCACCTCAAGGTGCTGTCCACCTTCGCCTCGCCGCCCTACGCCTCGGGCGTCATCGCGTCGCTGCTGCAGCAGGCGCTCAACTGCGACTTCCTGCCGTCGAATGCCGCTGACCTCTCGTTTACCGACAAGGTGAAGAAGGGTTTCGCGGAGGCCCTGGATGAGGGGCTCGATGGTTTTGGCGGCCTGCCCTCGGTGCTCGTGACCGTCGGTGAGCAACTGCGACAGCAGTCGAACCGCCTCGACAAGAAGGCGTTGCTGAAGCGTCGGGGAGCCCTGCTGCGCGTCCTCAAAGGGCTGGCAAAGAGCCGCCTTGCCGGCAGGCCGATGCTGCCCCGCGACCTCTGGGCGGTCAAAGGAATCATCGGGGGAGGCACTGACGCCGCGGTCTTCAAGAAGCGCGTGGATGAACTGTGGGGACGTGTCCCGCTGGAAGTGTACGCCGGCTCGGAGGGCGGCATCTACGCCGTGCAGGCGTGGGACTGCTCTTCGATGACCTTCGTGCCGAACCTCAACTTCTTCGAGTTCATCCCGGAGCGCGAGCACTTCAAGTGGCAGGTGGACCACACCTACCGGCCAAAGACAGTCCTGCTCGACGAGGTGGTCGCCGGCGAGGCGTACGAGATTATCGTCACGAACCTCCACGGCGGCGCGCTCACGCGCTACCGCGTCGGGGACGTGGTCCGCATCACCAGCCTTCGCAACGAGGCGGCCGGCATCGACATCCCGCAGATGGTGTTCGAGCGGCGCGCCGACGACCTCATCGACATCGCCGGCTTCGGACGTCTCACCGAAAGGGTCATCTGGGAGGCCATCGAGACCTCGGGTGTGCCCTACATCGACTGGACCGCGCGCAAGGAGCTCGTCGGAGAGCAGGCCGTCCTCCATGTCTACATCGAGCCGGCGCGATTCCCTGCCCCCTCCGAGGCCGCGTTCACGGCGGCCGTCTACCGCCAGTTCAGAGAGCTGGACAAGCGCTACAACTTCAACATCTACTCCATCTTCGGCGAGGAGGAGGAACCCCCCGCGGACCTGCCGCTCCGCATCTCCTACCTGCCTGCCGGCGCCTTCTCGCGGTACATCCTGCAGCGCCAGAACGAGGGCGCCGACCTTGGCCACCTGAAGCCGCCGCACATCAACCCGTCAGACGCGGTGATTGCGAACCTGGCTGAACCGGCGGTCGAGATGGAGCGCGTACCTGTCGAAGCAAGGGAGAAGGTCAGAGCATAGTCACCCGGTTTCCCGGTTCGCCTGTGGGGCGGGTGGCATCACCCGCCCCACAGGCTTATGTTCCGTTCAAGAGCCCGAGCCGTGCGGCGTTACCTCCGCTCCAGCCGTCTCCCCGCCAGCCGGCCGTCGACCTGTCCCACGTAATCATCCCATCCTTGTCTGTTGACGGCTGGAACCTTTGTGCGATAATGGCGACATGGACACCCACGTGGTGATTCCATTCATCGCGTCGGTTGCCTACCTCATCCTCTTCGCTGTGCTCCTCATGAACCGCCCGTGGGAGAAGCGGGAGAAGCTCTTCATCGCCTTCATCGTTGCCGCGTTCCTGTACAGCGTGGCCGACCTCTTCGTGCGCGGCGACTTCCTGATGGACTACAAGCGACTGCTCGCACAGATAGGCATCTGCATGGCCATCTGGACCGTCGTCCAGTACCACTACTTCATCAGGCCGTACTTCAGCAGGAAGCCCGTGCGCGTGCCGTTGGCGTACCTGTTCGTCGTGTCAACAGCGGCTCTGTGTATCGCGGGACTCATCCCGCGCCTCACGACGGTCACGGATGGCGGCGTGACCGTCTACTATGGATTGCCTCTGCTCATCATCGGCGTGCTGGTATTCACGTCGCTGGGGGTGCGCGATAGCATTCTCCTCTTCCGCTGCCACCGGCTCGCTGCCGACGCCGCCGAGCGGAACCAGATTGCCTACCTCATCACCACCATCGTGGTGTTCAGCTTCTTCATGCTGCTCTCGTTCGTTCCCTCCGCCGGCAGCTACCCCTGGAGCCTCATCGGCAACCTGCTGGCTGCCTGCGTGTTGAGCTACGCCGTGGTCGCTCACCGCCTGCTCGACATCGGCGTGTTCATGCGGCGGGCGCTCGTCCTGGTGCTCCTCTACGGGGGCGGTATGGTTGTCATCGCCGCTCTGCTCGCAATCGGACAGTCGTTGTTCGGCGTGCGGTTCGACGTTCGCACCGTGATTGCGGCATTCCTGGTCGGCGCACCGGTTGTCCTCTTCCTGAATCACATCGTGCGAGACGTTCTCCGGCGGAAGATTGAAGAGGCATTCGTCGGCAACCGGTACGAGGCGCGGCGCCAGCTCTCCGAGTTCGTGGAACGCATCTATGACGTGCCCACGCTGGAGCAGTTCGGGCGGCAACTCGTGTCACTCATGGCAAAGGCCGTCGACGCCCGCCTGGCGTACCTGTTGCTGCCGGATGTGCAGACGGGCGACTTTGTCGTGCGCTTCGCACAGCCGCCGGTGAGTGCGGATGACGGCCGCGGCAGACTGCGCATCAAGAAGGAGAGCCCCGTGCTCGACTGGCTGAAGCGGGAGGGCCAGCTTCTCCCCGTGCGCTATCTGAGCGTCTTGCCGGAGTTTCAGGCGCTATGGAAGCAGGAGCGAGATGACGTGCGCACGGCTCAGGTCGAGCTCTTCCTCCCCGTCGCGAACCGCGGGGAAGTTGTCGCCGTCCTCGCCGCGGGCGCCAGGTCGGGAGGGCGTCCGTACTCCGTGGAGGAGCTGGAGCTCATGCGTGTGGTTGCCAGCCGCGTGGCAGCCAGCATGGAGAAGCAGTACCTGTATGAGCAGTTGCAGAAGCAGGAGCGGGAGCTCACGCTGCTCAATCGCATTGCCTCCGTCGTCACGTCCAGCCTGGAAATGCATGAGGTTATGCAGCGCCTTTCGCTCGAGCTGCAGAAGGTCATACCTCTCGACTTCGCCGGCGTTGCCATTGTCGACGGCGACAGGATCAAGTTCCAGGCGCTGTTCGGAGACGTAACCGCACAGGACCTCGCCGAGATGTCGCACTCCGTCCAGGGCACCGCGACCGAATGGGTCATGAAGCACCGCCAATCGACGTATCAGGCGGACCTGCAGGCCGCCACGACGTACTGGCCCGACACGCACTACGTGCGGGAAGGCGTCCGGGCGCTTGTCCACCTGCCGCTCATCGTCCGTGACCAGGTCATCGGCACGCTCCTCGTTGCGAGCCGCGAGCCGCAGGCGTACCGGGAACAGGACGTGCAGCTCCTGGAACAGGTGGCGCGGCAGATTGCCACTCCGGTCGAGAACGCCCTGCTCTACTCGAAGGCCGAGCAGAGAAGCCGCATCGACGAGTTGACGGGACTGTTCAACCGGCGCCACTTCGAGGAGCGCATCAAAGAGGAAGTGGCGCGCCACTCGCGGCACGACGGGGTGTTCTCTGTGCTCATGCTCGACCTCGACTCCTTCAAGGCGTACAACGACATGTACGGCCATCCATCGGGCGACAAGCTGCTGAAGTTCGTCGCCTCTCTCGTCGGTTACGCCATCCGCGACTCCGACCAGGCGTTCCGGTACGGCGGCGATGAGTTCGCCATCGTCTTGCCGCGCACGTCGCCTGAGGATGCGTACGTCGTTGCGGAACGCGTGCGCACCCGCGTGGCGCGGGAGATGGAAGCCCGGAGAAGCGGCGTCACGGCGAGTATCGGGCTGGCCAGCTACCCGGCTGACGGCGTCATGGCCGGCGAGCTCGTCGCCACGGCCGACACCGCGCTCTACTATGCGAAGAACACGGGCGGCAACCGGACCTACGTGTCATCGAAGATATTCGCCGAAGCCGAAGCCGGCGTCGAACCGAAGAACACCCGCAAGGGGAGTGGTTTGAGCGCCGTGTACGCCCTGGCCGCTGCCGTTGACGCGAAGGACCACTACACGTACGGCCATTCACGGAAAGTGAACACGTATTCCGTCGTGCTCGCCGAAACGATTGGGCTTCCGTCGGACGAAGTCTCGAGGATAAGCACCGCGGCGCTGCTGCACGACATCGGCAAGATCGGCGTCCCGGACAGCATCCTGAACAAGAAGGGCGAACTCGATGCGCAGGAGTGGGATGCCATCAAGTCACATCCCCGCCTGGGAGCGAATATCGTGGGCAACGTGCCCGACCTCTCGCCCTGTGTCGGCAGCATCCTCTACCATCACGAGAGATGGGATGGGACGGGCTATCCTGAGGGGCTGCATGGCAAGACGATTCCCCTCGGGGCCCGAATACTGGCGATAGCCGATGCCTTCGCGGCGATGGCGTCCGCCAGGCCCTACCGCGCCGCGCTTCCGGACGAGGAGGCGCTGGAGCGGCTCAAGCAGGGCGCCGGGAACCAGTTCGACCCCGAGCTCGTCCAGGCGTTTGTTGAAGAGGTCGAGGCCGGCCTTCCGCAGAAGGACAAGGTCAGCCGCGTGCCTCCCATCCAGCCCTGATACCGCGCGTCGGCTACGCGCCGCTCCTCGCGGCAAGCACGCACAGGTTGCCCTGTCCAGCTGAACCCTCCACGGCCGGACGCCTGTCCGGTCCCAGCCGCAGAACCGAAAAGCCGCTTCGCTCAAGCCCGGCACGTAATTCCTCCGGCGTGAAGAAGTGGTAGTAGCGCTGCAGCACCGTCTCTCCATTCCGCCACGGCACGAGACGGTCCTCAGGCCCGACGCCGGGTCCCTCCCGCGGGTTTCGCCAGACCGAGAGGAATGCCTCTCCTCCCGGCCGGAGCACCCGGCGCAGCTCGCCGAACGCGCAAGCGCGCGCACGCTCTCCGTCAAGATGGTGGTAGCTTGCGACCGCTATGACGTGGTCGAACGAGCCGTCGGCAAATGGGAGCGCCACAAGGTCTCCCTGCACGAGCCTCGCCTCGAAGCCGTGCTTCCGCATGTAGACACGGCCCTGCCGCAGCATGTTGCGCGAGAAGTCGAGCCCCGTGAGCTGAAAGCCGGCGGCGAACGGGATGAAGTCGGCGCCGTGGCCGCAGCCAAGGTTCACGAGGCGGCCGCCCGACCACCGCGTTGCCAGCTCCTCAAGCTCCTGCCGCAGAAGCGGCCAGTGGCGGAAACCGTACCAGCTCTGCGCGATGCGGTCGAAGACCTCTCTGTTTGTGGCCACCGTAGCTGCCTGCTAGACTCAAGCCTACCATGAAGAAGGCGACGCGAACCATCTCCGGCGTGACTCCCGTCGCGGTCATGGCGAAACCTCATCCCTGTCCCGGCAACTGCGTCTATTGCCCATCCGCCGCCGGCGCCCCTCGCAGCTACACGGAGGAGTCCCCTGCCGTGCTGCGCGCCGCCGCGTGCGGCTTCGACCCGTACGCGCAGGTGCGGGTGCGACTCGACACCTTCAGGCAGATGGGGCACCCTGTCGACAAGGTCGAACTCATCGTCATGGGCGGTACCTTCCTCGCGTACCCGGTCGACTACCAGTACGAGTTCGTGAAGCGGTGCTACGACGCACTCAACGGCGTCGAATCGGCCGACCTCGCCTCTGCCCGGGACCGCAATGAGTCTGCTCCGCACAGGTGCGTGGGTCTGTGCATCGAGACCAGGCCCGACTGGTGTGGGGAGGACGAAGTGGCCCGGCTGCTGGACTTCGGGGCGACGCGCGTCGAGCTGGGCGTCCAGACGCTCGACGAGCGCATCCACGCACTCACCGGCCGGCGACACGGCGTCGCGGAGGTGGTCGCCGCGACCTCGCGCCTGCGGCGCTACGGCTTCAAGGTCTTCTACCACTGGATGCCCGGGCTTCCGGGTTCATCACCTGAGCTCGACCTGGCGCTCACGAAGAGGCTCTTCGACGAGCCTCAGTTCCGGCCAGACGGCCTGAAGCTGTATCCGACGCTCGTGGTTCGTGGCTCCGAGCTTGAGACGTGGTACCGGGATGGCCGGTTCGTCCCGCGGACCACGGACGAGCTGTGCGACCTGCTCATCAGGATGAAGCTGATGGTGCCTCCGTACGTACGGGTGGCGAGGCTCATGCGTGACATCCCGCGCAAGTTCATCGTCGCCGGCTGCGACGACCTCGCGCTCAGGGGGACCATCCACAACCTCATGCTGGAACGCGGGCTGCAGTGCCGCTGCATCCGCTGCCGTGAGTACGGCCACCGCAAACGTGACGGCTGGACGGTCGGCTCACCTGTGCTGCGCCGACGTGACTACGACACGGCTGACGGGCGCGAGCTGTTCCTGTCCTGGGAGGACGAGTCCGAGACCCTGTATGCGTTGCTGCGCCTCTCTCTCATCGACACGACGGAGGCCGGCCCGGTCTCCTCAGTGGCGACCGTGCGCGAGCTCCATGTGTACGGCCCCGAGGTCGCACTCGGGGAAAGGGACCTCTCGGCTGCTCAGCATCGAGGCCTGGGCGGAGCGCTGCTTGCGGAGGCGGAGCGCCTCGCTGCCTCGGAAGGACACGCGTCCGCGCTGCGGGTGCTGAGTGGTGTGGGAGTGAGGGACTACTACCGCCGGCTTGGCTACGTGCGCGACGGCGCCTACATGTCGAAGCGCCTCGACCTGCCGCCCGTGACCTAGATGAAGCCGTCTTTCAGACGGCGGACGACGTCTTCCACATTGTCGCCCCTGTCCCGGATTCTCTTCAGTGCGTCAGCCATTCTGTCGTGCCTGGCGCGGTCGGCCAGGTCGTCAAGCGACGTGTAGAGGCTCATCCGCCTGCCGAGGCGGAAGTTCAGACGCTCGTCGTCGGGCAGCGACAGGTACCGGTCGATGATGGCCAGGCACTTCTCCTTGTCTCCGGGCAGAGTGCCTTCGACCTCCATCAGCAGGTTCAGGATGTGGTCGCTCTTGAGTTCGCTCGTAACCTCCAGCCGTTCGATGATGCCGCGAATCTCTCTGACCACGTCGTCTTCATCCTGCAGCTGGAAATCGCCGTTCTGCAGGCGCGACCAGAGCGGCATCGTGGGAGTGACATGGAGGCTGCGGAGCCGGATGAACGCGGGGTTGATTTCGTTGAGCGCCCTGGCGGTCTCGCGCACGTGGCCTTCAGCCATCGCGCGCCCGCCCAGTCCCGGCATCACGTACTCGCTCAGTGAGAAACCCGCCTCGTTCAGCCGTCGCCCGGCTTCTATCTGCTGGGCCGCCGTCGTCCCCTTCTCCATGTACTGGAGCAGGGGGTCGTAGCCGGTCTCAAGCCCTATGTGGATGCGCACGAGTCCCGCCTCACGAATCTCCTTCAGCTCCTCCAGCGACTTGTGTGCGGCGGTGTGAGAACGGGCGTAAGAGGTCACCCGCGTAAGGGTCGGGAAGGCGCCGTAGAGATGACGAAGTACCCGCACGAGGTCCGGCGTGCGCATGATGAGCGTATTGGAGTCCTGCAGGAAGGCCGACTGGCCGCCCGCGTAGAGAAACAGCGCCACGTCGCGCACGCACGGGTCGCCGTACGGCTGGCTCAGCAGCGCCGCAGCCGTGAGCTGCACATCGCCATCGTACCCGAGGCGCGTCGACGCCTTCACTATCTGGTCACGCACCGCGGCGGCGGTGTCGATATCGCGTTCTATCTCTTCAACCGTCCGGAGGGAGAACGCGGACCCCTTGTAGCAGTGGCAGAAGAGGCACCGGTTCCACGGGCAGTTGCGCGTCGCCCGTATGAGCAGCGAGTAGGCCTCGCTGGGAGGCCGTATCGGACCGAGCTCGAAACCGGTTGTGAGTTCGCCTGCTGTCTCTTCTCGCGCCATTCGGCGCATTGTAGCTGCGAGGAGAGTGAGTGGCAAATCGGTGCCCCGCATATCGTATGGTACGATTGCCGGAACGGATGGCCCAGAACTTTGGTGGCACAACGGTGGTCTCGTTTGATGCCGAGGGGACGCTGGTGACGCACGCGTTCTCGCGGGCCATATGGCGGGAGGTCGTGCCGGAGCTGTATGGCAGGGCACGGGGTCTCTCCGCCGTCGAGGCGGCGGAGCGCGTGTTCGCCGAGTACGAGACGATAGGGCCGGGGCGGGAAGAGTGGTACGACATCGGCTACTGGTTCCGGAGGTTCGGCCTGGGCGACCCCGGACCGGTGATGGAGCAGCGCCGGACGACGGTCGAGCTGTATCCCGAGGTGCCGGCGGTTCTCCAATCGCTCAGCAGCCGCTACCGGCTCGTCGTGGCGTCGTCCACGCCGGTCGAGTTCCTTGAGCCGATGCTGCGTGACGTGCGTCACCTCTTCGGCGGCGTCTTCTCATCGACATCGGAATGCGGACGCCTGAAGGACGAGCAGTTCTTCCGGCGGCTCGCCCTCAGATTGGATGTGGACGCGGGCGCGATAGTGCACGTGGGGGACAACTGGGAACGCGACTACCTCAGCGCCTCCGCCGCGGGATGTGTGGCGCTGTTCCTCGACCGGGCGTCGTCGACCGCCGGCGGGCTCGCGAACCTGCGGGACCTTCAGGCCAGGCTCGACTCATCCTCGTCCAGTTCCACCGGAGCCGGGGGCGGGTCCGCTGCGGCGTGAATCGCTCGTCGGACCGTGGACTCTGCCGGGTTCTCCGTCCCGCAGCTGCATCACTTGACAAGCGGGAGCTTGCACTCTACCATGGTAGCCAATCGAATAGGCACAGGCTCTGATCGGGAATAGTACAACCACAGGCGAGGTTCAGAGAGTCGGGTCAGGTGCGAGCCGATACCTGCGCAGGGTTGGAATGGGCCCGGGAGCCCCGAACCGAACGGTTTGAGAACCAAGTAGGCTTCGGCGCAGGGGCAGCGTTATCGCAGCCCGGGATATAGCCGTCAGGCAGTATCCGCTGAGATGGTCGCAAGACCAATTGAGGGTGGCACCGCGAAGCATGAGCCTCTCGCCCCTCGGCGAGAGGCTTTTCTTTTGCACAGGAGGTCACGATGGAACAGGCAGCGAGGAGATGGCGCCGGCCGGCGCCACAAGATTGACGACGCACAATACACCGACGCTCTGATAACGAAATGAAGGAGGGACAGAATGTCTGACAGTACCGTGAAGTACACAATGCAAGAGCGAGATATGCCTCGCTACTGGTACAACGTGCAGGCTGATCTTCCCGTGCCGCTGGCGCCGGCTTTGCACCCGGGAACCGGGAAGCCGCTCACTCCGCCCGACCTTGCCCCGCTCTTCCCGATGGCGCTCATCATGCAGGAGGTCAGCACCGAACGGTATATCGAGATACCCGACGAGGTCCGTGACGTCTACAAGCTGTGGAGGCCGACGACGCTCTTCCGGGCAAGGCGCCTGGAGAAGGCGCTCGGCACTCCGGCCAAGATCTTCTACAAGTACGAAGGCGTGAGCCCGGCCGGCAGCCACAAGCCCAATACCGCGGTCGCCCAGGCGTACTACAACAAGAAGGAAGGCATCAAGCGCATGTCGACCGAGACGGGAGCGGGGCAGTGGGGCAGCGCCCTTGCCTTTGCCGGCGCCTGCTTCGGCCTCGAGGTCAAGGTCTACATGGTGAGGGTCAGCTACGACCAGAAACCCTATCGTCGCATCATGATGGAGGCCTGGGGCGCGAAGTGCGTTCCCAGCCCCAGCCCTGATACGTCGGTCGGCCGGCAGATGCTCGCCGAGGACCCGAAGTGCCCCGGAAGCCTCGGCCTTGCTATCAGCGAGGCCGTCGAAGATGCCATGTCCCGGGAGGACACGCACTACTCGCTGGGCAGCGTGCTGAACCACGTGCTGCTGCACCAGACGGTCATTGGTCTTGAGGCCAAGAAGATGATGGAGGAGATCGGCGAGTATCCCGACATCATCGTCGGTTGTGTCGGCGGCGGCTCGAACTCGGCCGGCATGTTCCTGCCTTTCCTGAAAGACAAGCTCGACGGCTCGAAGCCCAACCTGAGGGTCGTCAACGTGGAGCCCTACAGCTGTCCGACGTTGACGAAGGGACCGTTTGCGTATGACTACGGCGATTCCGCGAAGCTCGCGCCCATCGTCAAGATGTACACGCTCGGCCACCGCTACATGCCGCCCCCCATCCACGCCGGTGGACTGCGCTACCATGGCATGTCGCCCATCATCTCACACCTGCTGAAGCTCGGCTACGTCGAGGCACGCGCGGTGCACCAGCTCGAGACCTTCGAAGCCGGCATCCTGTTCGCCCGGACCGAAGGCATCCTCAGCGCGCCTGAGACGATGCACGCGATACGGGCCGCCATCGACGAGGCGCTTGTCTGCAAGAAGACGGGCGAGGCCAAGACCATCCTCTTCAACCACAGCGGTCACGGCCACGTCGACATGAACGCCTACGATGCCTACCTGTCCGGCAAGCTCCAGAACTACGAGTATCCTTCCGAGAAGGTCAAGGAAGCGCTCGCGGATCTGCCCAGGGTCAGCTAGTCAAGTCTCATTCCGGTGGGGCGGCGGAGCCGCCCCACCGGAGTCGTCTCGGGTCAAAGTCCCCTTGTTGCCCCGTCGTCCGCTTCTGACGTTGCGGCGGCATCGCTCCACTGTGTATCATTTCGGGTCAGGGCGATTCCCACAGCTTTGCCCGCAGGATTGCCCGTGTGTTCATCCCTATCAGAGAGAGGAAGGTAAGATGAAGAGAGACGATATCCTCGCCCGCCTCAAGGAACTCGCCGTTGAGTTGCTTGAGATCGACGAATCCGAAGTGACGCCTGAGGCGTCTTTCATGGACGATTTCGGTGCTGACAGCCTCGACATGATTGAACTGCTCACCGCGGTCGAGGAGGCCTTCAAGATCGAGATTCCCGACGAGGATGCGAGCAAACTCCAGACTGTCCAGGATGCCGTCAACTACGTCATGGCGAAGGCGGCATGACGGAACGGCGGCGTGTCGTTGTGACGGGCGTCGGAGCCGTAACGCCGCTGGCCACCGGCGCCGAGCGCTCGTGGCAGAGGCTGCTGAAGGGCGAGTCGGGTGTCGGTCTCATCACCAGGTTCGATGCCACCGGCTTCAAGACGCGCATCGCGGCTGAACTGAAGGACTTTGCCCCCGAGGACTTCATCGAGAAGAAGAAGATCCGCCGGACGGACCCCTTCATCCACTACGCGCTGGCGGCCACAGCGATGGCGGTGGAGGACGCGCGACTCACCATCGACGAACACAACGCCGAACGGGTCGGCGTCGTTGTCGGCACCTGCATCGGCGGGATGACGATGTATGAGAGGAACCTCGATGTCCTGGCCGATGAGGGCAGCGACAAGATATCGCCCTTCTTCATCACGGGCTTCATTCCCAACATGGCGCTGGCGGAAATCGCCATCGCCTACGGCGTGAAGGGGCCGAGCCAGTGTGTGGTCACCGCCTGCGCCACCGGCGGCAATGCCATCGGCGACGCATTTCGCCACATCCAGTACGGAGAGGCGGATGTCATGATCGCCGGCGGTGCGGAGGCCTACATCCGCCCGGTCGGCATCGCCGGCCTTGCCCGGATGGGCGCGCTCTCCAGCCGCAACGATGAACCCACGCGGGCATCCCGACCGTTCGACAAGGACCGCGACGGCTTCGTCATGGGCGAAGGCGCGGGCATCCTCATTCTCGAGGAACTTGAGTCCGCGCTGCGGCGCGGGGCCACCATCTACGGCGAGGTGCTCGGCTACGCAACGAACATCGATGGGTATCACATCACCGAGGCCGACAGTGCAAACCAGGCCCGGTGCATCCGGACGGCTCTCCGTGACGCCGCTCTCGCCCCGGAGCAGGTTGACTACGTCAACGCGCACGGCACGTCGACGCCCAGCAATGACCGCTCCGAGACAGCGGCGCTGAAGCTCGCCTTCGGCGACCATGCGAGGAAGCTCGCCATCAGCTCCAACAAGTCGATGATAGGACACCTGCTGGCCGGAGCCGGTGCGGTCGAGGCCATCTTCACACTCCTCACCATGCGCGATTCCATGGTTCCTCCGACCATCAACCTCGAGACGCCGGACCCTGAGTGCGACCTTGACTACGTGCCAAACGTGGCACGCCCGATGCAGGTGAACACAGCCATTTCCGAATCGTTCGGTTTCGGCGGTTCGAACGCGGTCGTGGCGCTGGGCAAGTTCCAGGGCTGACCGACTCATATCACAGGGGACCAGGACATGCGTGCGGGCGCCTCGCTTCGAAGCAGGGCGCCCGCACTGTTGTGTTCCCCCGGAGTCGTTATCCCTTGAGTGCAGCTCTCCACGTGGCGGCCACCTCTGCCAGCCGCTCGACCGGCTGCTCGATGAGCTGTCGCCCGGTATGCCTGACGAGGTTCTTGTCCTCTTCCCGCGTGATGTACTCGACCGGCGACTTGCCGTCGACGCGGGCGAGGAAGAGCCCCGGCAGCAGGTGCGCGGTCCGGGCTTCGATGCCGTCGGCCGGCTCCCAGTCCACGCCCCGGAGATAGGCGCCGGCCAGAGCGGAGAAGCAGTCGAAGAAGCCGTCTCTCGCCTCTGCGTTCCAGAGGCACTTCAGCAGCAGGTGGTTGAGGCAGAACGCGAGGTCGAACGCAGGGTCGCCGTAGAAGGCGCACTCGGGGTCGAGCATGACAGGGCCGTGCGGCCCGTTGAGGATGTTCTTCGGGCTCACGTCACCGTGCACGAGGGCGTGCTTCGTGTGCATCGTGGCGTTGATGAGCGCGAACAGGGGTTCCTTGAGGTCGGTGTGAACCGCGGCGGTGGCTTCAAGGTACGATTCCATCCTCGACGCGTAGAAGATGGCGTCGGTCGGGAACTCCGCGGCGAGCGTCGGGCGCGCGGCCGTGTACGCGTGAATCATCGAGAGGCGTCGTCCGACCTCGCGCGAGAACGCAGTATCCGTCTGACCGTCGCGCAACTGCGTCTTCCACAGGGGGTACTCGTCGGGCCGCAGATACTCCATGACGAACAGGTACGCCTCTCTGTCCTGGGCCAGCAGACCCGGCGTCGCACCGGGTGCCGCCCTGCCGGCAATCTCGTAGTACTTCCACTCATAGAGATTCCGCTCGATGGGGACAAACCAGTCTGCCTTCACCTTGAGCCGGTGGAGCGCCCGCTTGATGCAGACGGTCTGCTTCGGCAGGTCGACCTTCCAGATGTCTGATGCGATGCCGCCGCTGAGAGGTGTGAGAGTAGCTCGTTCGCCCTCATACAGCAGGTTGAGACGCACGAGCGCCTGCCGCATCGGCTCGGGGTCGGGGACAACCGGGGCGGCGGCGCCGGCCGCCAGGTTGAGTGGTTGTCCCGGGGCCGGTCTTCCTTGCCCTGAGATGGGGTCGTCCGCAGTCACTCTTCCCTCCCTGCCGGAACGCTCTACGGAGGTGGTGCTTTACGTCACGGGCCGACGCCTGCAACCCGCCGGACGGGCGGCCCCGCCGCGACCGAGCGCCAGTTGTCCGGCGGTCACCTGCCCCGTTGGCGAGAGCCGGCACTAGTGCGCGTGCCGGGGTTCTGGCGTCGGGCCGTTTCCCGCATCCTCGCGGATGAGCGCCACGCAGAGCGTATTGGGCCCCAGGTACGTTCCCAGCGTCGCGCCGCAGCGCGACCTCAGAATGCGGTCGGCCGGAAAGAACTGCGCAAGTCGTGCGCCGAGGCGCTCCATCTCTTCTTCGGCGGTCGTGTGGGCGATGGCGAGGCTCGAAATGCCGCTGTAGCCCGCCACCATCTCGCAGAGGCGGTCGAATGCCTTCTGCCTGCCACGAACCCGCTCGATGGGGTGGGCGACGCCGTCCCGCAGTCCCAGCAGCGGCTTGACCTTCAGAATGGAGCCCAGCAGGGCTGTCGCCATGCCGATGCGTCCCCCCTTGTGCAGGTACTCCAGCGTGTCGACCACGCCGAAGTAGTGTGTGCGGGGGATGGCCGCTGTGATGTCCTGCACGACAGTATCTAGCGAGGCTCCTTCTCGTGCGAGGCGCGCAGCCCGGATTGCCAGCAGCCCCAGGCCTATCGATGCGGAATACGAGTCGATGACTTCAATCCGGCACGAGGCCGTCGCTGCCTCACGACCCAGCAGCGCGGATGAATGCGTCGCGCTCAGCTTGCTCGAGATATGAATCGAGACTATCTCATCGGTCTCTCGCGCGAGTCGCTCGTAGACTTCGGTGAACGTGCCTGAGGCTGGAGCCGATGTCTTGGGCAGGTGTGGCTCGGTGGTGAGCCGGCGGTAGAACTCCTCGCTCGTGATGGTGACGCCGTCCTCGTACGTCTCCTCCCCGAAGTGGATGTGGAGGGGCACAACCGCGATGTCGAGCACCTCTGCAACGTCGGCAGGGATGTCCGCGGTGCTGTCCGTCACGACTCGAACAGTCACGCTAGGCGCCTCCGGCAAGCGTGAAGCCGATGGCGGCGCTGATGTCTACGGCGCGCGCGAATCCGCCGACCTTGACATAACGAACGATGCCCGCGCGGTCAATGAGAAACGTGGTCGGTGTGTAGCCCACGGAGTACATCTGGGCGGCCAGCGCCTTCGTGTCCAGCGGCACCAGCATCTGCAGGTCACCTTCGCCGACGAACGCGCGTGCGGCGGCCGTATCGACCCCGATGCCTACCGACAGCACATACGCCTGGCCGTCGTACTGTCTCGCGGCTGCCTCAAGCCATGGCATCTCCACTTCGCACGGAGGACAGTTCACCTGCCAGAAGTTGAGAAGCACGACCTTGCCCTGCAGGCTCGAGAGCGTGACATCGCCCCCTTCGAGCGTCGGCAGCGTGAAGTCCGGCGCCGGCACTTCCACCGCCTGCATTTCGATTTCCTCGGGAGAGCTCGGCGGTGTCGCCACGGGGGTGTCTCCATCGGAGCAACCCATGAGCCCGAGCAAGAGGGAGGTCGCCAGAAGGAGAACGAGCGCCTTGTGCGGCGCAATTGTGCGAAGCGAGTGAGTCATTCCGCCCCCTTTGCAGTGTTGCAGTCTGTCGTCATATGACGCCGGTGAACATGAGCACACCGACGACTACGAGTGTTATCGAGCCGATGGCGGTCGCCACGTGGGCACGTTGATTCATCCATCGCATGAGCCGGGAGCCTGCCGCCGTACCCAGCAGTGCTGCCATGATGAGGAAGGGCACGCCCAGGCCGAGGCTGTAGGCAGTCAGCGGCGCAACGGCCGCGAGCGCGTTGCCTCCGAAGGCGGCCATCGCCAGCACGCCGCCTATGATGGGCCCGATGCACGGCGTCCAGCCGATGGAGAATATGGCGCCGAGTGCGAACGAGCGGACATACCCCGTGCCGTGCGCCCGGTTCAGGCCGAGCCGGCGCTGGAAGGTCAGCTGTGGGATTTTCGTGGCGGCGTACAGGAACACGCCGAAGACGACAAGCAGGGCGCCCGCGATGCGCTGCTTCACGACCATCGTAATGCCGCCCATGAGCGCGTTGAGCGCCGTGCCCATGAGGATGAAGACCAGGGAGAACCCTGCGACGAAGAGCAGCGTGCTGACTATGATGTGCCGGCGCGAGGGAGGAGTGTCGCCCAGGACCGACAGCCCGGCGATGTTTGCCAGGTAGACCGGCACCAGCGGAACGACGCACGGCGATGCGAATGAAGCGATGCCCAGGGCGAAAGCAACCGGTAGCGTGACGCTGCCCATGTTTGACTGTCTGCTGCCTGTCCGAGCTCCGGGCACTCGTCGGCAAGCTTCAATGATAGCACATGCTATACTATCGGCCGGGTTTGGGGGCTGTAGCTCAGCTGGGAGAGCGCCTCCTTTGCACGGAGGAGGTCAGGAGTTCGAGCCTCCTCAGCTCCACCACGAACCTGCACCAGCGCAGCGGAATCCAACCGGTCGCCTGTGGGCCTCATTCCCCTGGAAGACTCTCAGGATTGCAGTGACGACACCAGGGACTCAGCGGTCGCACAGACGACCTTGCTCTCAGACCGCTTCAACTTCGTCCGCCGGCTGGCTGACACTCCGGAAGCGACCAGCGACAGCCCACTTGTGACGTCAACCCTTGCGCCTTGAGCCGCACGCGCGAGTACGGGCTATTCACCCTGCTTGACGGGCTCCGGCACTGCGTTCATGCCGGCAAGGTAGCCGAAGGTCAGGGCGGGACCGATAGTGCTTCCTCCTCCCCAATATGAGTTGGCTGTGGGCGAAGCGATGCAGTCTCCGGCGCCGTACAATCCCGGGATAGGCTTGTACTCCGTGTTGAGCACCTGCGCGTGACGGTTGATGATTGGGCCTCCGTTGGTGTCCAGTGTGCCCGCGCCCAGTATCACGGCGAAGTAAGGGCCGGTCTCACTGAGGGGATACATCGTGTAGTTCCTGGCGCCCTCCGGCGGCCACTTCGTGCCGGGGACCGTGGGAGGGAAGGTGGTCCATTCGCGGTCGTAGTCGAAGTCGCCCCTGTGGAAGTCCGGGTCACTGCCCGTCGAGGCAAACGAATTGAACCGGCCGACGGTCTGCTTGAGGTTCGCGGCGAAGCCGGCATCCAGACTGAAGCCTCCTGTCCTGGTTGCCAGCTGGGCAAGTCGCGCGCCGATGCTCTGTGCCAGCTCATCGAGTGTGTTTCCGCTGATGACGTGCGGCGCGGGCGTTCCCTGGACAGGAAGCGGCGGGAAGCCCTGCCACAGGGTGGCAGTGCGCTGGTCGTAGACCATGAACACCAGCATGTTCGTCCACTCCGCTCGCAGCGGGTCCCACACGAAGTGCGTCATAGCCCTGTCGTTGTAGTTCCTCTTCTCATCGCCGAATCGCAAGCCGTAGCGGTTCACTTCAAAGATGCTGTCGCCCATGACATAGAAGACATTGTGGACGCCCTTCGGGTCCTGAAGTGCCTGTTCCAGGACGATTTCCGCGCGAAAGGCGCCGGCCATGTTGCCCAATTGCGCGCCAATGGCCCCCGCCATGTAGACGAAGTCCCCGGTGCTGCCGGGTGAAGCGCAACCTCCGAAGTGCGGCCCTCGCTGGAAGCGCAACATCAGCTCGGGGTTGTGCGTGAAGCCTCCGGACCCGAAAACGACTGCCTTTGTCGCCCGGAAACGGACCTGGCGGTCCTTGCTGGATGCCTCCACGCCGATGACGTCACCCTTCTGGTCGCGGACAATCCGGGTCACCCTGTGGTTGAGCAGCGTCTTGATGCCATGACCGTCGGCCCATGTCTTGAGCTGCCGGATGAGTTCACCCCCATAGGCCATCTTCCCGTCCGCACCCATCGAGTAGAGCACCCTGCCTCGTATACCCTTGTTCTCGGGCAGAATCTCCATGTAGTCCACCTGCGGCCGGCCTGTCCAGTTGATCTCCTGGATCGCTTTCACTGCTCCGATCTCTTCCAGGTAGTTCACTGCGGTTGATGCGGTGTCATAGTAGGTCGATATCAGGTCGTACTCGTTCTCAGGCAGTCCGAGGCGCGGGTCAGCCGGGTTGTAGAGCTGAGGGAAGGAGTATCGCGCCATGTAGCGCACCGCGTCGTCCTTCCTGTCCTCGATGCCCTTCTCTTTCTGAAAGCGGTTGTTGGGAATCCAGAACCCGCCACCCGACCTCAAGGTCGTGCCGCCGAACAGCGTGGCCTTCTCGAGCATGGTGACGTCGGCCCCGCGAGACCTGGCGACTATCGCCGCGCTGCAGGCGGCGGCGCCGCTCCCCACTACTAGCACATCTGTCTCATTGTCCCATCGCGATGTATCCATCTTGCCCTCCCCCGCCCTAATGGCGCGCCAGCCTCTGTTCGTTGCCCCTCGTGCAGTACAGCTCGTGTTTGAATCCCATTTCGTCCTGCACAGGGCAGCCCGGACAGACGCATCCGGCCTCAACCTTGATGCACCTGCTTGTTGGTGACTCAGGCATGCAGAAGGCTATCTTCTCGCCGCAGGAAACGTACGTGGGACACATACCGCAGATGCAGGCCTCTTGAGCTTGATCCCAGTTCATGTCACCCTCCTGATTCGCCTTCCCCTCCGGCTCACGGGTGAACCTTCAGAGAGCTGTCCCGGTGGACACCCTATGACCTTACTCCGTTGTTGAAGCCCGTGCCAACTGGAATTCTGTGGTGGCTTCCATGGACTCGTGCTGCGTCGGACTGCCAGGTGAGCTGTGCGGCTAGACACCTGACGATTGCGCGAAAGCCATTCGGTGCGCGCCGTCGACTCCGTGCCGGCGACGGGTGAAGGTCGGGATTCGTGGTGTGCTATCCGGCGTGCTCGCGGCACAGCCTGCTGATTCTCTTGGCCAGTGCCAGGATTGTCAGGATGGGAGGGTTCCCCAGCGACTTGGGGAACAGAGAAGCATCGGCCACGTACAAGTTGTCAGGGAGGCAATCATGGTGCAGGGTCCGGGATTCCTTCTCGGTGAGCGGCAGCATGCCTCCCGGGTGGCCGGCATTCAGGGTTCCGAGGAAGACGTCGGCATCCTTCTTGCCCATCCTGCGGAGAATCGCCCTGCAGCACTCCACCCCTTCTTCCAGCCGTGCCCGGTCCAGCTCCAGAAGTGGCTTTCGCACTCCCTCCGGGGAGACGTTTCCGGAGTTGGCGTCGGCCAGCTTTATCATCAGGCTGAAGATATCGCCGGCGGAGTGTCTCCATCTCCGGTCGAAGAAGAAGCTCAGGAAGTCGAAGTAGGGTGAGATGATGAAATGCTCCTTCTGCACGATGAACGGCATGGGCATCTCATGGCTCTGCAGGGCCTTCTCCCAGCGAGTAGCCACGCACAGCACCGGGTCTACAGACAGAGTGGGCCGGCACTCGATTCCCGATTGCTGCAGGATTACCGGAGTCCCGAGGCCGCCGGCGGCCAAGACGATGAGGTCTCCACGGTAGAGCCGGGTACGCCCTCCGCTACTGGCGGCAACCCCGATTGCCCGTCCGTCCTCGATGACAAACTTGCGCACTCTGTGCCCGGACACCAGTTCAGCGCCCTTCTCGATTGCCTCGTGCAGGTAGTCCCGGCTGTCCCACTTGGCCCCGTGGGGGCAACCCAGGATGCACCTGCCGCAGCCCGTGCAGCGCTCGCGCCGGACCATCTTCGGCGTTGGCTGTGGACGCAATCCCAGGGCCTCGCAAACGCTGAAGGCCTCTCTGGTCGGGGCGCGCCACAGGCTTTCGTGGTCGCTGTGGATGGGGATTTCCCTTGCCAGCTCCTGGAACTCGGCATCCAGGTCTATCCCTGTCGCTTTCAGGTCGTGGTCCTGCCGGATTGCGTTGCCGGTGCAGATGGTGGTCGTGCCTCCCTCCCCCATGCCTTTGACCAGCACCATGCCGTCCCCGGTCGCGTCCACCTTCATGGCGGGCAGAATCCACGGAATCTGTCTCCTGTTGAAGAAGGGACCGGCTGCTGTCTTCAACCTCTCAATGGTTGCGAGGTTGCCGGCGAAGGGGTGGAACGGACCTCCGGCTTCCAGCACGGTGACCTGATACGTCCCCTGCAACTCCCGGGCGACGGTGGCGCCCCCCGCGCCGCTTCCCACGATGATGGCGGTCTTCACTCAGGCCTCCCGTCTGTCTGAAGCTGCGCCAGGCAGCACTCGTTACCTTCGGTGATGCGCTGGGTGAAGCTGAGTCTGCCGCCTCCGGCAAGCCCGACCAGCAATCCTTCGTCCAGAGACGAAATCAGCCGGCACACCCGGCTCGAGTAGTAGCTACTGAAGAAGCAGCGCCTGATGACGATGTTGCCGCCCGGGTCGCCATGAAAGTCGATGCCGAGCATCTTGTAGACGAGCGCGCCCATGCGCATGACGTCCGCGGCATTGACCTTGAAGTCTCTCCTGAACTGCCGGCCGATGCGAAGGGCATTCTGGAACAGCCGCGACCGCACTTCTGACTCGCCACCTTGCCGGATTGCCCTGTCGGCCTGTTCCCGAGTGAACCGGGCGTACGCTCTCAGGCACTCATCGAAGGAGAGACCTCCGGTCGACGGAAGTGCTGCTTGGAACGCGTCGGCGGTTGCCCTGAAGAGCATCTCCAGCTTCCGCCTCCTGACAGGCTGAGGGACGTACAAGGTCGCGACCGTCAGGAGTAGACCCACTACGCCTGCCTCATCTTCAGGTACATCGTCACGACTACGATGCCGATGACGCCATCGATGGCGAAGTTGGCAAGGTAGATCAGGTAACGGGCCTGCAGCAGGAACAGGGCCAGAGAGAGGATGGATGAGGCCAGCTTGGCATGTGCCAGCAGCATCGGGAAGAGGCGATTCTCAGGGTGCCTGAACATCGAGAAGGCCAGGATGGTCACCAGGTACATGTAGCCCACAGCCAGAATAAGGTAGAAATCCCATCCGCTCGACGGGGTTTGCGGCATGTCGAACGACGGGGAGAGGGTGTTGAAGAACGCGATTGCCGCGTCCGGGAAACCGAGAAACAGTACTCCCGTCATCGCGAACAGCAGCGCCAGGACGAAGCTCACGGCTCTGTACATAGTCATATCGTTCGCTCACCTCCGGTCCGGCGTTTCGCGAGCAGGCGTCACCTGTCCGGTTCCTGAGCCGTGGTGCAGCTGGTTGAACCTGGACAACCCGCCGAAACGGACCTCTTCAAGCATCCTCAGCGTATCCGCTCTGCCGAGGGTTGTGCGACCGGCCGAATGCTTCTGCAGCAGGCGGTAGTTCTTGTTGATGAAGCAGCTCTCCTCAGACGGGAAGTGCTCCTGCATCTCGGCGAAAATCGCGGGGAGTGAACCGGTCTGGACGTTACCGAAGCTCAAGGGCGTGAACACACAGGGGCTCACCTCTCCGAAGGCGTCGATGTAGACCATCTTGTTGCCGGCGTTGCAGCCGAAGCACTCCTTGCCTTCGAAATGCCCCAGGTAGTTCACGGTCATCCTGCCTCCGGCATTGTAGCGGTCCTGCAACTTGACCAGCTTCAGACGATGCTCTTCGGTGATGACCAGTCTCTCATTCCAGAAGGCTTCCAGCGAAGGCTTCACTTCACTGAGCCACGCTTCATCAACGCCCAGCCCATCGAGAAAGCTGAGGAACTCTTCCACCTGGTCGTTCTCGATCATCTCGCGTGACAGAACCGCCGAAACACCGACCTGAATGCCGCCGGTGCTCCGGAATATGTCGATGGCCCTCAATGCCTCCCGGAAAGCCCCCTCATATCTACGACCCCGGTCGTGCTCTTCCTCCCGCCAGTGGTCCAGGCTGACCGATACTGAGAACAGCCCGGCCTGCCTCAATCGGGAGGCCTTCTCGGGTGTCAGCGTGCAGCCGGTAGTGAAGAGTTTCACGGCACAATCACCGCTGACGCTCTCAACGATCCTGACGATGTCCCCGTTCAGCAGCGGCTCGCCGCCGGTCAGGCCGAGCCAGACCGCCCCCATCTCTCTCAACGTCCGTACTGTCTTCAGGACGGTATCCGTGTCCATCACCTGGCCCCGGCGGTTGCGGTTGTAGCAGTATTCACAGCGTTGTGGGCAGGCATTGGTGATGCCGACCTGGGCGTGGGACGGACCGGAGGTCCTCGCCAGCAGGTGTTCCGTGACGAAGCGGGAATAGGCCGGACTGTTGAGAGGCGGCAGATGGGAGTGAAGAATCAGGTTGTCGCCAACTTCACGGACCCGGAACTTGCCCATGTAGCCGCTCAAGAATTGCAGGATTGAGGGGCTGACCTGCAGCATTCGGGGGTTGGAGCCGACTACCCGGGCCAGGGGCAGACTGTCGTGCAGACTGTTTCTTACACTCATTGCAGCTTCACTTTCAGGAGGTCACATTCTCCCGTGCGTCAGGTGATACAGGTCCGAGCCGGATTCCTCCGCCGTGACGGCAATCGTGCCGGTCATGAGGGCAGGCTCGATTGGGAGACCTTCGAGGCTTCCCGCACAAGGCGCAGCAGTCTCCTGGCGACGAGGATGTCCCATATCTCCAGAGGCACGAGAGAACCGAGGGCGAAGAACATCCCGACCATCCCCGCGGTGGGAGGCAGGAGCGACATCACACCCAGCACGACTCCCACGCGGGCGGTCGTCTGGCTGAAGACCGTGCTCCGCAGCATCACGATGGCGACGAGCAGGAGTCCGATGCCTTCGAGAACATACCCGACGCTGAAAGCGGTGCCCTGCCACGTGGACAGCATCACCTGGCCAGCGGCGAGGAGCGTGGCTCTCTGAGCTTCCGTCGTTGCCGCGGCATAGTCGCCGCTCAGGGAGAGCATCTCGAAGGCCGCGGTTGAAGCGAAGTAGGCTGCTATCCCGAGCGCGCTGAGCGTCAGGGCGATGGTCATGAGCGATTGCCAGCTCCGCCTGAGCACCACGTAGAGAGTCACCATGATGAGGGCCACGAACACCTGGTCGACGATGAGCAGCAGGTCCATGTCGAGGAGCCCGACGAGCGGGTGCTGCTGATACAGGTCGAACCAGCCGGTGACGGTACCGGGCGGAGGCCAGATGATGAAGACGATGATCTGAACCGGGATGAACGCGGCCATCAGCAGTGCGGCCCCGGCGCCGACCCTGTAGAGACCCTTCCAGTCTGAAGCCGCGCTTCCCGCGCCAGTGGATGGGTTGTGCAATGTGCGTGGAATCGGCATCCTTCTCCTCACTTCTCTTGTTCGCTGGGAGCCCTCTCGCCCACTCGGCGGCGAGCGCCGCTTCGCTTCCCTTCGCCGCCAGCCTGGATTCTCAGTTTCCGTCCTGTATTCTAGTGCATGGGCCGTGACTCTGGCGGCCGATTCCGGACACCGGCAGAGAGGAGAAACCCTCGATGGAGACCCGCTTCGCCCATGTGAACATCGTCGCCCGCGACTGGCGGCACCTCGCTCGCTTCTACGAAGACGTGTTCGGCTGTGTGCCGGTGCCTCCCGAGCGGCACCTGGCAGGCGAGTGGCTGTCGCGGGCGACCGGCGTGCAGGATGCGGCCCTGGATGGCGTGCACTTGCGGCTGCCGGGCTATGGCGAAGGTGGTCCCACCCTCGAAGTGTTTCAGTACTCCAGGGAGCTGGAGCGACTCCCCGCGGCGGCGAACCGACAGGGTCTCGGGCACGTCGCCTTCGAAGTGGATGACGTTGCAGCCGCGGCGGCCGGCGTGCGCGCCGCCGGTGGAGGTGCGCTTGGCGAGGTCGTATCTCGAACGATTCCGGGCGCCGGTGTCATCACGTTCGCGTACGTGACCGACCCCGAGGGGAACATCATCGAGCTGCAGCAGTGGAGGAAGGAGCCGTCGCCGGACGCCGGGCGCTGAGCAGGCCTTCCCGGCGGCGCCCGTTTACAACGCTTGGTCTGACCGTGTCACCTGTGGCATAATACGGAGGTTTCGCACGTTGCGTCCGGCACGGAGGGATCGCATAGAGGTCTAGTGCGGCCGCCTGCTAAGCGGTTGCCCCGAGAAATCGGGGTCGCGAGTTCGAATCTCGCTCCCTCCGCCACTCCGAGTACATCTCTCCTTCGGCCTCACAACCATCGCATCCGGCCGCATGGCTGTGCGCCGGCTCAGCGCCACCGTCACAGTCCGAGCAGACAGCGCCCCTGCGCCAGCAGGGTCTGCACCCGTTCCACGCTCTCGGCTTCGGCGTAGATGCGCACGAGCGGCTCTGTGCCCGACAGTCGGAAGAGCAGCCATGAGCCGTCCCGCAACACGAGCCTGACGCCGTCGGTCCTGTCCACCAGGTGCACGTCAGCGTCTCCTACCCTGGCCGGCTCGAGTTGCTCGAGCACTGCGGCAACCCGGGCGCGGTCGGCGGGTTCAAGCTCCTGGTCCAGCCGGTCGTAGTGGTGCGGTCCAACCAGTTCGTACAGTTCCTCGAGCAGCTTCGAAGGGCCCTTCCCCGTGCGCCGGACGTAGTCGAGGAAGTACAGCCCGGCCAGAACGCCGTCCCTCTCAGGTATGTGGCCTCTGAAGCCGTAGCCGCCGCTCTCCTCGCCGCCGACAAGCGCGTCGTACTCCAGCATCAGCGGTGCGATGTACTTGAAGCCGACCGCCGTCACCTGGACTGGGACTCCGAAGCGCTGCCCGAGCAGGGAAATCATCTCCGTCGTCGTGACCGAGCGGATGATGTGCCCGCGCTCCTGCCGCACTCCCAGCAGGTAGTGGC
>JALNYR010000162.1 GCA_023229725.1 Dehalococcoidia bacterium | reverse complement strand
CCGGCGGCCAGGCGTCGCCGACCACGCCGTTCGGACTGCACACAGCATCCTCACCGTACGGGCACCTCGAGCACCCGTTTGACATCTCGAAGCTGGTGGAGGCGGCGGGAGCACCCTTCGTGGCGCGTTCGACCGTCTTCCACGCCCGGGCGCTGGAGAAGCTCATCGGCAGGGCCATCGAGAAGCGGGGCTTCTCCGTCGTTGAGGTCATGTCGCCCTGCGTCACGCACTACGGCAAGATGACCGGCATGGGCTCTCCCGTCGAGATGATGCAGTGGCAACGGGACAACTCCATCCCCATCGAGAAGGCACGCGAGATGCCGGCCGATGAACTGAAGAACAAGATAGTGACCGGTGTGCTCGTCGACATCGAGAAGCCGACGTTCCACGAGGAGCACGCCCGTCTATTGCGAGAGGTGAAGTAGCGGCATGCGATACGAGATGCGCCTTGCGGGCTCGGGGGGCCAGGGGCTCGTCCTGGCGGGCATCGTGCTGGCGGAGGCGGGGCTGATGGACGGCAACTACGTCGTCCACTCCCAGAACTACGGTCCCGAGGCGCGCGGCGGCAACTCGGTGTCGGAGATAATCTTCTCTGACGAGGAGATCGACTACCCCAGGGCGCTGGGACTCGACCTGCTCGTCGCACTGAACCAGCGCTCCTGCAGCGACAGCCTCCCGGACATGAAGCCGGAAGGAGTGATTATCGTTGACTCGACGCCGGTGAAGAAGGTCCTCTGGGGCAAGGTGCTGCGCACTCCGCTGCAGCGCGAGGCCGACCACACGTTCCAGGACCCGAGGGTCGTCAACATGCTCGCGCTCGGCGTACTCACGCCGTTCTGCCCGCCGGTGACCGAGGAGTCGCTCGTCCGGTCCATCACGCAGCGGATGCCTGCCGCGGCACTCGAGCTCAGCCTCAAGGCGTACCGCGCCGGCGTTGCCCACGGACATCAGTTGCAGAGCGGGACGGCTTTCCACGAACTCGAGGACGCGATAGAGGTCTAGGCCTCCTCACTATTCGACGCAGGCTGTGATCCCGCGCGTGCCGCTTTTCCCCCACCCGCCGCTATCCCGCCGCCATCCGTGACGGCAGCCACAGCGCCAGCTCGGGGAACAGGTTCAGCAGCAACACTCCCAGCAGCAGTATCGCCAGGAACGGCATGATGGCCCTCGTCATCTCGCCCAGCGTCGTCCCCTCCGAAATGCCCATGATGACATACAGGTTCATGCCGACGGGCGGCGTGATGAGGCCAATCTCGATGAGGACCACCATGACGATGCCGAACCAGATGGGGTCGATGCCCATGGCGAGGATGATGGGCTGCACGAACGGCAGCGTGACGAGGGTGAGCGACATCCCGTCGAAGAAGCAGCCGAGCACGAGATAGATAAGGTAGATGACCACGAGCACCATGGTCGGCGAGAGGTTCATGGACGCGATGAGACCGGGCACCAGGATGGTCACTTTGAGGTAGATGAGCGCCATGACGAATATCTTCGCCCCCACAACGATGAGCATGAGCATCGCCGTCGTCCGTACGGTATTCATGGCGCAATCGGACAGTATCTTGAACGACATCTTGCGCAGCGCCACAGCGATGAGGATGGCTGCAGCCGACGCGACGGCGGCCGTCTCCGTAGGCGTCATGATGCCGAGATAAATCGACAGCATGATGAACGTGATGATGACGAGGCCGGGCCAGACGTCTTTGATGCTGTGCAGCCGGTCGCTCCACGATGACTCCACGCGAGGCGTGAGGTGCGGGTCAATGGCGCAGCGCACGGCGATGTAGACGGAGAACAGTACAGCGAGGAGGATACCCGGGACCACGCCTCCCATGAAGAGCTGTGCGACCGAGCACTCCATCCACGAGCCGTAGACGATCATCGCCAGGCTGGGAGGTATCAGGATGCCCAGCGTGCCGGCGGCGGAAAGCGACCCGATGACCAGCTGTTTGTCGTAGCCTCTCTTCGTCTGGTCGGGTATGGCCACCGTCCCGACGGTTGCCGACGTGGCGATGCTGGAACCGGAGATGGCGGCAAACAAGGCACAGGATGCGATATTGGAGTGCAGCAATCCGCCGGGAAGCTTCCCCACCCACGCCGAGACACCGGTGTAGAGCGAATCGCTGATGCCGCTCCGCAGCATGATCTCGCCCATGAAGATGAACAGTGGAATCGCGGTCATGACGAAGCTGTTGAGCGAACTCCACATCTGTAACGACACGGCCGTGGTCACGTTGGCGCCGAACAGCCAGATGCCAAGCACGCCCGCCAGCCCCAGCGAGGCGAACACCCAGTTGCCCGCGGCCATGAGCGCGAAGAGTGCGCACACAATCACCACCAGCAGTTGCTCATTGCTCATCGCTCAATCCTCCAGAAGAGCCTCAGTGTATTGACGAGAAGCTGCAGCAGGAGGAAGAAGAGGCCGACAGGTATGGCCAGCTGCGGGATGAAGGCCGGAATCTGATAGAGGCCTCCCGTCACGGTACCCGTCTGGATGGAATGCAGAACCAGGCCCGAAGCCGCGACGAAGAGGATGGCAACCAGCAGCAGCGTGAGAACGTGGCTGATGCGCTGCAGGATTCCCCGCGTCCGGGGCTGGAGACGTTCCGATACGACGGTCACATTGATGTGCTTGTCGCCGGACATGACCTCCGCCGCGCTCCACACCGCCACAGCGACGAGCATGTAGCCGGAGAACTCGTGCGCAACCTTGGTGCTCGTTCCGGCAATCTCGCGCAGACACACCTCCAGCACAATCAGCCCCATCATGAGAATGAGGACCACAGCCGAGGCCCTGGACACCCAGGTGGACAGGCGATCCACCGCACGAGACCCTGCAAGCGCGCGCATCGCGTTCATTGTTGCCCCCGGAACGAAGATGTCGGCGCACCCCTCCATGATGGAGGGGTGCGCCGCGAGCCAACCGGCGCTACATGGCCGGACGAAACCTAGCGACCAAGCACAGCGCGCAGTTCAGCGAGAGCCTGAGCCGCGACGCCACCCTTCTGCTGGGACCACTGATCCCAGATGGGAGCGGCGAGAACCGCAATCTCCTCCGCCACGGACGGGTCGGGGTTGATGCGCTCGATGCCCTTGCTGATGAGCTGCTGCCATCCCGCTTCGCCCTGGGTCATGGCCTTCTTGTTGAGGTCCGCCGCGACGCGGCTGGCCTCCTCAGTGACGATGACCTGGTACTTCGCCGGCAGCTCATTCCACGCATCCTGATTGATGAGCAGGCCCGACCCTCCGAGGGAGACAGTCAGGTCGATGCCGTAGTCGAGCACTTCCCACGCGGAAACGCCGATGGCGGTGGCCGTCGAGCCAAGGATGGCGTCGAGCATGCCGCGCTGCAGTGCGGTGTAGACCTCAGGCTGCGCCATGCTGATGACGTCGGCGCCGAGCTTATCCATGAGCAGCGTCGCTTCAGCCGAGCCGGCACGGAACGTGGTCCCGGCGAAGTCCGCGACCGTGTTGATGGGCTTCTTGGACCACACCATCTGTTTCGGGAAGGACCACAGCCCACCGGGCTGGACGATGTTGCGCGTCGCCAGCTCGCTCCGGTAGTAGGGCTGCAGGACGAAGTCGGCCATGAACCCCTCGTAGTTGTTCTTGCACAGCATGGGCAGGCCCATGATGCCCATGACCGGCATGTCGGTCGAGAGATACGGGAAAGCGGTGTAGTCGGCCTCGAAGGTGCCTGCGCCGAGCGCGTTGGCGACATCCGGCCCCGAAACACCGAGAGCCGAACCGAACACAGGCTCGATGACGAACCCGCCGCCCGCACGGGTGTTCACGCCGTCGCAGAAGTCCTGCACGCCATCAGCGAGATAGAGTCCGGCGGGGAAGTACGTGTCAAGCGTCCACGTAATCTTCTCCCCGTCAGCAGTTCCGTCTTCCGTGTCCGTCCCGGGCTGTGCGGCGCAGCCGAGACCCAGGGTCAGCAGCAGCGTGACTGTCATCACGCCCGCCAGGAGACCATTCCTCAGTCTCATACGCATGTCCTCCTCTTTCTTACGCCCTCGGTTCCTCTACACCGACCTGTCGAGGTCGGCTTCGAGCAGACCGTTGTTGATCGTCTCATGCAGCAGAGTCACCAGAGCTTCGTTGGCGGCGTCGGACATGCCGTCAACTGCCATGATGGGCCGGAAGGTCATACCGTCGGCCACTCCCGCCGCGACGCACGCCTCGAGCATGCGGTGTTCGGAGGCGACGTCCTGCAGCAGGTATGGCTTCTTCAGCAGGAAAGCGAGCATCGATACGACACCGTACAGGGCCCAGTTGGACGTCGTCGCCGGGAAGACCACGTCCGCGGGCACACGGCAGGCATTGCCCGCCCCGCACGGGCACTGACAGCGGCCGCCGTACGGCATGATTTCGCGGACGCCGTCGGCAATCGTGCCGCTGCCGAGTTCGTTCCCTCCGTCGATGCCGGCGATGGTGAGGATGCCGCGCGCGTTCGCCTCGTCAAAGAGAGTGTGCAGCTTCGGCAGATGTTTCGTGACATCGAATCCGAGCACGCTGTGGTAGATACCCTTCGAATTGGGCCCGAGCGTCTCTGTGGAGAAGACGGCAGTCGGCTTGAACCGGTCCAGGATCTCCACCGCGCGCTTCCGCGCGGCATCGACGTCGGACGGGAAACCCAACACCATCGCGATGTTCCGGTACTGGTAGTCTTCCACTCCCAGCCCGATGGCGCGGGCGCACGCCTTCATGCCGGTGACATCGTTCTCGCCCACGACGAAGACAGGGTTCGCACCCAATCCGAGCGCACAGGCACGCGCGATGCTGGCGGAGCCAAGCGGGCCATCCGACTCGCCGTTGGGAAGGAACGGCTTGCTGCCGGTGCCGGTGACGACGAGCACGGTGTCGTCACGCTTGACGCGCTCGACGACCTTCGAGGCCGCGAGCAGGCTCAACGACCGAACGCCGGCCTTCCTGCGGGCATATTCGTACAGGAGATGTATCTTGCCTCTTACATCGAATTTGTACGGCCGCATCTCCACCGTCAGCAGACGGTCCACGTATTCGCCGATAATCTCCATCTGTTACCTCCGCACGTGCGTAACGAAGCAGCATCGCAATCGACACGCCACTCTGCACGCGCACACAGGATGCAGCATATCCTGACGCCGTCGCCGACTATAGAACAAACGAACAAGATTCGTCAATGCGTCGTATACGACGTCACGTCGACGACATTCGCGTCCCCGGAACCGGACACGGCAGCGGAGACGGAGCAACAGAGCGCCGGCCAGCCCTCATCCGAATAGTCGAT
>JALNYR010000161.1 GCA_023229725.1 Dehalococcoidia bacterium | reverse complement strand
AGAGGCCTCCCACCTCGCGGTGGAAGGCCTCTCGGCTCGCAGGCTGACGTGTATCAGGCGGACTTGCGGAACGCGGCCATGAAGGCGACCGTCTTCTGGATGTCCTCGAGAGACACCGCGTTGTAGATGGAGAAGCGGATGCCCCCGACGGAGCGGTGGCCCTTGAGACCGAGCAACCCCTGCTTCTTGGCCTCGGACACGAACTTCGCTTCGAGCTCCTCGGTGGGCAGGCGCATCGTGACGTTCATCCAGCTGCGGCAGGCCTTGTCGGCGGCGCCTTTGTAGAAGTCAGGAGCGGCGTCGATGGCGCCGTAGAGCAGGTTCTTCTTGGCCTCGTTCATCTTCTCGATGCCGGCCAGGCCGCCCTTGCCCTTTATCCATTCCAGCACCAGCTTCATGATGTAGACGCCGAACACCGGAGGCGTGTTGTACAGGGACTTGCTGTCGGTGTGTGTCTTGTAGCTGAAGATGGTGGGGAGCCCCTTCTTCGCGGTCGCGAGGAACTCATCGCGCATCGCCACCAGCGTGATGCCGGCCGGGCCGAGGTTCTTCTGTGCCCCTGCGTAGAACAGGGCGAACTGCTTGTAGTCCACCCGTCGAGAGGCGATGTCGGAAGACACGTCGGCTATCAGCGGGACCTTGCCGGTCTTCGGGAACTCCTGGAACTGGGTCCCTTCGATGGTATTGTTCGAGCAGATGTGGAGGTACGCCGCATCCTGCGGGTACTTGATCTCGCTCATGGCGGGTACGCGGCGGTACTTCTCCTCTTTGGAGGAGAACGCGACGTGCACCTTGGCTATGTTCTGGCATTCCTTCATTGCCTTGAAGGCGAACTCGCCGGTGTCCACGTAGGCGGCGGTCTGGCCGTCGCCGACGAAGTTCATTGGCACCATCGCAAACTGGGTGGATGCGCCGCCGCCCAGGAAGAGCACGTGGTAGTCCGCGCCGAGTCCGAGCACCTCGCGGACGAGCGCGATTGTCTGGTCGTTGACTGCCTCGAATTCCTTGGAGCGGTGAGAACTCTCCAGGATCGAGATGCCGGTGCCCTGAAAGTCCAGGAGTTCCTGCTGCACGGTCTTGAGAACCTCAAGCGGCAGAGCGGCCGGCCCGGGGTTGAAGTTGACGTTTCTTGTCACCATCTGTCTCCTCGCGTCTGTGTATCTTCGCCGAAAACGCGGCCTAATTGTATTGCAGCGGGCCCGTCGCTGTCCAAAGTGCGAACGGTCTGGCTTGTCCTTCCGTCGGCATGGCGTGGGGAAATCCAGGGTGGCATACTCTGCTGGTTGCGCTCTGCAGCGCTGCTCCCGCAGCCCGGGATGCTCCAGTCGGAACCGAAGGAGGGATGATGTACGTAGCTACTGCACGGCTCGGCATTGCCGGGCACGCCGGCATCGGTCACACGCACTGTCCAGGTGGTCTTATTCAGGATGACACGGCCGGCTTCGCCGTGGCCGCCGCCATCATCCGGGACGCCCTCGAGGCCGATACTCACGTGGCGTCGCTGGACGTCGACCCCGACCGCAACACCATCAGGGTAACCACGGTAGATGGCGGAACCGGCCAGTCCTCACCGCGACGCGGCATCACGCCCGCCGAAGCGCGCATGATTCACGGCGTCGTTGGCCGCGACGCACTGCTCTGCCAGGCGGTCGCCATAGAGGCTCTCGGCAGGATGTACGGGCAGGGAGTGCTGGAGACTCCGGTGGCCCTGGCCGCGGCCCTCGCGAACTCCGTCATCGACACGTTCCGGAAGAAGGCTCCGGGCAGGTTCCATCTCACCTCGGAGAGCGTGGCAACCAACAGCGGGCTCATCGGCGGCATGTTGGTGCAGCTCGACGGCGTCGACACCTCCGTCATGGCAACGGTGAACGCATCCTCAGGCGGAATCGGACCGAACGAGGACCTGGAAGGCAATGTGGCGCTGGGCTCCAAGCGCGTGCTCATGGGGAAGCTCGGCATGCTGCGCTGTCCGACGATTGTCCTCGAGGGCAAGGCGTACTCCCCGGCCTTCTCCGACGGCCTTCAGCGGCCCACGTTCCTGGTTCGCTGTCAGAGAGACCTCGATAACATCGTCGTGGCCGAGGCGCTCCGCGACTCGGCGCTCGAGCTTGGCTATCGCGTCATCTTCCGCGACGATGCCTTCCCGCGAACCGACGGGGTGCTGAGACGGAAGACCGTCGACCTGGCGGACAGCATCATCAGGACGGCGGAGGACCTCAAGAAGGCGGAGACGGGGTCGGACAAGGTTCGCGTCGTCGCCGAGTTGGCTCGACTCGTCAGCCAGGAATGCGGCGGCGTCAGCTTCATGACCAACGACCTGCACGATGCCGTCAGACAGGTCGGCCTGACTCAGGGGACCTCGGCCGTCCTGTCGATGCTTGTCACGAAGGACTACCTGGCGCACTGCAAGATTCCCGTCCTTGAGCCGGAGGACGTCGATATGATGAAGGGCATCGTGCACGGCGCCATAGGCAGGATTGCGTCACGCCTCGACGAGGCGAACGACGTGGTGGACAGGCTCTACGAGGACATGGCACCGCTGGAATCGCTGCTCGTGTAGCCGCCGGCGGACATCGGCTGCCCCTTGGCCTGCAACCGGGCCGGTCGGGAACAGGCGGGTTGTATAATGGACTCGAACATGCGCAGAGTCATCGTCGCACACGCCTCCATCCTGATGCTCGTCGGTCTGCTCGTCTGGCCCGCTGCAGCGTCAGCCCAGAGCCAGGATAAGCTGCTGGTCGTTGACGCAGCCGGTATCTTCGAGGAGCGGCTCGTCGAAGTCCAGACGGCTGCGGAGTGGCTGCAGACCACGGGAGCCGACGTTCGCGTTCGGACTATCCTCTCCTACAACGGCTTCGGCAACCTGGACCTCTACGAGGAGGACCTGGAGCAACGCAGCCCGTCCTGGCTGGGCTCGGACGGCAACCGCAAGAACAACCTGATTGTCATAATCGTCTGCCTGCAGAGTCGCCAGACGGGGCTCTACTATGGTGAGTACTGGGAGGAGATCCTCGACGACAACTGGAACAACCTGCAGGCCGATGTGATGAATCCCCTTTTCAGCGAAGGCGACTACGCCGGCGGTGTGGTCGCGGGACTGGACGAGATAGGGCGGCTCATCGAAGAGGGTGGTCCCGGCCAGGTGGTGCCGCAGGGCTCGGGGATATCGACAGTAGCGGCGGTGCTGCTGGCACTCGGGGCGATGACTGCTGTGATCATCGGACTCATCTTCCTCACCAGCCACCGCAGGAGCCAGGCGAGGCGGGCGGGCCTCCGGCAGAAGGCCCTGCTGGCGAAACAGGGCGCCGCAGCCGGCATCAACGAGCTGATTGAAGCAGCGCAGATGCTGGATATCAAGGTTGATGTGACGGCGAACAGGGTGGCGCCGGAAGAAGCTGCGCCGCTCCGCAACGGATTGGCGGAAGCACGACGGTTGGTTGACATAAGTTCGCAGAGATACAGTGAGCTTTCGCACAGTGCGGCGGACCCGGAGAACCCGAAGCTCGGAGAGGCGGAGTTGGGGGCGATTGAGCCGGAGTTCCGCGGCATCCTGGACAGCCTGCGCCAGGCCAGGGAAGCCATCAAGGGGATTGAAGGCCAGGTCAGCACCATTCAGCAGACGGTCGACGGCTTCCCCGTCCGCGTGGCCGAGGTCGATGCGGCTATGGAGAAGGCTGTCATCAGGCACGATGAGCTGAGCCGGGCCGGATTCGACACGGACTACCCCGCGGACCTGCTGGCGAAGGGACGCATCACGCTCGCGATGGCTCACGACCTCGCCTCGAAGAAGCGATTCCGGGAGGGGGCCGAGTACGTCGACCTTGCCGGCGCCCAGGTCCAGCGGTCGGTCGAGGTGGCCGAGGAGTTGCCGCAGAAGAAGCAGGAAGCCGGGGCGGCGGTGCCGGCCCTCGCGACGCGCATCGAACAGGTGAAGGAGCGCATCGAACAGGGCAAGGCTTTGTTCGAGAGGTTGTCCGGAGAGTACGCGGAGACCACGTGGATGCCCGTCCGGGGCAACGGCACCGAAGCGGAGAACCGGGTCGACTGGGCGCGGGATGCGCTCGATGACGCCAGGATAGCCGTCGGTATGGATGAGCAGGAGTGGCACAGGGCGCTCGAACTCGTGGCCGGCGGGAACGCCTGGCTTGATGAAGCCGACGCACTCGTGGCGTCGATATCGGAGCTTGAGGCAAGCCTGATGGCGGCGCGACGCGATGCTCCCGGCGAAATCGATGCGGCACAGGCCGACGTGGTGAAAGCCCGGGAGTACATCAGCCGGTACGATGACGACATCCGCGAGAGCCTGGAGGATGACCTGCGCGCCGCGGAAGCGATGAACGAGACGGCGAGAGAAGAACTGAAGCAGGAGAAGCCGGACTACCTCAGGGTCTGCAAGCTGGCCCGGGAAGCGAACGAAGCGGCCGACCGGATTCTGATACAGGCACGGGACGAACATGAAGCCGCGGAGCGCCTGCGGGCTAGAGCAGCAAGCGCCCTTCGGGATGCACAGGCGAAGGTGGCCATGGTCAGCCGGTTCGTGCAGGTACGTCACCCGTTCGTGCAGGACCAGGCCCGGAATCGCCTCGTCGAAGCCACGGAGGCGCTGCGACAGGCCGAGGCATCGGTGGATGCCGGCACACAGGCCTCGCTCGCGGAGAGAGCCCTGTCCGCGGCGGATGAAGCGTATGCGTTTGCCCAGAGGGATGTGAACAGCAGCGGTGGGAGGCCTCAGCAGGGTACGGGCACGGCGGGCGTCAATGTACCGGCGATACTCTTTCCCTCCGGAGGGTGGTCCTCCGGAGGCACGAGGCCGTGGGGCTCACGGCCGAGCAGCAGCTCGCGGCCGAGCAGCAGCTCGCGGCCGAGCAGTTCAGGCCATCGAGGCGGGGGCGGGTCCACGAGCTGGGGTTCGGGGGGGAGGTCCAGCGGTGGCGGCAGGAGCGGCGGCAGCAGTGGAAGCAGAGGTGGTGGCTCAAGGGGCTGGTAGACGGGGCGACCCGTGTGAGATAGAGGCGGGAGCAGGATAGCACAAGGAGGAGACATGGCAGGACTATTTGAGAAGGCGCGAATCGCAGCATTGAGTGCGGCACACAGACTCCTGGACAAGACGATAGACTTGAACTCCATCGAGGCGGTCAAGCAGTACGCCAGGGACCTCGAGAAGGCGCTTGAGGACCTTGAGGATGCCACTGCCGCGGCGGCTGGACACGTCAGGACCGTGCAGCGTGACTCGGAACAGCTCACGTATCAAATCAAGGAGCTGAACCAGAACATCGACTTCGT
>JALNYR010000160.1 GCA_023229725.1 Dehalococcoidia bacterium | reverse complement strand
AACACGACTGCCGCGGTAGGCGTGGACGAAGAGAGCGTGTCCTCGATCGTCGCTGGGTGCCGGGCGAAGCTCGAAAGCCTCTCTCCGAACGGAGCCGCGGGTGCATACGCCTACGTCGCGCTCAACGCGGCCCTCACGACCGCGGCCGACGTCACGCGCGCGAAGGTCGTTGCCGACTCCGCGACCGGCGACGTCACCGTATACCTCGCCTCGTCTTCGGGGGCCGTCTCCGGGGGCGATCGGACCCTCGTCGAGACCGCTCTCGCTGAGTATGCGACCCCGCTCTGCATCACCGTCACGACCACGTCAGCTTCAGCGCTCCCCGTGACGATCACCCCGACCGTCTACGTCTACGACACGATCGGCGCTACAGAGAGTGAGATCAAGGCTGCAGTTGTCGCCGCATTGCAACAGCTTTTCGCGACGATTCCGATCGGCGGTGACGGGGACGATGGGAAGGTGTATAGGGCGCGCATCATCTCCGCGATCCTACAGACCTATCCGGGGTATATTTTCCACGTCAATCTGGTGGCTCCGGCGACCGACACGACGCTGACTGCCTCTCAGGTCGCAACGACGGGCATCGCGGTGGGAGACGTCACCGTGGTCACGGAGTCTGCGCCATGAGATTCCGCCAGATCTTCTATTCGTTGGTTCCCTCGTGGCTCCGCTCCGGGGACGGAGAACGAGTCCTGTACTCCCTCGGGCTCATGATGGACGCGATGGCCGAGCGGTTCAGGCTGTCCTACGAGGCAGACCTGCCGGAGTACGCCCCCGAGGATGCCCTGTGGTACATCGGGCGCGATCGGAAGATCCGAAGGGGCATCAACGAGCCGGCGGACGCCTACGCGGCCCGGCTGATTCGGTTCCTCGACGACCACTTGACCCAAGGGAATCCGTTTGCGTTGCTCGATCAGCTGTACGCCTACCTCCAGTCCTCGGGGGTGGTCCTGCGCACGGTCGACGCCAGGGGCAATTGGTTCTCTCGCGCGGCCGACGGGACTCGCTCCTTCGTTCTCGACTCCGGCAATTGGGAGTGGGACTCCGTTGCAGCTTCGTCCTTCTCGCGCTTCTGGGTCATCATCTACTCGGACACGGGGCCGTGGGAGATCACGGGGACCTGGGGGAATGCTGTGCTCTGGGGCACCGGCAAATGGGGAGCGACCGGAGCAACGTGGGGGACCTCGGCAACGAGCGATGAAGTCGCCGGGGTCCGAAGCATCATCAAGGAATGGAAGCCCGCCGGGACTACGTGTGAATGGATCGTGATCGCGTTCAGCCCGACGACGTTCCTCCCCGCGGCTCCCGAACCGAGCGGCGGTGACTTCGTGAACTGGCACAAAGACTCTGCTGGGACCAGTGTTCCGGCTCGACTTGCGACTGCGCGCTATTGGCGCGGGACGGAGGCTGTTTAGATGGCAAGCACATACGCAGGTACGGCCACCGCTCCCGGTAGCCTCACGATCCCGGACGACGGGGACAACGCGACCGCGGCGTCGGTGAATACGCCGATCGAGGCGCTTCAAGATTCGATTCTGTTCCTCAATCGGAATCCGATCATCGACTTTCAGCACGTGGCCGCGGGAACGATCGACTTCTCCCCCGCTGGCTATATGAGCGTCTCGGGTAGCACGGATTGGCAGGCAGTCACCGACGGCGCAACCCCGATGGCCGTGACGATCACGGAAGATCTTGCCGCGGGCGACATCATCGAGATCCACGCTCACGTGCAGGCTTCGACCGACGGTGTCCACGGCGGGGCGCTCCGGATCAACGTGTATTACAACTTCTCCGACCACGTGGTAACGGGCTCGGGTGTCTGCGTCGCAGTCAGTCAGACCTCGAATTGCTACTCATGGACGTGCCGCCACGTGATGGCCGGAGCCGAGACGGGCCCGATCGTGGTGCGAATCGAGGCCGCATCGGCGGACGCCGGAACGACGATGAATATCGAGGACACCGGGATCTCTCTCTCAACCACCGTAATCAGGCCAGGGTGACATCATGACTTCATGGCTCGACGATCTCTTCGGAAGTGCCGGCGCCCCGGTCAACGGGACGTACCTCACGGTCTCGCTCAACTCCGCTCTGACCGCTGAGCGGACGCTGGGGGTGGCGGCGGGGCAAGTCACGGCCTCCGACGGTGGTGCAAATGGCTCCTACACCATCGGGCTCGCAACCACGGCGGTAGTCGCGGGCTCCTACACCGCCGCCGACATCACAGTCGATCCGTACGGGCGGATTACGGCTGCGGCGAATGGGGCTAACTCGCTCCCTGCGGCCACTACGGCGAACCAGATCCTCCAGGCGAATGGGGCGAACTGGGTCGTGGCGAATGGGCTCACGCTGCCTGTAGGAGCGGACCGAACGATCACGGTCGCTGCTGCGTCCGCTGCGAGCGGGGATGATTTGATCATTGCTGCCCCGGCGGGCGACGTTGGCGAAGACGACGGCGTCCTGGCGCTACAGGACGGATCGACGCACACGGTGTTGGAGATCGGGAACGGCGGGCACGCGAATGCATCCACGTTCCTGAAGGTCTATTCCAACACCGTCGCATTCCAGGTCAGCTATGACAGCGGAACGAGCGTGCAGAAGATCGGCTTCTTCGACAAAGGTCCCGCCCCCGTCGCGCAGCAAGACGTGGGCTACTACGGCAACGAAGACTCGAATCTGGGGCACTGCGGCACCACGTTGCTCGCACTGATCGACGCGCTAGTGGCCAATGGCCTGATCACCAAGCACCTGCTCGCGGAATAGGGAATAGGAAAGGTGTAATCATGAGTCTCGCAAGTCTGAAGTCATACCTCCTCGGCCGTACGACCTTCCTCGGCCTTCGTCCTGCCTCGACTGCCGCCGATTCTGACGCAGCCGATCCGGCACTCTCCGGGGCCCACGGTGGGCTCGTGGTCGAGGGCGTCTCTGGAGGTGAGCCCATCCCCGTGAGCGGGACGGTGACCGCAACCGTGGACGTCTCCACGCTCGCCACCGCGGCGAAGCAAGACACCCTTGCAGCTTTGGTTGCGACCTCCGCTCTCCAGACGGCTGGCAATGCATCGCTCACTTCGATCGATGGCAAGATCACAGCATGCAACACGGGCGCAGTCACCATCTCCTCGTGCGCGCTCCCCACCGGGGCATCGACGGCGGCGCTCCAGGGCACTGTGCGCCATACCACGACCCCGAGCAAAGCTGATGCGGCCACGGGGGCACCCGAGGTCGACGACCGGGGCAACCTGCACGCCACGCTGACGATCGCCAGCTCGGAGATCCTCGCCCTACAGGGCCCCGAGACCGACGCGCTCACCGCGGCCGAGATCGCGACCATCTCGATCTCGTGTGATGCGGTCGAGGCCAATGCGGCATCGATCTACGTCTACGCCCAGCTGCGTGAGGCTCCCCGGCTCGTGTCGATTACCCCGGCGGATTGGACTGCTGGCACGGGGTGGGCATTCGCCGGGACAGTCGCGACGCACACGCCCGGAGGTGGCTCGGCCGGTGATCTTGAGATCACCGATGAGTGCTTCCACCTGGGTGTGCCCTACGCTCTGTATTTCGCTACGACGATGACGGCGGGAACACTGACCGACAAGCTCGGCACCGCTGGGGCGACCGCGCGCGCGGCCACCGGGTCTTTCATTCAGATCCTGGTCCCCACGGTCGAGGGGAAGGTCATCTTCTCGGCTGACGACGACTCCGACGCATCGGTCGACATCACCGGGGTATGGGTGTTGCCCTTCCACGAGCTCCCGAACGCTGGGATCGAGAAGCCTCTCGCGTGCAGCATGATCGGGTGCATTGCCACGAAGGCTGCCCCGGCAACGAAGGTTATCTCCCCCGCAACGACGGCGCTCCGTGCGCTGTCCTACAGGCGCCAGGGGGCGGTGCAGTCGTGAGCATCGGGCTGGGAGTAGGTGCCGGGGCCGGGTTCGGGGGCGGGGTGGCAGTTTGGACTCCCGCCTCCTGGGGCACCGATCGCGTGCTCGACTACACCGCAGAGGACGTGCTCACGTCGGGCGGGAAGATCACGGCATGGGTGTCGCAGGTAGCTGGGGCACCGAATCTCGTGCAGGCCAACGCGGCGAACCAGGCCGACTACATCGCGGCCGGGCTGGGCGGGCATCCGTCCGGGCACTTCATTTCTCCAGACTACTACCTAGTGGACGGAGGGCTTACATTCGCGGGAACGGCGTGGTCGATCTGCACGGTGCTTTCGGATCAGGACGCTTCAGCAGCCGGGCAGTACTTGTCCGCTAGTGCATCTGGGTGGCTACACATGTTGGTTGATGACGCTGTCGGCACGCGGAGGGCCTATTACACCACAGGAGGGGGGTACATAGTTGTGACCCCACGCGGCGCAGACACGTCAGAGATAGTGGCGGTAAACGGGACTGCGGCAACCATTTATCGTGGAGGTCTCAGCGTGGCATCGGGGGCGTGCGACGCGCTAGGCCATTCGGGGGCATACGCAGTAGGTTCTAGGCTAACCGGAGTGGGGGCAGTATTTAGCCTAAGAATCAGCCGTTACACGCTACTCGGCCGAACGGCTGCGGCAGTCGATGTTGCGAAATGGGCCGCGTGGTCCGGAAAGTACGGTGTGTGATGGGTGCATCGGAAAGTACGGGGCATACGAAGGCAAGCGCGGAAGAGATCGAGAAAGCGGCCCGCAAGATCCTTGGACTCCCACGCTTCCCCGATGGGGCGACGGGGTCTAGATCTGCGGCACTGCTCGCGCAGATCAACGCCGACCGCGGCAAGCTCGGCGACGCTGCGGCGATGAAGATGCATGCGGCGCACTGCACGCTATTCCACGCATCGGCGTTGGATTCCGATCCAGCGGAGTATCGGGCCGTCTCGTCCGCACGCCCTCTCGCAGCGGAGAAGGACGGCACCTATTCGTGCGCTGACTCCTCTGTACTCCGGGCCGCGCTGGCGGATCCGGAGGCGAGGCGGAAGTGCACGAGTGCGGAGCTTGCGAAGCTTGACGCGCACGTGGCGAGTGCGAAGCCGATCGAGGAGCCGGTCGCTGAGGAACCCAAGGAGCCAATCAAGTGATCTACGACTACATCGCAATCGCCTGGGCCTGGGCACTCGCGCACCCGGAGATCTGCATTCCTGTCCTCGTCTACATCGCGTGGAACATCATCCCCCGCCAGCCCCCCGCGGACCGGCGCCTGTTCGCGCTGTGGGCGGTGGCTGAGCGGTTGATGATCACGCAGTGGAATCGGTGGGGCGGATTCAAGCCGCTCGGCATCGTGAGTCCCGACCCCGCGACTTGGGCCGAGGAAGCGCCAACGCGAAA
>JALNYR010000159.1 GCA_023229725.1 Dehalococcoidia bacterium | reverse complement strand
TAGCCCGGCACGTCGAGGCCGGCGCGCTCCAGCAGTTCCACTGCGGGCGTCTTCTGGTGGCCGTCCGGCAACGCCAGCCGCAGCTCGCGCGACTGCCACGCGGCGAGCAACTCATTCAGCGGCTGACCGCCGCCCTCAGTATCCCGGACATCCGCAACCGCCTCTCCCCCTCCCAGCCTCCCGCTGAAACACGCGAGCACCTCGCTCATGTCCCTGCCGGACACGGAAGCGGAATTGGCCACGAGCATCGCGTCAACGTCGAACAGCTTCCTCAAAGGCACGAGGCCCTGAGACAGCAACTCCCGCTCGTCGCCGGCCCACATGACCACCAGGTCGGCGCTCTCAGGCGGGTAGGCTCCCGCCGCGCCCCAGACCGGAAAGACGCGGAACCGGCGCAGTCGCAGCTCAGCCGCGAGGACCGTCGCAATGCTGGGATACTCGGAGACCACGTGCAGTGTCCGCTCGGCCCGTTTCACGTCGTCGAGAGAGGTGAGGTCCGAGTACGCGCTCGTCGCGAGATAGACCGCCCCCTCTCGCAGTGGCAGAGGCCCGACCTCAACGAGCGCCGCGGCGGGGTACCTTGCCTTCATCTCCCTCACCCAGTCGCGCCCGCAGATGCCAAGGTCGTAGTTGCCGACCGAGACATGCACCGAGATATCCTTCTCCTGGAGTATCTTGGCGGACAGGGACTCAAACCGGGAGGAACGAAGGCGGTACAGGCGAGTCTTTGAGTTGTAGTCGTCGAATGAGACGCCGGCGGCATCGAGCAGCTCAGACGTGGAAGAGAGGAACCTTCCCTTCGGAAGAGCGAACCGAATGCCGTCGGAACCGATGGCTTGCACGATTGAAAACTAGGACACGAGGCGTTCGACCGCTTGCGCGACCGAACACGTGACCTTCTCCCTGGTCTCGGAGTCCGTCAACTCGACGGTCTCCGCAGTCTCCGAGGTGACTCGCACAACCCAGCGGTAGCGTCCGGTGAACTCCGGGCCGCGCCTGATGCCGACACTCGCGACGCCACCGGCACTGCGCACCGCCCGCGCCACTTCAAGAGTGCGCCGGACGGCGCCGACCGAAGCATCGTCACAGACGACGGCGGCACGGGGCGCGCCAACCAGGCGTCCATCGAGCATTCCCATGATCTGGTCGATGTAGAGCGCGAAGCCGCACGCCGGGATGTTCGGCCCACCCATCAGAGGAATGAGGTCGTCGTACCTCCCGCCCCCCCCAACCTTCTCTCCGCTGCCCGACACAAGCTGGAAGCAGATGCCCGTGTAGTACTCGAAGCTGCGCACGGCCGTTATGTCAATCTGGTAGCTGCACTCAAGCTCGTCCAGCAGCGACGCCACCTCGATGAACTGGTCAAGTGCCCCGCGGAATGCCGGACTGGCGCCCATCGAGAGCGCTCTGACGTTCTGCAGGTAGCCGGATGAGACGCCCTTCAGGGCGAGCAGCGGCGGAAGGTATCGCTTCCGGTCCGCAACACCTGCAACCGCCTCCTCCAACCCTCTCCAATCGCCGTCGAGCACGCTCTCGACAAGGTGCTCCTTCTCCTGGGCGTCCAGGTCAAGCTCGTCGATGAGGGCCTTAAGCAACCCCGCGTGGCAAACCTGGAAACGCACGTCCCGCAATCCCAACCGGGCGATGACGTCGGAGGCAAGCAGCACCATCTCCACGTCCGCCACGACCGGTGCTCCGCCGATGAACTCCGCCCCTCCCTGCCACCGCTCCCTGTTCCTCCTGCCGGTCTCTTCAAACACGAAGCTGTTGGTCACATAGCAGAGCCGCAGAGGCGACTGGGGAGCGAGGTTCTCCACGTAGAGCCTCGCCACAGGGATAGTGCTGTCGGGACGCAGCACCACGCGTTCACCGCTCCAACCATCCCAGTCAAGGAAGGAGTACACCTTCCCCACCATCGCCGGCGTAAGCGTTCCCAGGGCGGTGAACAGCTGCAGGTACTCGATGGTCGGAGGCCTGACTTCTTCGTACCCGTAAGCGCGACAACCATCGAGGAACGCGCCTTCGACACGGCGGAAGCGCGACATGTCGCCGGGCAACATATCGCGCATGCCGCGGCATTTGCTGTGGAGAAGCAGTGGCTCAGACTTCATAGTGGAACGCTGTCATTCTACAGGAATGCGGCAGTCGGCTTCAATCCGACACGTGAGGACGGCGGCCGGACCGCTTCCGCGGCTTTGTCGCCGCAGGTTCCTTCCACTATACTGGTGACGGGAGGGGAGCCGGCGTGCGTGCGATGCGGACTGTCTTCTACCTGCTGCTTTGTGGCTGCGCCGTCATTTCGATGGCGGCCAGCGTGGCGGCGGACAGCGATGACCACGTGGTCGTTCTGAACGTCGACGGCACGATAGTGCCAGTTGTCGCACAGTACATCGACCGCGGCATCAGCCTGGCTGAGGAGACAGGCGCGAGCGCCTGCGTCATACAACTCAACACGCCCGGAGGTCTTCTCACCGCGACCGAAGACATCGTCAGTTCCATCATGAATGCCGACGTTCCCGTAATCACCTACGTCAGCCCGAAGGGCGCGTGGGCGGCGTCAGCGGGGACGTTTATCACCCTTGCCTCACACGTCGCGGCCATGACGCCGGGGACCACCATCGGGGCCGCTCATCCCGTCTCCGGCTCCGGCGACCAGATCCCCGAGGACCAGATGGAGAAGATTACCCGGTTCTCGGAGAGATGGATGCGCACCATCGCCGAGGACCGACATCGCAACATCGAGGAGGCGGCTCTCGCGGTCACGGAGAGCAAGTCCTTCACCGACGTCGAGGCTCTGGAGGTGGGACTCATCGACATCCGCGCCGACTCGCTCGGTGACCTGCTCGACAGCATCGACGGCCGTGAGGTCGAACTCGCGAACGGCGAGACCGTCGTGCTCGGCACGAGGGGCGCGACGCTGGACCCGACCGACATGACTCGTTTCGAGCGATTCCTTCATGTCCTGAGTGACCCCAATATCGCGTACATACTCTTCACGCTGGCAACCATCGGCCTCGTGACGGAGATATCGAGTCCCGGGCTCATCTTCCCCGGTGTGGCCGGCGGCATCTGCCTCATCCTCGCCTTCTACGCCCTGGGCGTGCTCGACGCGTACTGGGGAGGCGTGGCGCTGATGCTGCTTGCCGTCGGGCTGTTCATCGCCGAGGCATTCACGACATCGTTTGGCGCGCTCACTGCGGGAGGAGTTGCGGCCCTCGTGCTCGGCTCGATAGTACTGTTCAGCAAGAGCCCCGGCATCGAGGTGGACAGAGGCCTCATCGCGGCCGTAGCTGCAGGCGCCGCGGCTTTCTCGATATTCATTCTCGGCGCCGTCATACGCGGCCAGCGACGGCAGCGAGCCACCGGCGCCGAGGGGATGGTCGGCACGACCGCGCTGGCGAGGACCCCTCTTGCCCCGCGCGGCACCGTGCTGGCGGAGGGAGAGCTGTGGACGGCTGTCGCCGAGGGCGCGCCGGTGTCCCCGGGGGAGGAGGTCACGATTCTGGCTGTCGAGAAGATGCAGTTGCGGGTGCGCAGGCGGTCGCCCGCGTGAGGAGTCCAGGATGATTGTGAATACTTCGCTTTACTCCGGACCGCTCGCCATCATGCTCGTGCTGGCCGGCTGTCTCACCGTGGTGTCCATTGTCGCCGTCATCCGCAGCCAGCGGCGCAAGCCGGTGGCGGGAAGAGAAACGCTCGTCGGCCAGACAGCCGTCGTGCGGACCCCGCTCACGCCGGAGGGCATCGTGCTGGCCGACGGGGAGCTGTGGCAGGCGGTCTCGTCCGGCCCTCACATCGATGCCGGACACAAAGTTCGGATTGTCGCCGTCGAAGGCCTCATGCTCAAGGTAGTAACGAAGGAGGACCAGGATGTTTGATCTCGGGTGGGTTCTGTACCTGTTTGTCGGGCTGATTGTCCTGACAGTGCTCTCATCGGCCATCAAGATCGTCCAGGAATACGAGCGGGCCGGCATCTTCCGCCTCGGAAGATTCGTGGGTCTCCGTGGTCCGGGACTCGTGCTCATCATCCCGTTCATCGAACGTGCGCGCAAGGTAGACCTGCGTGTCGTGACCATGGATGTCCCACAGCAGGAGTGCATCACCCTCGATAACGTGACCGTCACCGTAGACGCGGTCGTCTACTTCCGCGTTGTGGCGCCCGACGATGCCATCCTCAAGGTGCTGGACTACGCGAAGGCCACCTCGCTTCTCGCCCAGACCACTCTCAGGAATGTCGTGGGGCAATCGGAGCTCGACGAACTCCTGGCTCACCGCGACCGCCTCAACGAGAAGATCCAGACGGTCGTCGACGAAGGCACCAACCCGTGGGGCGTCAAGGTAAGCCTTGTCGAGGTCAAGGACGTCCAGCTTCCGGAGTCCATGCAGCGTTCAATGGCCGCCCAGGCCGAGGCCGAGCGCGACCGTCGCGCGAAGGTCGTCCACGCCGAAGGTGAAGCTCAGGCAGCCGAAAAGCTGGCGCAGGCCGCGAAGATAATCGGGACGCAGCCGGCTGCGATTCAACTGAGATACCTGCAGGCGATGACCGCCATCGCGACGGAGAAGACGAACACTATCCTGTTCCCGCTGCCGATGGACCTGCTGAGAGCATTCGTCGAGCAGCGCCAGGAAGACAAGAAAGAAGACAAAAAGAAGTAGTCCACTTCGCGGGACTGAAGGAAGGGGCGGACGGCCGCGGGGCTGTCCGCCCCTTCTGCATTGCCCGGGCAGCGCCGGAGCAGCGCTACCGCACGATGCCGCGGATGTTCGCCAGGTCGCGGATGCCATGACGGCGCATGAAGGCGCCGATGCCGTCGATGATGTCGGTCATGGACCGGGCGTCCGTGAACGTTGCCGTACCCACCTGGACGGCGGCTGCGCCGGCCATGACGAACTCGATGGCGTCCTCCGCCGTGGAGATGCCACCGCAGCCGATGACCGGCACGTCAACGGCCTTCGCGACGGCCGAGACCATGTAGAGAGCGACGGGCTTGATGGCCGGTCCCGACAGCCCCCCCGACGGCCGCCCGAGGCGGAAGGTTCGACGCTCTATATCGATTGCCGTGCCGCGCAGCGTGTTGATGATGCAGACGGCGTCGGCGCCCGCCTTCGCAACGGCGGAAGCGATGGCCGCGATGTCGGTCACGTTCGGGCTCAGCTTGACGATAAGCGGCAGCGTCGTGGCATCGCGCACAGCGGATGTGAGCCGGGCGGCGGCCTGCGGACTCACACCGAACTCCATGCCGCCTTCGGAAACGTTCGGACAGCTGATGTTGACTTCGAGCGCGGCGACTCCGGTCACCGCGTCGAGCCGGCTGGCGACCCGCACGTAATCATCCACGGCATGACCGGCGACGTTGA
>JALNYR010000158.1 GCA_023229725.1 Dehalococcoidia bacterium | reverse complement strand
GAAGCAGAGCGCGCGGCAGGCTTCGGCGAAATACCCGGGGTACTCCTCCTTGGCCGCGAGCACCTTCCGCAGAGTCTCGCTCTGCTTGCCCGACGCTCCCTTCTTCACGGTGGGGGCCGCGGGGTCGTCAACCTTCCGGATGCCCCACCCTCCCTCGACCTGGACCGCTTCGTGGGCGTCGGGGTCCAGGCCGAGGCGGGTGATGGCTGACTTGGCCGCCTGATCGTTGGCGAACGGGCTGCCGTCCTTGGACAGAATCATGTCCGGATGCTCGGGGCTCATGGCGTTGACCTCTGGCATTTGCTTGTGGTTGTCGGTCGCGTCAGCTCGGGGCCTAGATGAAGGTCCCGGCCTCGAAGGCGCACATCTCGCCGGACACGTTGATGACGGTCGTGGCGTCGAGCAGGAAGCCCGCGGGCATGGTCGTGTTGGCCGCGCAGCCCACGAAGTCGTACATGCGGCTGATGAACAGGATGTCGCCGGTCTTCACGGCCTCGGACAGGGTGACCTCGTTGGCCTGCTCGCCGTTGGAGGTGAGCGCCTGGATAGCGGCGGTGATGACCTTGCCGTCGAAGTCCTGGCGGATGGTGATCTCGGAGCCCTCGCCGATGTAGGTGGTGTCGGCTTCGACGTTGAATTTGCCGGTGCGATTGGCAGCGCTGCCGAGCGTCCACTTGTTGACGGTCCCGTAGGTGGCCGAGGTCTTGTAGTCGGCGTCGTCCAGGACGAGGTACGCGGTGGACGCGGAGGTGATCAGGTCCCCACCGCGGTAGACGTGGATGCCGCCGTCGGCCACGGTGCGCGGGTCGCCGAGCATCCCGGCCGCGGTGTGCATCAGCATTCCGCGGGGCATCTCGGCCGAGCGCAGCAGGTGCTTGTTCCACTGGAGGAATGCGCAGTCGGCGTCCTCCAGGTTGAACACCTTGACCCAATCCGGGACGAAGCCGCAGCCGATGTACAGCGCGGAGCCCGTGCCGTTGAAGGTTCCTGCGATGTGGTTCATCTATCTCTCCTTGCTTCTTTCAGGGGGTTTGCTTCAGACACCGACTAGGACGGGTTGGCCGTGGCGGAGCACTCCAGGCGTGCGATCCAGGACTCGTTCAGCCGCGCGCACGCCTGCCAGGAGCACCAGGACACGAAGCCGCGCAGGCCGTGCTGGTCGTCCTTGGTCGGGGTGCCGGGGTTGATCATGCCCATCTCGATGGAGTTCTTTCCCTGGAGGGGCACGATGCCGTAGGCGTCCTTGGCCACGAAGATGAGCGGGTACACGTCGCAGGCGGTGGCCGCAGACACGGCCGCGCCGCTGGACAGGTAGGCGGTCCCGGCAACGCCGGCCGCTTCCCAGGGCTCGAACAGCGGGGTCAGGATGATGCGGCACTCCTCGATGGAGCCGACCTCGCCGGGCAGGGCCTTGCCCGAGTTGGCGTACTGCGCCACTGGCAGGAAGCCGGAGATGCCCCGGATGTCGGAATCCAGGTCGGTGTGACCCATGGCGAAGTAGGCTTCCTCGACCGGCTGGGTGGAGATGTTCTGGGTGGCGGCGATGATCTTGCTGATCTTCTGCGCCTTGGCGCGCTTGAAGGCGCGCACGATGCGCCGGAAGTCGCCGCGGGTGGGCGGGGAGTTGACCAGGGCACGGGAGGCCACGCCGTTGGCGTAGAAGACGTTCGTGCCCGCCTTGAGCACGTTGATGCGGATGACCTCGATGGTCTCGCGGGCCTGCTCACCGCAAAGGTCGGTGGCTTCCTGGCCGACCGGGTCCTCGTGCAGATCCTTGACCTTCTTGGTCAGGTTGACCGAATCGCCGAACAGCTCCAGCGTGGCCGTGTAGTCCACGCGGCGGAGCTTCTGGCCGGGGCCGGAGACGGCTTCGGCGAGGGGGGCGGTGGCGCGGGGGAGGTCCTGGTAGCGGCCCCAGACGCGCTGGTCGCCCATCTTGCGGGGCTGCGGATCGACGTAGCCGAACCGCTCGGTGACGGCGAGGTGCTGGTAGCGCTTGAGCAGCTTGCCCTTGGCGATACCCTGTCCGCGCGGGCTGATGTCCTGGAAGGTGGTGATGTTGTCGGCCATGACGCGCTCCTTGTGGGATGTTGATGTTCATCGTTGAACACCCTCGGCACTCGGAGGCTCTGCATGGCCTTCTGGTACACAGTGGGATGTGTGCTATATCTTCACAAAACCATGATTCTCCCTATGGTTTTGCACTTCGGGCACTTGATCTCGATGCTCGAACCCGGCGCAATCCGCCCCTTGAACAGCAGGCGGTTGCACCGCGGCTCCGTGCAGCGGACCTCGTATCCCTCTTCGACAGGGATCATCTTGTGCCGCGCGATGTCTTGCGTTGCCGCTTCCATGTTCTTCTCCGCGCCGCGCTAGGCGCTGGCGAACCCTTCTTCTTCTTCCGAGGCCGCGCCGATGGCGTCGGCCGTTGCCGGACGCCGCCCGGGGCTCGCGCTGTGCCCGTGCAGGGCGCGCTGCCGCTCGATGTCCTTGCGCGCCTTGGCGTCGTGGTCCGCCGTCTTGGCCTTGGCCTTGGACTTGCGAAGACCATTGACAAAGGCGACCACGTCCTTGGGCGTGCGCAGGTTCTTGGCCATTCGCTGCACCGGTTCTGGCTGCGTCTTGATCCAGGCATCCATTTCCGCGCTCTGCGCGAGGGTCAGGGCCTCGGGGTCCTGCTTGGCCACGTCGAGCCAGAACCGGAGGTCTTCCAGTTCGGCCCGCATGGGGTTGACCACCTGATCCACGAACTGCTTCATGACGTGGCCGGTGATGATCTCGCCGCGCTCGGCAAGGTGGCCCACGTACTTGACCGCGGCCCGGCCGCCGGACAGGCGCAGGGCGTCGGAGATGCCCGGCATGTCTTCTTCCAGGGCCTTGAAGTCCAGTTCCTTGTCGCCGATGATGAACTTCTCATCCGGGATGGTGTCAGAGAAGAAGTCCAGGTACTCCTTGACCTCTTCCTTGGTCGCCCGCGGAGCCTCGGCCGAGGCGCCCTGCCGTCCGGGCTGGGCGGGGGGCTGCCCCGCCGTTCCGGGAGCAGCCGCGGCAGCGGGGGTGGCCTTCTCGCGGGCCTCGGCCTCGGCCAGAAGCGCTGCCACTGGGTCGGGCTCGGCGTCGGTTCCGTCCGCAGCCGCGGCAGCGGGGGCAGGCGCGGGGGCCTTGTCCTTGCCGTCTGCCTGGGCATCGCCCTTCTCGCCGGTCGCCGCGTCCTCGGCCGCATTGCCGTCCTGCGCGGTTTCGTCCCCGTCCAGGTCGGCGAATCCGGCCTCCATCTCCTGGTCGATGTCCTGCTCTGCGACTGCCGCCGGGGCTTCCGCAGCCGCCGGGGTGGTGATGTCGTCGGGCATTGTCGTGTCTCCTGCCTTGGGTTCCGGTTAGCGGGTCTTCTGGTACACGCGCACGTAGTCCACGCGCATGGTGGCGTTCGAGTCGATGGCGTTGGTCGAGGCCCCGCCCTGGTAGACGTTCAGGTAGGGCTGCACGTAGAGGCGGCCCCCGGCGGTGGACCAGTCCATGGCCGTGGCCGCGCCGACCTGGGCGCCGTCGATGAAGAAGCTCAGCACGCCGTCGGTGCTCGTCTCGATCCGGTAGGTCCTGGCGGTGTTCGCGGCGATGGTCGCCCCGGTCGTGGCGTTCAGGTTGGCCACGCCGTCGGAGAAGGTCGCGTTGACATCGGTGTTGAACGTCGGGGCCGGGTTGGACCCACCGACGTGGAACAGCGCGAACCACCCGTTGCCGAGCGGGTTGGCCTGGGTGGCGTTGCCCATCAGGCCGATGGAGGCGGTTCCGTAGTTGGCCGGCAGCGTGGGGAAGGTCACCCGCGTCTCGAAGACCAGACCCTTGGAGATGTCCAGGGCCAGGTTGTCGTTCCAGTACATCGAGGCGCACTGGGCGCCGCTGGAGCCGTTGGTGTTCAACTGGGCGAAGCCGGGGGGAATGGAGCCGACCACCGTGGCGTTTCCGCCCGCGGTCGCGTTGCCGGTCCAGGACCCGCTGTAGCCGCCGCCGGTCGCGCCGCCCTGGAACAGGGTGCCGTTGGTCCCCAGGAACTCGTCGTAGAAGAAGACGGGCGCGGCCTCGAAGACACTTTCCCCGCCGACCTTGACCTGATCCTCCAGGATCAGGTCCTTCCTGAAGGTCTGATCCTGCTGGAACGTCCACTCGCCGTTGATGGTGGTGTCACGGTTGTTGTCCACGGGCGCGGCCAGGGCGGGAAACGCGAAGGCCAGGAGCACCGCGAGGACCAGGGCCGAAAAGGCGCAGGGGTTGAAACGGTTCATGCTCTTTTCTCCTCGATTTCTCTGTTCTTTTTCTCCACGTACTTTCCGGCCTCTTCGGGCAGGGCGAGCATCCGCTTGCAGGCCGCGATGAAGCCCAGCCGGTATTCCACGCTCTTGGTCACGTCTTCGCCGCCCCGGATCGGCCTGGACTCCATGGACTCTCGCTCGCGCTCAAGCAGCACTTCCACGGCCTTGAGCATCACCTTGCCCGAACCCGTCTCCAGAGCCCCTGACAGGTCACGCAGGTTCAGCAGGTGATCCACGGCCAGGCTCTCGAAAAGCTCCTTCCTCATTGCTGCACCGGCAGGCCCATGGGCTGCGGCGTGGGGGCGCTCTTGCCGAGGACGGTCTTGGCCAGCGAACCGGCGGCCTTGGCCCCTTCCAGTTCCATCCTGCGGCCGTGCTCCGCGTCCTTGGCGCCCTCGGCCATGGCCAGGGCTTCGGACTGTGCCTGCTGCTGCATGGCCAACTGCTGCGCCAGGGCCTCCTGCTTCTCCTTGGCCTCAACCTCCTTGTCCTGCTCGCTCTTCAGGAGCACGCCGGGGTCGAGGTCCACGGACTTGAAAATCTCGTCCAGCATCGGGCGCGGCTTGGCCTCGGCCAGGAGTTCCGGGTACTGCATGACCAGGCCGAGCATCTGGAGGAGCTTCTGCGTCCTGACGATGCGGGCCTGGAAGGAGGAGAAGCCGAGGGCCTTCAGAACGAAGTCGCCCTTGCCTGGGGCCTCCGGGTCGAGCATGTTGTAGCGCAGGAAGTCCGAGCCGATGGGCTCGACAAGGCCCTGGTCGTAGTTGCGGATGACGCTGCCCAGGTACTTGCCCGCGTTCTCCAGGAGCTGGGACAACTCATAGGCCGTGTCCGCGGACTTCTCCGGCCGGACCCCCTGGCTGATCTGCGGGATCATGCTGACCACATCGGCCATGCGCTCGAAGATGCGGATCACGTCCACATACCCCGCGCCCACGTCCTGGATGATGATCTGCTGCACGGCCTTGCGCGCGTCGTCGCACTCCTCGGCCACCTTCATGGTGCCGCCGGGCTTGATCTCCGGGTTGGCCTCGAAGAAGCGTTCCTTGAAGGCCAGGAGCACGTCCCCGGCCAG
>JALNYR010000157.1 GCA_023229725.1 Dehalococcoidia bacterium | reverse complement strand
TCTGCCGGCAGCAGGCTCATCGGCGCGGTGGCAATCATCGCCGCGACCTTCAACGTGGTCGGCGGCTTCGTTATCACGGACCGTATGCTCAGGATGTTCAAGACCAGAGGGAAAGGGTGAACGTGTCGACGGCGGAGACGGTGGCGCTTCGTTCGACACGGTCGAGGGAAGGCTGAATGGACATACTGGTCGACTTGGCGATAATCGTCATGCTGCTGTGCGGCGTTCGCCTCTTCAGGCGACCGCCCGGAGCACGCAAGGGGAACCTGCTCGCGGCGGGGGCGCTCGGGTTGGCCTTCCTGCTGGTCCTCTATCGCTACGACATCCTGGACCCGGCGATAGTGATACTCGCGCTGCTCATCGGCTCGGCCATCGGCTGGGCCACGGCGATGCGCGTGAACATGATCCAGATTCCTGCCATGATTGCATTCCAGCACGGCGCGGGAGGCATAGCGGCATTCCTCGTGTCGTTCGAAGAGCTGGTCCGCGTACACGGACAGACGGCGCTCGTGGGACAGATATCGGGCGCGGTGGGCCTTATTATCGGCGCGTTCACCTTCGGCGGCAGCATGATTGCGAGCGCCAAGCTGGCGGCCCGCATCAATCAGCGGCCCACTGTGCTGAAGCGCCATTCGCCGATACTCGTGTTCTTCGCGTTGGCCGGGGTAATCCTGGCGATTGGCGCGTTGCAGGCCGGGGCGCCACAGCGCGCGGGCCTGTTGATAGCGCTGATTGCCTTCGCTATCGCGACAGGCGTGCTGTTTGCGATTCGCATCGGCGGTGCGGACATGCCCGTGCTGATTTCATTCCTCAACGCCACCGCGGGCCTGGCTGCGGCGTTCTGCGGCATCATCATCCAGAACAGGCTGCTCATCGCCTGTGGCGCAACGGTGGCCGCCTCCGGCTCCATCCTCACGCACGTGATGTGCAAGGCCATGAACCGCGGCCTCGTAAACATCTTCGTCGGCACGAAGGTCTCACCCGTTGCAGCAGCGCCGCGATCTCAGGATGAGGGGCAGGGCGAGCCGCAAGCCGCGGCAGGCGGGGGACGAGAACCGGTTGAGCCAACGGCTCCGCGACCGGACCCGCTCACGAGCGCCGCCGAGGCGCTGCGCGCGGCTGCGAGCGTCGTGATTATTCCCGGCTACGGCATGGCCCTGGCGCAGGCCCAGTTCAACACCGTGCGCCTGGCCGGCCTGCTGGCGCAGCAGGGGCGGCGCGTGCGCTTCGCAATCCACCCGGTGGCGGGCCGCATGCCCGGTCACATGAACGTGTTGCTGGCCGAGGCGGATGTAGACTACAGCAACCTGGTTGAGATGGACGATGTCAACCCGGAGATGAAGGACACGGATGTGGCACTGGTGATAGGGGCCTGCGACGTCGTCAATCCGGCGGCCATCGAGAAAGAGGGGACGCCGATATCCGGGATGCCCATCCTGGCGGCGCATGAGGCGCGGACTGTCATCGTCTGCAACCTAGACGAGAGACCCGGATACTCAGGGGTCCAGAATCCGCTCTATTCCTTGAAGCGCACCATACTCTTGTTCGGCGACGCCAAGAAGACGCTGGACGACCTGACCGGGCTGCTCAAGTAGCCATGACAGGGTCGCCGGGCTCGTGAATGGCGCGGCGACCCATCGTTACCCGCCGGAGTTGCCGCCGTCCGGAGTCCGCCCACACGGCGCGTGCCCGTCCGCGGGCCGCCTTCGCCAGTGTTTCAGCTTCAACCGCTGAAGAGTGTCCGTAGTCGCTGTCCGACAAGCTCGGCGGTGGCACGGTCCTGGAGGTTGAGGGAGTCCAGGCAGAGGATGCCGCGCTCGGCGGCGCTGTCTTCGAGGTAGAGAGCCGGTTCCCCGCCCTTGAGCCTGCGAGCAACTTCGATGGCGCTCACGCCGGCGGCTGCCGCATCGACGGCTATCTCCAGCACCGGGTAGTACTCCTCCCCGCTGCGTCGCAGCTTCACGCCCACGCCCGTGATGCCCGTCAGGTGTGTCTCGATGACACGGACTAGCTCGAGGCGCGAGGCGCACAGTGCGGCGAAGCCCTGCTCGGTGAACGCCTCCAGGGCGACGAGCAGGCCGATGATGGCTTCCTTCGTCACTTTGCCGCTGCGGCCGATGCCGTGGAGCGGCTTGCCGCACAACCTGTCCCTGGGAATGAGGTCTGAGGGAGGATTCCAGTCATCAAACCTCTCGCCAGCGAGGTCGAGCATCTGCAGCAGAGCCGAACCCACGAGGTCCTTGCGACCGCAGAGGATGGCGCTTGCCTGCGGACCCCCGATACCCTTGCCGCCGCTGACAGTGACCAGGTCGGCTCCCATGTCGGTGTAGCGGTGCAGGTTCACAAGCGGCGGGACTCCCGGTGAGGCGTCGACAATCACGGGCAGGCCGTGCCGGTGCGCCACGTCGACGACCTGTTCCAGCGGAGGATGGGAGCCGGGAAGCGGCGCGACGGCGAAGGCGGCGGTGTGCTCCGTGATGTACGACTCGAGTTCCCATCGGTCGGTTGGACGGACGGTGAACGGGTCCGGCGTGTCGTTGAAGAAGCCTGCGGGAATGAGCCGGGCGCCGGCGGCCTGCAGCGCGTGGTCGTAGCCGGAGATGTGGTGCAGCGGCATGATGACCTCGTTGGGCATGCCGTCTGTGAACGGCAGCCGGTTCATGCGGGCGACATCCCAACCGCAGATGCAGGCGGCGGTGGCGAGAGTGAGCGCGTGCGAGGCGCCGCACGTGACGATGCCTGCCTCGGCGTGCGTCCGCGCCGCGATGACGCGACTGGCCGCGGCCTGCAGCCGGTCGAGGGGAACGGAGTAGCGGGCGGCCTCCTCCATGGCATCGAGCACCTCCTGCCCGACTATCGTGCCGCCGTACCGGGTCATTGCGCCCGCGACGTTGATGATGGGCTTGACACCGTAGTGCTCGTAGATGTTCATATGCCTCCGCGCGGCCGCGACCGGGCTGGCCGAAGAGCGCCCGGAGGTGGGTCCCGCCGGACGCGGTTGCGCCGCGCACACCACTAGTGCTTCGTCAGGAAACTCGAGTCTACGACTCCAGTGATGGCGGCGCGTATGTCGACGTTGTTGGGCGGGCAGCCCTTGACGAACTCACCCTGGTTCCGGCTCTTCCCGGCGCAGGCGCCGACGAAGATGGTGCGCTTGCTCGAAGCGGGCGGAGGACTGGCCATCAGCCCGGCCACGATACGCGTATCGCGCAGCACGCCGAGCTTGCCCTGCTCCGAGAGGTCCCAGAGGGAGCTGAGCACGCCGGTGCGGCAGCCGGTGCAGGCCATCTCGTTGAAGACGAGCTCGAATCCGGGCGGCAGGTGCAGCGTCTCCTCGAGCGCCTCGCTCGCCAGCTTGAAGCGCCGTTTCACCGCGTCGATAGGCGTGCCGACCACCTCGATGGAGCTCATGTCCATCACTCCGAGCCCGAGCTCCGCCGCGTACGTGGTCGTCTCCATGCCCGCCGGCTCGATGCCCATGATGAGGCCGGCGACCGTGTCGACGGCGACCGGGTCCCTGCCCGCCACAAGGAGGTCCATCTCGACAGGCGAGCCGAACACGGGGCCCAGCCCTTCCTGGGCGATGATGCCGTCCACGACGGAGAACGCCGGCTTCACGACGCTGTTCAGGTCGGCCATGGCGCGGAAGACGCCGAAGGTGGTGTGGAACTGCTTCTTGAGCGTGTCCGGCAGCAGGCCCTTCATGTTCTTGATGGCGAGGGTGGCGAGCGCCTGGTCGTGCGTCTTCATCTTCGGCACGCTGATGATGGCATCGGCCCGGACGACAATCTCCGGCAGCCTCAACTCCTTCAGCACCGTGCCCTTCGGCACGGGTACGGTTACCAGCGTCTCTTTCTTCAGGTCGAGCACCTCGTACCCTTGAGCGCGAAGCGGCTCGTAGCCGCAGACCCTGATGGCCTCCTCAGTGTCGCCGCCGATGGCCGAACTCTCGGCGATGATGGCGCGTCCTCCAAGCTCGCGAACCTGGTCGGCAAGCGACTTGCAGACCCTGGGGTCAGTGGTGGCGCCGCGCTCGGGCGCCACCGGCGCGACGAGGTTCGGCTTGATGATGACGGTGGCCCCGGGGGGCACGAGCCTCTCCAGTCCTCCGGCCAGCGCCACGACCTTGCGCACCATGCGGTCGACTTCGCGCTCGTCCGGCTTCCGCGGACCTCTGACGATAGCGACGACGCTCTTTCCATCCATTGCCACGCCCTCCTTGAGCGAAGGTCAGACGCTACCTGTTCTTGCCTGCCGCCAGAATCTCGAGCTGTCCCTCGCAGACGCCGTTCCTCATCAGGTACATGACGTCAGCCAGGTTGACGACAGGACAGACGTGATTGGGGATAATCTCGACCTGCTGGCCGATCTTGAGCGTGCTCTTCGCGTTCTGGAGCGTGAGAATGCCGTGCTCCTCGTTGAGCCGCGCGATGGTGATGTCCGGGTAGCCCTTGATGTAGCCGTAGCCCTTGCGGGCGGAAGGCGGGCTCAACAGGTCCGATGACAGCGTCTTCGCGCCGGCATCGAGCACCGCGCGGTCGTCCGCCGGGATGCTGATGATGGTCGCCAGCACCGTCAGCGCACAGGTCTCCTCGCTGGCGACGCCCAGCGTCACTTCATTGAAGTCGTTGAAGATGTACGTCCCGGGGCGTATCTCCGTCACTCCCGGCACGCGGGCGATGTCCCGCACGGTGGGCGTCGAGCCGACGCTCACCTCCTCGATGCCGAACCCGGCCTGCCGGAGACGCTGCGCCGTTTCCACCATGATGGCGCCCACCCTGAGGGCGACCTGCTTCGCCCCGTCCCGGGAGGGCTCCTTGAGCGCCTGACCCTCGTGCGTGAGGATGCCGACGAGCTGAACGCCGGGGAGCGACTCAAGCGCCCTGGCGGCCGTGACCGCATCTTCGGGCAGGACGCCCGTTCTGTTCAGACCGGCGTTTATCTTCAAGAGTATCGGGATGCGCCGGCCAAGGCGGCGGCCAAGGTCGGACAGTCCCCGGGCAACCTCGACGCTGTCGAGCGAGACCGACACCTCGGCCCGCTCCATCAGCTTCGCGAGACGCTTGAGCTTGTACTCTCCGACCACGGGATACGCAATGCGGATATCGCGGATGCCCGCATGGGCCATAACCTCAGCCTCGCCTATCTTGGCGACGGTGATGCCCCGGGCGCCAAGCTCCAGTTGTCGGAGCGCCAGCGCGGTGCACTTGTGGGTCTTGACGTGAGGCCTCAGGGCAACGCCGGCATCGGCCGCAACCGTCGCCATCTCCTTGAGGGTGCGCTCCATCTTCTCGACGTCTATCAGCAGTGAAGGAGTATCGCGGTAGTCCAGTTGTGATTGCATCGGACATCACCCTCCATTTTCCGCTGCCGGCATCTCCGGGGCAGCCGGACGCGCCCGAT
>JALNYR010000007.1 GCA_023229725.1 Dehalococcoidia bacterium | reverse complement strand
GGGCGGCTTCAACCGGTGGTCCATGTGCCCGAGGAAGATGTGAACGTCCGTGCCGCAGATGCCGGCGTACGCCACCTTCATGCGGACCTGTCCGGGCCCGGGCGGCACTATCTTCGACTCGCCGACTGAGAACCTCTTGTTACCCTCGTAGTAGGCTGCTTTCATTCATCCTCCAGTTCTCGTGACTTATCGCTGCAGAGCGCCGCTCGAAGAATCCCAGAGCTTCTTGCGTTCGCCGGCCATCGTCTCTCTTACCTTGCGCGGGTCCACGCCGCACGTCTCGCACAGCACGCGGACCATCTCGTCCTCCTTGGGCGGGCAGCCCGGCACGTGAGCGTCAACCCCTTTGACCCCGGCCGAGCACTTGCCCAGGGCCACCACTTTGCCTTCGGCGCGCACGTCCGCCGCGTTGCCGATGACGACCGTCAGGCCCTTCATCTGCTCGCCGTAGCCGGCCTGCTTCATGTACGTGATGGCGCTCACCAGTTCGTTCGTGCAGCCGCTGCACGCGGACTCGCCCTGGACGAAGCACACTTCAGGGTAGCGACCGCGGAAGACATCGAATCCCGTCTTGAAGACCTGGCGGTGGTCCGCGATACGCTCGCCGACGACTTCGACGGCGTCGATGGCGGCCCGCTTGCCTTCCTTCTGCGCCATGTACTGGAGGTGCATGATCTGTGCGGTGTCAATCCCCATGAGCGCCGCGCCGACGACGTCCACGTAGAGCGCGTCGCTGCCCGCCACGATGAGCCCCATCTTCCGCGTATCCTGCGGGTACTGCCATACCCCTTCCATGCCCACGGTGGCATCCACCACGGCGTACGACGGTCGCACCACCGTGCACAGGTCCACGATGGCCATGTCCAGGCCCAGGCGATGGGTCTTGCGCTTCTCCACGCCGGGCATCACGCCCTTCATGTTCTTGAGCGAGAGCGTGGCGTGCGTGCGGATGTGGCTCTTGAGCACCGGGATGCTGATGATGACGTCGCTATCCAGCGCCGTCTTCGCAATGCGAACGCGGTCCATGATGAGCGCATTCGGTATGGAGACTTCGACGGGAATGTCCGTGGTCAGGTTGCGCAGTTCGATGCCGAGGCGCTTCGCGACTTCGGTCACGCCGGACGAGTCAAACGACTCCTGCGTGCTGAAGCCACCGAAATCGTACCCGGCGATGGCGCCGTCGCCGATGACGACCGACTTCGGCCGGCGCTCCAGCACCAGCTTCGCCACGGCCTCCACAACGTCGCCGTCGGCCATACAGCCGGAGTGGCGCGGCGAGGGCTTGCACTGGTTGGGCTTGATGAGCACGCGGCTGGTAGGACCGATGAGTTCACCGAATCCTCCCGCGAGGCGCACAGCCTCACGTACGGCGTGCTCCACGCCTCCCGGCTCGGTGCTGGTGATTGCCACGCGATTCGTCATGGACTCCCTCCTCAACGACGTGCCGTCCTGATACGTCCGGGCAGCCCGCCCAGTCTACCCCCCGTTCCCGCGGGGTGTCAAAGCACGCCGCAGGACCGAAGGGCTCAGTAGCCCAGGGCCTTGTCCACCACGTTCAGCAACGGCCTGCCGTCGAGGTAGCGGCGCAGGTTCTCGGTGAAGAAGCGGGCAGCGCCGACGTCGTACTCCTCGATGTCGCCTGACACATGCGGGCTCATGATGACGTTCGGCATGTGCCGCAGCGGGCTGTCCGCCGCCAGCGGCTCCACGGTGACGACGTCGAGGCCGGCGCCAGCGATGCGGCCTTCCTGCAGCGCGAGAATCAGGGCCGGCTCGTCGATGATGGGGCCTCTCGACACGTTGATGATGCGTGCGGTGGGCTTCATCGCCGCAAACTCACCCGCGCCGATGAGTCCACGCGATTCCGGAGTCAGGGGCAATGCCAGCACGACGAAGTCGCTCTGCGACAGCAGGTCGTGAAGGCGGCTCAGCGGCAGAACCAGGTCGACGTTCTCCGCCGTCGCCTCCTGCGTCGCGGACCGGCGCGTGGCAACGACTCTCATGCCAAAGAAGCGGGAGACCCGGGCGACCTCGCGACCGATGCGGCCCAGGCCGACGATGCCGACCGTCTTGCCGGTGAGCACGTCCATGGGGAACCACTTCCACCTGCCCTCTATCTGCTGGTAGAAGCTGCGCGTCGAACATCAGCATAAGCATGAGCACGAACTCGCCCATGGTGACCTCGTGGATGCCGGACATGTTGGTGACAACCACGGGGCTGCGTGCGAGTTCGGGCGTGAGTATCCGGTCCACGCCTGTCGAGACGGTCTGAATCCACTTGAGGCCGGGTGCGCGCTGCAGCAGCCGTTCGGGCAGCTTGAGGGCATACACTATCTCGGCGGCGGCGAGAGCGCGGTCCAGCTCTCCCTGTCGCGACATGTCGCCCTTGCGCTCGGCGCGCGTCAGGTCGGCGACATCGTCGACGATGATGTCGTCGCTCGCCTCGCGGATCATCCGCATCGCCTCGGGTTCCATGGCGTTGACCACAACGACGTGTCTCTTCTGGGCCACGAGTCCTCCTCTCTACCGGTACGCAACGTCGAGCCACGCCGGGCGCGGCGCGACGGGGGCATTCCGCACTGAATGGTACACGTTGACAGGCGGCAGAATCCATGTCTAGTATTGGCCGCGAAAGGAGTGTGAGACACAAATGGCCACGTATCGCTACGACCACGTGCACATCATCAGCGCGAACCCGGAGGCTGCCGCGGCGTTCTACATCGAGAAGTTCGGCGCCACGGTGAAGAGCAAGGGGACCGCGCCCGATGGCACCGCCATGGTCGCCCTCGACCTTGGCGGGGGGAATGTCTTCGTGAAGGGACGAGCGGTGAAGCCGTCAGTGGCGGCTCCGGCGCCAGGCAGCACCTACGGACTTGAGCACTTCGCCATCGTGACGGACGACCTCGATGCGGCGGTGAAGGAACTGAAGGCGAAGGGCGTCAAGTTCACGCAGGACATCACCAACTTCCGGCCCGGCATCCGCATCTCCTTCCTGGTGGGACCGGACAACACGCTCATCGAGCTTCTCGAGCGAAAGCCGGTGTAGCGCCGGGCTTCGCCCTGCCTTCGAAGCGTTGCAGACAGGAGCGGCGCGGCGCCAGGTACGGCCGCGTCGCTCTTCTTTCTCAGTCGCGGTGGGCTTGCCGGGAGGACCTTGTCTGGAGCGATGACCGATTCAGCACGGAACGAAGAGCCATCGGACTACATCGGCTGTTGCGGCGCGTACTGCCGCACCTGCCGCGTCCTGGCCGGGGGCCTCTGCAGAGGGTGCAAGCTCGGCTACCTCGACGGACAGAGAGACATCGCGAAGGCGAAGTGCCGGATGAAGGTCTGCTGCGTCCAGCGAGGACTCGTGGCGTGCGGCGAGTGCCCGGAGCTGGACACCTGCCCCACGATGGCCGCCTTCTTCAATCATGCGAGCTACAAGTACCGCAAGTACCGGGAAGCGACCGAGTTCATCCGGCGCTACGGGTGCGCGGAGTTCCTGAAGCAGGCGGACACGTGGACTGGGGCGTACGGCAAACTGGAACCGCCTCACCAGTGAGGCGCCATGGCCCTGCGCGGCCGCCTGCAGAAGCAGCGTAGCGACCACGATGAGACGCAGACAGTCCGGGAGCTACACCGAGAGGACTGCCGCGCCCGACTTGAGCAGCTCCGTCAACGGCTGGCCCATGTACTTCACATCGACGCCGAGAGCCGTGAGCTGGTCGCTGATGCCGTACCTGTCGGAGCAGGCCTTGCACGCCTGAAGCTCGACGCCGGCCTCCTTGAGCGCCTTCAGTTCCTTCTGCAGCTCGGCATCGGAGACCAGCAGCGGTCCCGACGGTCCCCAGATGATGAGGGTGACCTTGCCCCACCATTTCCTCAACTTCGAGTTCTTCGTGTACATGAACACCATGTTGAGCGCGGCCTCTTTGTCCTTCGTCACCCACAACACGGCAAGGCTGTCGTTCATGTCCTCCTCCTGCGAATCGCGTCGCTCCTGTGCGCCCGTACGCATCCCGGACGCGTCGAGCAGCCATGATACGGCAAGCCTTCGGATTGCGTCCACACCTGACATCGCGGTCCGCCTCTTCGCGACGACGCGTGCTGCTTCCGCCATGCGGGCGGGCGCCCCACGCCGGAAGCCAAAGCCCATTGACAGCCGGGCTGGAGCGCACTAGCATCGGCGGGGTCCGCGGCGTCCCGGGGCCCGCATCGACTCGGTCTATCCGGCAATCCAGGGTGAAGGCATGAAGATTCACGAGTACCAGGCGAAGGCGCTCCTCAACCAGTACGGCATCCCCGTTCCGAAGGGTGGCGTCGCCTCCTCGGTCGAAGACGTCGCAGCGCGTTTGAGCGAGACGGGGTTGCCGGCCGTCCTCAAGGCGCAGATACACGCCGGAGGGCGGGGCAAAGCGGGGGGCATACTGCCCGCCGGAACGCGTGAAGAGGGACTTGGCCAGGCGCGTCGGCTCCTTGGCTCGCGACTGGCCACCCGACAGACGGGCACGGACGGGCTGCCCGTGAACTCCATCCTCGTCGAGGAGGCGATGGCGCCCGAGAGGGAGCTGTACCTCGCCTTACTCATCGACAGGTCCGCGCGGCTGCCCGCCATCATCGCCAGCGATGCCGGCGGCATGGACATCGAAGAGGTCGCGACGAACGAGCCGGAGCGCGTGGCCCGGCTGCACATCGACCCGCTCGTCGGCGTGTTGCCCTACCAGGGTCGGAACCTCGCCCGGAGCCTGAACCTGCCCGCCGCCTTCGTCCCGCAGGTGACGGACGTCGCCCGGAACGCCTGGCGGCTTTTCGTGGAGAAGGACTGTTCGCTGGTCGAGATGAACCCGCTCGTCGTGACGAAAGACGCCCGCCTCGTGGCTCTCGACGCCAAGGTTACGTTCGACGACAACGCGCTATTCCGGCATCCGGAACTCGCCGGCATGCGCGACGTGTCACAGGAGGACTCGTTCGACGCGAAGGCGGCGGACATCGGCGTCAACTACATCAGGCTGGACGGCGACATCGGCTGTCTCGTGAACGGGGCCGGGCTGGCGATGGCGACCATGGACCTCGTCACGTGGGCCGGCGGCCAGCCGGCCAACTTTCTCGATGTCGGCGGCGGTCCGAGTGAGGACAGGCTGGTTGCCGCGCTGGAGATGATGCTCTCCGACCCGAAGGTGCGCGCCGCCTGGGTCAACGTCTTCGGAGGGATACTGCGCTGCGACGTGCTGGCGACGGCCATCGTACGGGTGGTCAAGGGTCGCGACGTGCGCGTGCCGTTCATCGTCCGGATGAACGGGACGAACCTCGAGCAGGCCATGGCGACGCTGCGGCAATCCGGGCTGCCCATCATATTCGAACCTGACCTGGCACAGGCGGCGCGACGCGCCGTCGCAGCCGCGCGGGGAGCGGGAGGCAGCCGATGATACTCGTCAACCGGGACACGCGCGTGCTCGTCCAGGGCATCACCGGTCGTGAAGCGACATTTCACACCCAGCGCTGCATCGAGTACGGCACGAAGGTGGTCGGCGGCGTCACGCCCGGCAAGGGCGGCACGACGTGGGGCGACGGAGTGCCGGTATTCGACACCGTGGAGGAGGCAAAGAGGCGGACCGGAGCCGACGCGAGCGTCATCTTCGTTCCCGCGCCATTCGCTTCGGACGCCATCATGGAGGCGGCAGATGCAGGCATCCAGACCATCGTCTGCATCACGGAGCACATCCCCGACATGGACGAGGTCAGATGGCACCAGCACATCAGGGGCAAGGGAGTGCGGGTCATCGGCCCGAACTGCCCCGGGCTCATCGCGCCGGCGGCCCGGTGCAAGATAGGCATCATGCCCGGCAGCATCACGATGCCGGGGAACGTTGGCGTCGCCTCGCGCAGCGGTACGCTCACCTACGAAGCGGTCAATCAGCTCACGCTGAACGGCATGGGGCAATCCACCTGCGTGGGGCTGGGCGGCGACCCGCTGCCCGGAACGACGTTCGTCGATGTGCTCCGGCTGTTCCAGGACGACGCCGACACGGACGCCATCGTCCTCATCGGTGAGATAGGCGGCGCCTCCGAGCAGGAGGCCGCCGAGTTCATACGCACCTGCGTCACCAAGCCGGTCGTAGCGTTCATCGCCGGGGCCTCGGCCCCCGAGGGGCGCCGCATGGGTCACGCGGGCGCCATCATCACCGGCAAGGCCAGCCGTGCGTCAGAGAAGCAGCGGGCGCTGTCCGAAGCTGGAGCGCACGTCATCGAGAATCTGGGCGACCTCGCCGCGCAGGTGCGCCGGCTGTTGCCGGCAGTTTGAACCCAGGCGTATGGCAGGACGGAGTTCAGGTCCGCAGTGGGGAGCGTCAGGACTGAGGAGCTAGTCCTCAGCCCCGCGCGGCAGCCGCGGGCGCCCTCTTCGAGCTGCGCCGGGTCATCTTCGGCAACTCCACCGGCCCCGCATCGAGCTGAAACCCGCGGCTACTGACAATCTCGACCTGCACGGCGCACGAGGCGACCAGGTGGTCCCGCAGCAGCTTCTGCGCCAGCTCGGGGTTCCTCTCGCGGCACGCCTTCACAATCTCCAGATGCGCCAGCTGCGCCTCGTGGAAAGAGTGAGGTATCTCACGCCACAGCATGCTGCTGTAGAACCGGGCGAGGTCGATGAGCGAGTCTATCTCACGGCTGAGGAGGGGCATCCCCGCAGCCGCGGACAGCCGGGTGTGGAACTCGCGATTCCAGTGACTCCAGGCAGCGGCGTCCTTCTTCTGCAGGGCCTTGAGGCCGGCGGCGGTGCACCGCTCCAGGTACTTCAGCTCGGGCTCGGCGATGGTTAGAGCAGCCCTGGACACGGCCGCGCCTTCGAGGGCGATGCGCATCAGCGCCACCTCCTGGATGCGCGCCGGGGAAATGGCGGCGACGACAGGCTTGGAAAACGCGCGATGAGTCACGAAGCCCTGCACTTCGAGCACCTTGAGGGCCTCGCGGACGGGCGTGCGGCTGACTCCGAAAGTTGCCGCCAGCGCATGGTCGTCCAGCTCCTGCCCGGCGGTGAGCCTTCCGGCCAGCATGGCGTCGCGGATGCCTTCAAGGACGAACTCGCGTGCGGTAAGATGCTTCTTGGGAAGGTCGGCGCTATTGGCGAGAGCCATACATTGTCCTCTGTATACAGAATACTGTGAACAGTGTATGGAAGCCGGGCCGGATTGTCAACAAGTCACGCGTATGCGACCATCGGTCGCACGTTCAGGCCCTGCGGCGCCGATAGCTTCGGGCTCCTCCGAAAAGCCGTACGACCGAGACCAAGGACGCACGGCGAAGGACTACATGGTAAATCGAGAGTGTCCGACGCAGCATCGCGCCCTCGAAAGCCGGATAGGCGCGGGTCCAGTGTCATTAGCGCGCGCGGCCACCTATAATGTGCATGTGCGATCCGCAATGCGCTCTCAGGCGTTGCCCAGACCACGGCGCGACGGGAGGTGGTGTTGACGAAATCGGCACTCATAACGGGAGTAACCGGCCAGGACGGGGCATACCTCGCGAGTCATCTCCTGGACAAGGGATACAGAGTGTTCGGTACCTACCGGCGCGTCTCCACTCCCAACTTCTGGCGGTTGCAGCACCTCGAAGTCTTCGACAGAGTCACGCTGATCCCGGCCGACCTCATTGACGACGCCTCCATCGCCGAAGCCATCAGAATTGCCGAGCCGGATGAGTTGTACCACCTCGCAGCACAGAGCTTCGTGGGCGCTTCGTTCGAACAACCCATCGGAGCCGGCGACGTAACCGGTCTTGGCGTCGTTCGCGTCCTGGAGGCGGTTCGCACCATCAGCCCGCGGACGCGCGTCTACCAGGCAAGCACAAGTGAACTGTACGGTGATGGTGGACAGGAGCCGCAATCCGAGGAGACGCCGTTCCGTCCCTCAAGTCCGTACGCCGCAGCCAAGCTGTACGGCTACTCAATTGTGCGGATATACCGCGAAGCGTACCGACTGTTCGCCTGCAATGGCATACTCTTCAACCACGAATCACCGCTCCGAGGACTGGAATTTGTGACGCGGAAAGTCTCGAACGCGGTCGCGAAGATACGCCATGGACTCCAGAGCGAGCTGGTGCTCGGCAACCTCGACGCCAAGCGCGACTGGGGCTACGCACCGGAGTACGTGGAGGCGATGTGGGCCATGCTGCAGCTCGACCATCCTGAGGACATGGTCATCGCCACAAACGAGTCACACACGGTTCGTGAACTCGTCAATGCCGCGTTCAGCGTCGCCGGCTTGGCCCCGGAGAAGTACGTCCGAACCGACCCGCGGTTCTGTCGCCCGCTGGACGTGAACTACCTTCAGGGTGACAACAGTAAGGCACGGCGACTCCTCGGATGGACGCCGAAGGTCACATTCGACGAACTGGTGCGCATCATGGTCACGGCGGACATGGAACGCTGGGACCGCTGCCGCCGTGGTGAGCATTTCCCGTGGGACGCCCCCAACTACCCGAACGAAGCGAACATCGTCACGAAGTCGCTGAGAGTATAACCATGATACCCATCGCAGAGCCGTTCCTTGGACAAGAGGAACTGAATAACGTCATCGAAGCGGTGCGGTCTGGCTGGGTCAGTTCGAAGGGGCGGTTCATTCCCGAGTTCGAGGGCGGCTTCGCGGCATACTGCGGCGTGAATCACGGGGTGGCTACCTCGAACGGCACGGTGGCGCTGCATCTCGCACTGACAGCCCTCGGCATCGGACCCGGCGACGAGGTCATCGTCCCGGCTCTCACTTTCATCGCCACGGCGAACGCGGTCACGTACACGGGTGCAAAGCCCGTCTTCGTCGACTCGCATCCGGACTACTGGTGCGTGGACCCGACGCTCATCGAACCGGCCATCACGCCGAGAACCAAAGCAATTATCCCCGTCCACCTCTACGGCCACCCCTGCGACATGGACCCCATCATGAGCGTCGCCCGACGGCACCGTCTGTACGTCGTGGAGGATGCGGCTGAGGCGCACGGCGCCGAGTACCGTGGCAAGCGCGTGGGTTCCTTCGGCGACATCTCCTGCTTCTCGTTCTACGGGAACAAGATAATCACGACGGGCGAAGGGGGGATGTGCGTCACCTCCAACGACGAGCTTGCCAAAACGATGCGAATTCTGCGTGACCACGGCATGAATCCGGAGCGACGCTACTGGCACGACGTGGTCGGCTTCAACTATCGCATGACGAACTTGCAGGCGGCGCTCGGCGTGGCCCAGCTGGCCAGACTCGATGCGCTAGTGGCGCGGAAGCGTGAGATCGCCGGATGGTACGCTGAGGCTCTCAAACCACTTGCAGACGAGGGCCTGCTCACACTCCACCCTGAAATGCCGTGGGCGAAATGTGTCTTCTGGCTATACTCGGTGCTGCTTGACGGCCGTCTCCGAAACAGCGCCGGCAGGCTCCTGCAGGAACTGGAAGCGCACGCAATCGAAGCGAGGCCGGTCTTTCACCCGATTCCCACCATGCCACCGTACTCGAGCGCCGTTGCTGTCGGGAAAGTGTCGAGCACTATCTCCTCGACGGGCGTCTCACTGCCATCGGCACCCAGCCTGACACCGGCACAGGTCTCCGTTGTCGTGCGCGCCGTCCGCTCACTCTCCGAGGAACGCCCGACGTAGATGCGAGTCGTATATATCACCGGGGAGCGTTCTCTGGCGGGGGCATACTGCCTTGCACGCACGGCGGACACGATATCGCACATTGACGTGGTGCTGGCCAGGCCGCAACTGCCGGCAGCGCGCCACCTCCCATTCCACTGGCGCGTAATGCGAGCCGCGAACAGGCTCGGGTATGGCACGGCGCGCAGAGTGGGGCTTGTCGCCTGGCCTTGCCAGAGAGTCACGCCTCCACTCCCCTCCCTGACCCCAGTCGAAGTTGCACAAAGACGACACCTGCACACGGCCTTCATGCACGGACTCGACGAACGTGGTGCCGAATGGATACTGGGCCAACGTCCCGATGTCGTGCTCTCCGCCTTCAATCCTATTGTGTTCCCGTCGTGGTTCCTCCAAGCGTGCCACGCCGATTGCCTCAACGTACATCCAAGTCTTCTACCGCAATACGCTGGCACATCACCGTATTTCTGGCCGGTCTTCGACGGAGAAGAGCGCGCTGGCGTGACCGTGCACCGCATCGTCCAGCGGCTGGATGCTGGGGACGTTGTGCTGCAAGAGGCTGTGGCACTACCGCCCTGCTGCACCTACGAGGACATCGTCGACCTTCCGGCCAGCACCGCTTCGAACGTCGTGCACCGCCTGCTCACCGGAATCTCGCCGTCACAGCTCGACAGTTTCCCGCAGGACCTGTCGCAAAGGTCGTATCGCAGACCTCCATCAGCCATCGACCTGGCCATTCAGTGGGGCGCGGGCACGGAGGGTATCGCTCGTCTCCTTCGTGCGTGTCACGGCAGCCCATGGAAGCCGTTGGCCCGACTTCGGGGGCGGGACTGGACCGTCTGGGGTCTCCGGCTGGAAAGGTGCCGTGAGAACACACGTGATGCCGAGGTGGGACGCGTTCACACCGTCGGACCGGACGGCCTCCAGGTCACGTGTAGCGATGGGATGGCAACCATCACAGCTGCCCAACTCGGGCCGGGTCCCGTTCTCCCAGCCAACCTGCTTGCTCAGTTCACCCACGTTCACGAAGAGCAGCGCGTGGAGGAGAGATGAGGCTTCTGCGCGACACGGGCTCCACCTTCGGGACTGAGATTCTGGGCATCGGATTCTCCCTGGCGACATCCCTGCTCATCGCCCGTCTGCTCGGTCCTGAAGGCAAGGGCGCATACTCCATGCTGTTCCTGGTGCCCGCGCTCCTCGTGAACCTCGGGCACTTCGGACTCGGCACTGCGAACACCTACTACGGCGGGCGCGGTCTCTATCCCATTGGTTCCCTGGCCGGCAACTCCATCATCGTGGGCACCGTGGTCGGCACCGCGGTGTCCGCCGCGTTTGCAGCCTACTACTTGTTGACTGACCCTTCCTTCCTCTCCGGCATCCCTGCGAACCTGGTGCTCGTCGTGCTGGTCACAGTCCCCCTCGGGTTTCTCGCCGTGTACTTGAAGCACATTCTCCTCGCCCAGGCACGCATTGCCGCCTACAACGTCGCCACGTTGCTGCAGGCAACCCTCGGACTGTGCGGCGTTGCTGTTCTTGTCTGGCTGCTACGGTGGAGCCTCGTCGGCGCCGTGGCCGCTTGCGTCATCTCGCAAGTCGTGGCGCTGGCATTCGTCCTCGGTCTGATACGCCGTCGCACCACGATCGCTCTTAGACTGGACGGTGGACTCTTGAGGGAGTCGGCGAGATTCGGTGTTAAGGGGTACATCGGCAATCTCATCTCCTTCCTGAACTACCGCCTCGATATGATACTGGTGAGCATGTACATCGGCGTGGAGCAGGTTGGCTACTACTCCGTTTCGGTGAATCTGGCGGAGGCACTCTGGTACTTGCCGGCGTCCGCAGGTCTGGTGCTGTTCGCTCTTACTCCGGGAAGGAGCGCCGCAGACTCCAACGCGGCTACTCCCGCAATATGCAGAGGCGTTCTCTTCATCACCGTGCTGGCAGCACTCCTCCTTGCGCTCGTGGCGCAGCCGGTGATACGCCTCCTCTTCGGGGAGGCCTTCCTGCCCGCACTTCTCCCTCTCTGGATACTGCTACCCGGCGTGACCGCGCTTGCCATCAACAAGGTGCTCTGCAATGAACTCATCGGCCGCGGGAAGCCACTTGTAGGCACCGTGGCTGCGGCGGTGTCGCTGGCAATCAACCTGCCTCTCAATATCGTCCTCATCCCGCGGCTTGGCATCGCAGGAGCGGCGCTGGCGTCCACGGTGTCGTACGCCGTGTGCTCGATCGTCCCCCTGGTAGCTTTCTCCCGGGAAAGCGGGACGAGCTACCGCGACTTGCTGGTCGTGCGCCGGGCGGACATTCGAGATCTAGCTCTCAGCGCCAAGCACATCGTCAGGCAGAGGCTAAAGCTCAATCGCGCATGAACGAGACACAGGCACGGTGCATTGTCCTATACGCCGGCTCGGTAGCAGCAGCCGGAGGGGCTGAGCGGCTTCTCTGGGAAGAGGAGCGCTACCTCACCGAGCGCGGGTACGATGTGACGGTCCTCGTCACGGACGTGACGGAGGCAGGACTAATGGGCTACACGCCAGCCAGGCTGGTTCAGGTTCCAGCAGAAGGCTCTCGCACGGGAAGGTTGCGATCTCTGCGGCATTCTCTTTCTGGACTGGCTCCGGACCTCGTTGTCGCGCAGTCCAACCGAGGCGCCATCGGGCTATTCCTTGCGATGTGGCCCCGTCACCTCCCGTACATTGTCCACATCCACGGCACCATGTTCTGGTTTCCTGAGGACAATCTGAAGTACTCTCTTCTGCACCGGCGTGTGTTCGACGGCATCCGTGAGTCTGTCGCGGGACACAGGGAATTCATTCCGAGCGTTCGGCGCCTCGGACCGACGTCGAGAGTCAAGATGGAGGCCGAGGCCCTCGTCGACTACGTCGCAGTCAGGAAGGCGCGCGCGATTGTTACCTTGACCGACCAATTGAGGTGGGAGATCCGGCAGCTTTACGGACGAGAGGCCGTCGTGGCTCGTGGCTGCCTTTCGCCCGAGGCGATGGCGCATGTTCCGGCACGTGACATACGCGCAGACCTGGCACTTACCGACCGTGAAGTCATCCTCAGCGTGGGGCGGCTTGATGTCAGGAAGCGCATAGACGTGCTCATCGCGGCTATGCCGCTAATCCTCCAGCATCACCCGGCCGCGACACTGCTCATTGGTGGAACCGGGGAGGACGAACCACGACTGAGTGCTCTCGTCAAGAGCTTGCATGTCGAGACTGCAGTGAGATTCCTTGGCTTCATCCCGGAGACCGACCTTGCTGACCACTACGCGGCAGCGGACGTGTTTGCCTTCCCAAGTTGGACGACATCCGGAATCACCACGTACGAGGCGCTGGCGTCTGGCGCGAAGGTGGTCTGGACGAGCGAGGCCGACGAGCCGATTCTGACCGACCCGCATGTGTTTGTGGCAGATCCGACGCCAGAGTCATTCGCGACAGCGACTGCCCACGCACTCGAGTCCAAGGTGACAGGAAAGCCCAACCTCGAACTCTACACTTGGAAACACTACTTCGACACTGTATATGAGACGGCAATCGTCCCGCATCTGCCAGCATCACCAGGCGCCGAAGGCCACGGGCAGACACGCGGCCAGTCCGTCTCAGGCAGGGCTTGGACCGGCGCATGACGCCACGATGGACGAGGCGAGGAGCAAGGGTACATGCGTGACGCCTTGATACCACTCGTGCGTCGCCTGGACGCACACCGCCTGGGTTGGACGGCGGTGGCCGGCCTCGCCGGTGTGACCGTCGCGCTGACCGGTGTCCATTTCCACGCGACGGCCACTGCCGAAATCGGGGTTGCTGTGCTCGCCGGCGCAGTCATGACCGCCGTCTTTCCCGCCCATCGCGGTGATGCTGCCCCAGAGGGGCTCTTGTCTCGACCGTCCATGTCAAGGGGCTGCGCGGCGATTACTGTCGCGCTCATCGCGACATGTCTGCTACTTGGGCCTCGGTCAGAGGTGCCGCCACAGGCGTATTTCATCCTCGCGTCCGTTGCCGCAGGCGCCATCGCCCTCCAGATTGCCAGCGCTGCGCTGCCGAAGCGTCGCGCCATCATACTTGCAGAAATCGTCGTCCTTGCGCTGTTGCTGCGCGCAGTTCTCCTGTTCGCCTTCCCTTCGCTCTACGGCACGGACACATGGTTGCACGCCGGCGTTATCGATGACTGGTTCGAATCTGGTGTACTGCTTCGCACAGGTCTGCACGGGGACACCACGTACTACAGCTATCCCGTCACCTATCTGCAGACCATCGCATTCCGGCTGGTCGGCGGAGCCGACCTCCGGATGAGCATGTTCTCCGTCATCACTATCCCGCTGGCCCTCGTATCACTCTCTGTGTACTGCATCGGCCGGACGCTCGCTGGGGAGAGAGTCGGGTTGCTGGCCGCTCTGGCCGCGTCATTCAACCAGTTCCTCGTCGTATGGGGTGCATTCACCATCCCCACTGTCCTTGGCGTGGTGCTCTTCTCCCTGATTCTGCTCCTGGTAGCAAGGCCGCGCCTCATGCCGGCACGATGGCCGATGTTCCTCATCTTCACGTGCGCTCTCGTGTGGACGCACACCATCTCGTCCTTCGTGTCAGCGGTCACCCTCGTTGTCTTCGCGGTGGCACTCTGGGCTGCTTCGCGAACAGCGCTGCATGAATCCCGCGCGGGGTTCTCCTCCGTGGTTGTGGCCGCTTCCCTGTTCGGAGCACTCATGTTGCAGCACTGGCTCTATGCATACTATCCTGACACGCCGTTCTTCGAACGGACACTGAGTCCCTTCTTGCACGCCCTCGAGAGCGACGCCACTCTTGTTGGCTCACCCTTTGACCCTGCGCCCACCGTGTGGAACCGCGTGGCTTTCCTCGTGCTTATCGTCCTCACCGCGTGGGGCGCAACATCTTGGATGCTGTCAACGGCTCGAACACGTGTGCACGTGGCCTGGCTGGTCGCGTCTCTCTGCATCGCCGGTCTTATGTTCAGTCTCACGTTCTTGGGCATCAGGAACCTCATCCCGCAGAGATGGCTCGCGTTCGCGTTTGTACTCGCTGCCCCTGCCATCGGGACCGCGCTCTCGTCGTTGCTGGACGGGTCGCATGCTGCCGCACCAAGGGCATTCGTTGTAGCAGTCATCGTGACCGTGTGGGCATGGTTCTCACTCAACACGAACTTCATCAATCTGAACACGCCCTTCTACGACATCAACGCACGGTATCCGTACGCCGTTTCGGAGCAGGCCGCAGCCAACCGTGCTTTGCTCATTACAAATGGCCCCATACTTGCCGACAAGACAATGAGTGACGAGTACTTCGACTATGTGGCACCCGAGAGACAGACTATCTCCATGGGAACCGCAGAGCATGCCGCGTTGCCTGCCGCAGCTACAGCCCTGGCTGTGATACGCGACTATGCGCGGGTCTACCCCGTGGCCGCGCAGACGAGTCACGTGGCCATCAACGCCGACCTGGTGGGCAACATACCATGGATCTTCGCGACGAAGGACACCGTGCTGGCCGTCTATCCCCAGGTCTGAGGTTCTGCAGCCTGCCTGCCACCAGCCGGGGCGCAGGCTCTCTACGAACAGCACTCGGGATTCGATGTCGATGATCTGAGCAACCGGGCGAACTGCCGCGCCATCTCCAGCTGACTGTACGTGTCGGCCACGGCGACATCACCGCGCCACGCGACCGTGCCCGAGTCAAGATACTCGCGATAGGAGTCTCTCAGCGCCACCGTGAGAGCGTCGACGTCTTCGACGACGAGACCCGCACTCGTCTCTCCCAGTACATCGTCCGCCACGTCGTCACCCGCGCCGATGGATAACACCGGCCTCCTCGCGGCAAGGTACTCGTAGACCTTCGACGAGAGAATGCCCTCGCCGGTTCCCGGCTCGCACTTGAAGTTGAGCAGCAGATGAGACTCGCGCTGCCGCTCGAAAGCCTCCGCCTGCGGAACCTGCCCGTGTTGCCGCACAAGCTCAGCCAGACCCATTACATCTATCTGTTCCTGAACCCAGTCCTGGGGCTGACCGTAGAAGCTCACCTGGGCGGTGCGCCCGGAGAGCACGCCCTCGCTCACAAGACCCGCGAGGGCCCGCAGCAGCATCTCCGGCTCGCGGACGCCTCGACTGAACCCTCCCGTGTAGGTCAGCGTGAACCTGGAAGCAAGTGGGGAAGGCGGGTCATTCGTCGTGTCCGGGTCAAAGCCGTGGGGAATGATGCGTACCCTGCCTTCGCCGTGAAGCTGAGCAAACAGCGCAGCGTGACCGGGATTCGTCGTCGTCAGCGCGTCGGCACCCGCGAGCGTGCGTACCTCCAGCCGGCGGTCGAACCAGCGGCGGGTGCGGCCGTACGGCACGCCATGGTCCTGCGACCACAGGTGCGGAAAATCGGCCACCCACGTCAGCCCGTACTGCCGCTTCAGCTGCGCGGCGATGAGGTGAGACGAAACCGGCGGCGACGTGCTGATGACCGCGTCGAAATGCTCGCCACGCACGAGTTCCAGCGTCCTCTGCAGCGCCGCCCGGCGCCAGGCTCCAACACCATCTGGGTACTCCAGCACCTCTCGCATGGTCCTGAAGCCCCACGTCAGCACGGGGTTCTCCGAGGAGATGTGCAGCCTGCGTGCGAGGCGGCGCCGCGGCCCTTCCTCTCCGCCGAGTCCCAGGCCCCGCGCGAGTCCCTCCCCTACCCTCTCCCCACCGACGGTCTCAACGCGGTACGGCAAGTTCACGCCAGCGGGCAGGGACCGCGTCAAGACGATGGGTTCCCACCCGGACTCCGACAGGTACTTCGCCAGCCCGGGCACACGGGCGCCCCCGCTGTGGTATGGCCAGACAGTGCCGATGACGAGGACTCGATGCATGTGGGTGACCTGCATCCGTGACGTCGTAACCCTAGCACGACCACGAAGCGGACGGCAATGGCGGGATGTCAGGCCGACGCCCGTCCGGCAGCCAATCTCGGAAAGCCATGGTCCCGGCAACGAAGACGCGATGGCCCGCGCCCGCGCGAGCCGTGAAGCCTCGGAACGTTCGACACGCACTCGCGTGTTGCGCAGCTTCGTCATTCCTTCTACAATCACACCCTTATTGCAGTTGTGTGGAACGGTCCGGCGTCGCACACCCTCTGTTGAGCCACCGGATGTACGCCCGCAAAACGGGCTGCAAATAGAGACCAGGAGGTCAGTGAGTACGTACATGTCTGAACCAAGCGGCCACAAGAAGCGCACCTCTCAACGCGTGGACAGGATTGCAGGCATCGGCTTCGCCCGGTTCCTCAAGCTGCTCCACAGCATGTCAAAGGAGGGCCTCATCTCGCTCAGCGTAGGCGAGCCGGACTTCGGCACGGCAGCCTGCGTCTGCGAGGCAGCAGCACAGGCCGCATCAGAGGGCTGGACCAAGTACACCCCCACCTCCGGCTTCCCGGAGCTGCGGAAGGCCATAGCCGCGAACCTGAAGAAGCGCCACGGCCTCGAATACAACCCTGAGACCGAGATTATCGTCACCGTGGGCGTCTCCCAGGCGATGGACCTCGGCTTCCGTGCCCTGCTCGACCCGGGCGACGAGGTCATCACTCCTGACCCGCACTACATCTGTTACCCCCCGAACATCGCCCTCTCCGAGGGCATCACCGTTCGGGTGCCAACCACACCGGCGGACAACTACGCTCTCGAGCCCGACGAGATGGAGAAGAAGATAACCCCCCGGACCAAAGCTATCCTCTTCGGCAATCCCGCCAACCCGACCGGCGCGCTGATGGAGAAGAAGACGCTCCAGGGCGTCGCGAAGATAGCCGCGAAGCACGACCTGGTGATCATCGCCGACGAGATATACAGCACCTTCATCTATGGCGGCGCGAAATTCACCAGCTTCGCCACCCTGCCCGGCATGCAGCAGCGGACGCTGCTCCTCGACGGCTTCTCCAAGCGCTACGGCATGCCCGGCTGGCGCCTCGGCTACGCCGCGGGTCCCGCGGACATCATCAACGCGATGCTGGATATGTCGCAGCACACGATGCTCTGCCCGCCGAATGCAACCCAGTGGGCCGCGCTCGCCGCGCTCAACATGGACGACGACGCGGACTTCGAGAAGATACGCCAGCATTATGACAAGCGCCGCACCCTCCTCTACACCGAGCTGAACCGCATGGGGCTGAAGACCGCGGAGCCCAAGGGCGCCTTCTACATCTTCCCGGACGTCTCCGTCACGAGCCTCTCCTCCGAAGTCTTCTGCGAGAAGCTGCTGCTGGAGGAGAAGGTCATGGTCCTGCCGGGCGATTCCTTCGGAGAGCAGGGCAAGAACCACATCCGCATCTGCTACGCCACGCCGTACGAAGGCATCAAGGAAGCGCTGCAGCGAATCGAGCGCTTCACAAACAAGTACCGCAAGTAGGCGATCAGGAGCCGTTCACGTCATCTACGTACGGGCCGCCGGATATCCGGCGGCCCGCGCGTTCATCTTGCCATGGTATTTGTAGGGGAGAGGCATGCCTCTCCCGTTGCCACACCACCACAAATCCACGGAGAGGCGTTCGACGTTGAACTCCACGCGTCATTGAAGGAACGTGCCTGCCCACTCAACCGCGACCGGCGTCTCGACTACGGGAGGGCCATGGCCCTCCCCTACGGATATGGGATGACGAGGTTCGCCGGAACTCGTTCGAACCAGGCAACTACGTCCTCACGTCCGGGCCGATTCCTCGTGGTATTTGTAGGGGAGAGGCATGCCTCTCCCGTTGCCACGGAGGTGCACGCGCACGGATAGCCTCCCGCCGCAAGTCCGCACGCAACTGAAGCGACTCGCCTGTTCAGCCAACCGTGTCCGCAGTCACTGCTACGGGAGGGCCATGGCCCTCCCCTACAGATAGCGAAGTCAACATGCAGTGAGGCACAACACCGGTTAGATAGGCAGTGCGACAACTGCGAGTGCGATCCAGCCTTAGAGCGTGACGGCAATGCGGCCCTGGAAGGATGGCCCCTCAGTCGGCAGTTCCTGGCCATCGTCACGAAGGGCACAGAGATGGCATTCGATGGCCTCGCGCGTGTTCTGCAGCGCCTCTTCGATCGTCTCCCCCTGCGAGCCGCAACCCGGCAGCAGCGGCACGCGGGTGAAGAAGCCGCCTTCCTCGGCAGGATAGACCATCACCGTGTATTCCATGTGTAATGCCGTTCCGATTTCATTGTAGCAGGTCGGCGAAGCTCGCGACCGTCAGCCCGGCTTCGCGTATGGCATCCTTCAGCCTGCCAACCTTGACCTCCCCGACGGCGCGCAGCGTGATGATGCGGCCGTTGGGCATCTTCAGGTTGATGTGGTCGCCCTTGCCCGGCCGCATCTGGCCGCCGGCTCGTTCGAATGCCCGAACAACGTCGGATGCCTTGAGCCCACGTAGTTCGCGTGTCATCCGTGCTCACACCACCACACGGGCCGCCGGTCGACCGGCGGCCCGCTCTCTCCGTATCAACTCCTGACGTGACCTCAGACAGCCACGCCGCAGTTCACCAGCTTCAGGTACCTCTCCCACTCGGCGTCGAGGAAGCGGCGTATCTCAGTCAGAGCCGCTTCGTCGCGAACCGGCTTGAACAGGTGCCCGAAGCGTCCCTGTGGCTGCAGGTACTCTTCGATGGGCTTCCGCTGCACCTTGCCCTCGAGTATCTGCTTCGAGCGCAGGTTGAACTCAACCTTGCCGTTCGTCGCCTCGAACAGCGGCCACGCGCCCGTCTCAACGGCCAGGCGGCCAATCTCGATGGTCTGCTCCATCGGAAACCGCCATGCCGGCGCGCAGGGGATGTGGAACTCCAGGTACTTCGGCCCCTCGATGGTCGCAGCCTTCTGCACCTTCCGGTACAGGTCTTCGATGTAGGACGGCGACGCCGTCGCTACGTAGGGAAGCCGATGCGCGAGCATGATGCCGGGCATGTCTTTGCGCTGCTCCACCTTGCCCTTCCAGGTCGTTGTCGTCCACGCGCCGAACGGCGTCGCGCCGCTGCGCTGGATGCCCGTGTTCGAGTACGCCTCGTTGTTGTAGCAGATGAAGATGAAGTTGGTGCCGCGCTCCATCGCTCCGGAGAGCGACTGCAATCCGATATCGTACGTGCCACCGTCGCCGGCCCACACCACGACGTTGACATCGTCCTCCCCGAGCCGCTTCAGGGCCGCCACCACACCTGAAGCCGCCGCTCCGCCGGCTGCGAACGCCATGGTCAGCACCGGCACCTGGAACGGGCTCTTCGGGTAGCTGGTAGCGATGGATGCCGTACAGGAGGCAGGGCTGATGAGCACCGTCTTCGGCCCAAGCGCCTTCAGAGTCATGCGCAGCGAAAGCAGGTCAACACAGCCCGGGCACGAGCCGGCGCCGGGGTGCATCAGCTCTTCTCTGGGCAAATCTTTGATTGCCATCTATTTGCCTCCTGTGGTCTTGAGATCCCACCACCCCGTCACATCGGGATGCATCTCGCCGTTGATGACCTTCAGCGCCATGCCCTCGATGTCTTCGTACGTTACGTCTCGTCCCCCGACACCGCAGAGATAGCCATACACCTTGCAGCCCTCAACACCAAGTACGGCGGAGCGCGTCTCGTGGTAGACGACGCCGCCGGAGCCCACCGAGATATTGCGGTCGAGCGCGATGAGGCTCCTGCCCTTGCCAAGACGCCGCAACTCCTCATCGGGGAACGGCCTGACGGCGCGAACGCGCCCGAGGCCGACCTTGTAGCCCATCGCCCGCAGGTTGTCCACCGCCACCTTCGCCTCGGACCCGACAGCCGAGACAGCAAGCAGCAGGAACTCCGCATCATCGACGCGATACTCATCGATGAGACCGCCGTGATACCGCCCAAACCGCTGCTCGTACTCGCGCGCAATCTCGGGGATGAGTTGTTTCGCCCGCTCCATTCCCTGCTGCATGGTGTAGCGCTTCTCCATGTGGTACTCATCCGACAGCACGTTGCCGAACGTAACCGGATTGCGCCAGTCCAGTCGCCAGTATGGTTTGAACGGCGGCAGGAACGAATCCACCTGCTCCTGCGACAGCACCTCCGCCGGCATCATCGTGTGGGAGATGGTGAAGGCGCTGTAGTTGATCATCACCGGCAGTTGGACGTCACGGTGCTCGGCCAGCTTGAAGGACTGAATCACCGTGTCGAATATCTCCTGGGCCGAGGAGCAGTAGACCTGAATCCAGCCCGTGTCGCGCTGCGACATGGAATCCGTATCATCAACCCAGATGCTCCAGCCGGGACCAAGCGCCCGGTTCACGTTGATCATCACGATGGGCAACCGGGACAGGCTGGCCCAGTGCAGCATCTCGTGCATGAACGCCAGTCCCTGTGAAGAGGTTGCGGTGAACGTGCGCACGCCCATCGAGGCTGCCGAACAGGTGGCCGCCATCACAGAGTGCTCGCTCTCCACGCGGAGGTACTCGGCTGCAAGCTCCCCGGCCTCCACCATCCTGGCCAGTTCCTCGACGATGACCGTCTGAGGCGTGATGGGGTAGGCAGCGATGACCTCCGGCCTGCACAGTTGCACAGCCCTGGCCGCTATCTTGTTGCCGACGTCGAACATCGTCGTCATCGCTAGTCCTCCCTCTCCATGGCTATAGCCTTCTTCGGGCACTCGTGTGCGCAGACGCCGCAGCCCTTGCAGAAGTCGTAGTCGATGCTGACGGAGTCGTCATCGGCCCGCTTCACCGCGTTCTCAGGGCAATACGCCCAGCAGCGCAGGCACTTGATGCAGTTCGCGTGGTCGATGACCGGCCTGAAATCACGCCATCCGCCGGTCTTGCCCGCCGCCGCGATGCACGGGTACGACAGGGTGGTATCGGCTTCATAGCGCTCCATCAGCGATTCACCTCCGTCTTCTCGTAGGCTTCCCGGGCGGCGGCGGCGTTCGCCTCGCCGGCGGGGCCTTTCCACTGCTGCCGGATGACTTCCTCTACCGACTTCAGCGTCACCTGGTCGGTCATCTTCGCGATGGCGCCAAGCATGGGCGTATTGAGCGCCGGAATGCCGCTCACCAGCAGGCCGCGGGCGATGGAGATGCCGGCCGCATCGACGACGGCGACCCTGAATTTGTCTGAGAAGTCGAACTCTTCGGGCTTCTTGCGGCTGTTGATGATGATAGTGCCGCCCTCCTTCACGCCGGCGGTCACGTCGGTCGACTCGAGGGTCTGCCGGTCGAGCACCACCACGATGTCGGGGTGGTAGACACGACTGCGCAGCCGGACCTCTTCCTCGGCGATGCGGACGAACGCCGCAACCGGAGCGCCGCGTCGCTCCCCGCCGAAGTGCGGGAACGCCTGAACACCCTTCTTGCCGTCTCGGAGCGCTGCGGCAGCGAGCAGGTTTGCCGCCGTGACGGCGCCCTGGCCGCCGCGGCCGTGGAAGCGGACTTCAAGCATGTCGGTCTCCCTCCTTCGTCACTGCATACAGAGGCTGCCCCCCCGGGCTGCCACCTCGGGTCATCCCGTCGCGCCGGCCGCGCCGGGGACGTGAGCCTTCGTCATGTGGAGGAGAGCGTCGCACAACCTTTCCTCCCTCGCCGTCAGTCTCCGCAATCGGAAGCCTGCAACCCACGCGCCTTCTCGCGCACCATCATCCCCTGCCACTACGTGTACTCGTAGAAGCCACGGCCCGCCTTGCGTCCCAGCTGCCCGGCCTTGACCTTCTTCTCAAGCAGGATGGGAGCCGCGAACTTCGGGTCCTTGAACGAGCCATACATTCCATTCGCGATGTTCAGCAACACGTCGAGCCCGATGAGGTCGGACAGCGTAAGCGGGCCCATGGGGTAGTTGAAGGAGAGCACGCAACACGCGTCGATGTCCTCCTTCGTCGCGAACCCGCTCTCCAGCAGGCGCATCGCGTCCAGCAGGTACGGTATGAGCAGCCGCGTGCTCAGGAACCCGGGGGCATCCTTCGCCACCCAGGTCTGCTTGCCGAGGGAGGCCGAGAACTGCCGCGCGTACTCGAGCGTCTGGAACGAGGTCGTGATGGTGCAGACCAGCTCGACGCCCTTCATGAGGGGGACGGGGTTGAAGAAGTGGATGCCGACTACCTTCTCGGGTCGCTTCGTGGCCATCGCCATGTCGAGGATGGAGAGCGACGAGCTGTTGCTGCCGAGGATGACGTCCGGCCGGCAGTACTCGTCGAGCGCGGCGAAGAGCTTCTTCTTCGCATCGAGGTCCTCGAAAATGGCCTCGACGACGATGTCCGCAGCCGACATGTCCCTAAGGTCGACGCTGCCGCGGATGTGCGACAGAATCGCGTCCCTCGCGGCGCCTTCCAGCTTCCCCTTGTCCACGAGTCGAGCCAGGTCCTGCCGCAGGCGGTCCGTGGAGCTGTCGACCAGCTTCGCCGTGGTGTCGTTCAGTATGACGTCGTACCCGACGCTTGCGGCGACCTGGGCGATGCCACGCCCCATCGTGCCCGCGCCGATGATGCCAACGGTCCCCTTGTCCATATGCGACAACCTCCTGCCCGCAGGTATCCCCCGCGCGGTAGTAGTCGGATGCGGGGCGTTCGCGATTCTACCACTCCGCCGCACCGATTACCATGTCCGCGGCGCCGCGGCCGGCCCTCGCAGACAAGGCCGGAAACACCCGTCGCTCAGCCGCCCGGCGATGCCAGAGCGATGCGTCGCCTGCGTACGGCGCCGATTGACGGCGGCCCTGGCCGGCAGTACCATCTACCACATGACAAGCACCGCCCGGCGCAGCCCCCGGCTACCACTGTTCCCCAAAGACACTACCGTCAACTCAGCAGGGCACCTCGAGATTGGCGGTTGCGATGCATTCGACCTCGCCAGGGAGTACGGCACGCCATTGTACGTCTTCGACGAGGGCACGCTGCGGCAGCAGTGCCGTGAGTTCGTGGAACGTTTCTCGGCACGCTACCCCGACACCATGGTCTGCTACGCCTCGAAGGCATTCCTCAACCGCGCCATGGCGCAACTCGTGAAGGACGCGGGCCTCGGCCTCGACGTTGTGTCCATCGGCGAGTTCGCCATCGCACGCTCGGTCGACTTCCCCTCCGAGCGAGTCTACTTCCACGGCAACAACAAGCTGCAGGACGAGCTGGCGCAGGCGCTCGACTGGGGCGTCGGCCGCGTCGTGGTCGACAACATGTATGAGCTGCAGCTTCTCGACTCGCTTGCACGCGAGCGCAGCATGGTGCAGCAGATACTGTTGCGCGTCACGCCCAACGTCGACCCTCACACGCATGAGTTCACGACGACCGGCGTACTCGACAGCAAGTTCGGCTTCCCCATCGCCACCGGCCAGGCGGCGGAGGCAGTCAAGGAGGCGATGCGCCTGCAGGGCGTGAACCTGCTCGGTCTGCACTTCCATCTTGGCTCCCCCATCAAGGAGACCGCCCCGTACGAGGCGGCCATCCGCATCGTCCTCGAGTGGGCGCGCGACATGAAGCGCGCGAACGACTTCGACATGGTCGAGCTGAACGTGGGCGGCGGCTTCCCGGTTGCGTACACGGTTGAAGACAACCTCCCGTCAATCGCGGTGTACGCCGACGCCATCATCGGGACCATGTCCAACCTGCTGATGAAGATGAGCCTGCTGCCGCCGCGACTGACTGTCGAGCCGGGCCGCGCCATCGTGGCACGCGCCGGGGTTGCACTCTACACGGTGGGCGCGCTCAAGGAGGTCACCGGCGTGCGCCGCTTCGTCTGCGTCGACGGCGGCATGTCCGACAACATCCGGCCTCCACTCTACGGGGCGAAATACGAGGCCCTCGTGGCCAACAAGGCCAACGAAGCGGACGTACACACGGTGACGATTGCCGGGAAGCTGTGCGAATCGGGTGATATACTTGTGAAGGACATCCAGCTGCCGCGAGTGGCGACAGGCGACGTTCTGGCGCTGCCCGTATGCGGCGCCTACTGCGTGCCGATGGCCAGCAACTACAACGCGATACCGCGTCCGGCCATCGTCTTCGTGGACCGCGGCCGCTCACGCGTCGTGCGGCGCCGCGAGACAAACGAAGACCTGTACGGGCTGGATAACCTCTAAGACATGTGGCGCACACTGGGACAGGAGAGCACGATTGAGCGGTTCTCCCGCAGCATTCGTGACAACGCTATCCATCACGCCTACCTGTTCGTCGGCCCCGAGCACGTCGGCAAGCGGACGCTTGCCCTGGACCTCGCCTGTGCGCTGAACTGCGACGCGTCCAATCGTCCCTGCGGCGAGTGCGGCACCTGTCGGCGCATCGTCGAAGGCAAGCACCCTGATGTCCACGCCATCACGCTTGACGCGGCGGGCACACCCGAGGACGTCGAGGTCGTCGAACAGGACCGGCGCCGCACGCGCATCAGCACCGAACAGATCGAGGACCTGCAGCACGCCTCCACGCTCCCGCCCTTCGAAGGACGCTGGAAGGTACTGCTGGTCGAGAACGCGGACCGGATGTCGGCGGAAGCGGGCAACCGGATACTGAAGACGCTTGAGGAACCACCTCCCCACATCGTGTGGATGCTCCTGGCGGAGGACGAGAACCGGCTGCTCGACACCGTCGTGTCCCGCTGCCAGCGCGTTGACGTCAAGCCGCTGCCGCCGGCCCAACTGGAGCGCCACCTCATGACAGCGCACGGAGTCCCTGAAGAGCGTGCGCGTCTGCTCGCGCGGGTCTCCCGCGGACGAACCGGCTGGGCGCTCTCGGCGCTGGCGGACGACTCCGTGGCAGCCGCACGCGCGTCCCGAATCGAAAGCATGATACAGCTCGTCCAGATGACATACACGGCACGGTTCGACGTCTCACGGGAGACCGACGTGCTCTATCGCCGGGACAGCCGTGCGGTGCTGGAGACGCTCGACATCTGGACGACGTGGTGGCGCGACTTGCTGCTGGTGAAGACCGGTTGCGCCGAGAGCGTGGTCAACGTAGACTATCTGAACGACCTGAACGAGCAGGCCGGGCGGCTGGGCCTCGAACAGATACGCGACTTCGTCGGGAAACTCAATACGACAAGGCAGGACCTCGACCTCAACGTCGTGTCCCGCCTCGTGTTTGACTCTCTTGTCTACACGATTCCGCGCATCGCGAAGTTCCCGGTTCAGGAGAGCGTGCCTCCCGACGTACTCCAGGAAACAAGCGAGACTCAATGAGCACATACGATGGGGACAGGGACGCAGAGGGCCAGGCGGAGCGCCACAGCGGCGAGCCGGGCACGCCGGGCGTTGCCCCCGTGGTGACGCCGGAGCAGAGCGCCGCTGCAGCCCCTCAGCTCCGTGACACAGCGCCGGCCCCGGACAACCTGTCCCGCACGGACGCGCACGACGACGCGTCAGCGCCGCGCCGGGATGAGGATATGCGGGTGGAACTCGCGACGCCGGAAGCCGCGGTGTCGACCTCCGGAGAGGAGAACGACGTCACGCGCGACGGAGAGCCGTCCGCGGACGTTCAGTCGCCGTCGCCGGACGGTGAGCCGGCGGAAGCGCATTCCTGCCCCGGCTGCCCGTTGCAGCAGCAACAGGGAGAGGGAACCGGTGAGCGCAGCGGGGAAGGGGGCGAGCCGCAACGGCCCCGCATCCTTCTCGAGGCAGGAACCGACCCTGATTCGCTGAAGGCACTGGCCCTGTGCCGCGAGAAGGTGCAGCAACTCCACCTCCGGATGCACCCGCTTGCCGCCCGCTGGGACGAAGACCGGCACGTCACCATCTTCTTCAGAGCCGATGACAAGGTCGACTTCCGCAAGCTCGTCCGCGAGCTGAGCTACGTACTGCGCGCCCGCATCGAGCTCCGCCAGGTCGGACCGCGCGAGCAGGGCAAGCTGTGCGGCCTCATCGGCAAGTGCGGCTACGAGTTGTGTTGTCGGACGTTCCTGCCTCAGTTCGCCCAGGCCTCCATCAAGATGGCGAAGGTACAGGACCTCGCACTGAACCCGATGAAGATTTCGGGCGTCTGCGGCCGGCTGCTGTGCTGTCTCAACTACGAGCAACAGATGTACGCGGAGGCGAAGTCGCACATGCCCCGGATGAACCGCATCGTGGACACCGAGTTCGGACAGGGCCGGGTGATTGGACTGAACGCGCTGAGGAACACGGTGACCGTCCAGTTCGAGACGGCGACTAAAGAGCTGCCGCCGGACCAGGTTCATCTGGCCGAAGGCCAGAGCTGACAAGCACCTGCTGCGGCAGGTACTTCTGCCAGTCGGAGTGCGAGCAGAAGTAGTGGTAGGGCACATGGTAGCCGTAGTTGTAGGGCCTCCTCGGCACGCTCATCAGCTTCATCCCCGCCTCATCCGGCGTCCTTCCGCCCTTCTTCCGGTTGCAGAGCTTGCACGCACTCACGACGTTCTCCCATGAATGCTCGCCCCCCTGGCTGCGAGGCATGACATGGTCGAGCGTGAGGTCACGCGTGACTCGACCGCAGTACTGGCAGGTGAAGCGGTCCCGGGTGAACACCTCGACGCGCGTCAGACGCCGTTCGTGCTCGGGACGCCGCACGCGCTGCGTGAGGCGGATGACGGACGGAATGGCAAACGAGGCGGAGATGCTGTGCACCATGCCGCGGCTGTCTTCAACCAGCTCGGCTTTGCCGCAGAACACCAGCACGATGGCGCGGCGAGTGCGGCAGACATCGTGGGGCTCAAAGCCTTGATTGAGGACGAGTACCGGCGCGTCTATCATACGGGAGCCCTCGGGGTATTCTAGCAACCGTTCCTTACCCCCGCAACCACCCGCCCGATTGCGCACAGCGCCCCGTCAGGGCAGCTTCGTGAGGAAGTACGTCATGCCACCGCTGGCGACTATCGTCTGCCCCGTCACGTAGCTCGACGCCTCGGAGGCAAGGAAGACGGCCAGACGGCCGATCTCCTCAGCTTCTCCCCACCGGCCGACAGGGATGATGCGGTCCTGCGCCGCGCGCAGTTCCGGCTTGCTCTTGTACAGCGCCTCCGGGATGGGAGTGCGGATGTGGCCGGGAGCGATGCAGTTCACCCGGATACCGCGCTTGCCGTACTCGCTTGCGAGCGTCATCGTCATGCTGACGACGCCCGCCTTTGCCGCTCCGTACACGACCGAGGTCTCGTACGGCACAAGCCCGCCGAGCGAAGCGATATTGACGATGCTCCCCTTCCGGCCGCTGTCGACAACGTGGCTGATGAACGCCTTGCTGCAGATGAACTGCGAGGTGAGATTCAAACGCAGAAGCGAATCCCACTCGTGCAGCGTGAGGTCGATGATGGTCGTCTTCTTCGGCTGAGGTCCGAGGCCGCCGACGTTGTTCACGAGGATGTCGACGCCGCCGAACTCGCCGACCGCCGCGGCCATCATCGCCGCCACGCTCTGCTCGGAGGTCACATCCGTCACAGCAACGAGCGCCTTCCTGCCCAGACTGCGCACCCTGGCAGCCGTCTCTTCGGCCGCCTCCCGCCGGAACTCGGCCACCACGACATCCGCCCCCGCATTCGCCATCTCGAGTGCGATGCCCCGGCCGATGCCTGAACCGGAGCCGGTCACGATTGCCGTCCTGCCGTCGAGTCCGTAAGCCGAGTCATCGCGCATGGCGTGTCCTCCGTCGTAGCCAGTGCGTACACTCCCCTCGAACGTCATCCGGGGGAGGTCACGTGCGCAAATAGTATGCCACACCATCCCTCGACGCACTGCGCACGTCGAGAGACGCCGGGGCCGGAGGAACGCGCCCGCTTCAGCGACGGGATGCCAGAACGCTGTCGATCAGCGCGCGGTAGCGAAGAGCAACGGCGTCCCACGTCCACGTCCGGCAGACGAGCTCACGGCCTTCCCGAGCCATGCGCTCACGAAGCGCGCCGTCCTCGAGCACCTGGAGGGCTCGTTCGGCCATCTGCTCAGGAGAGCCTGCAAGGAAACCCACCTGCCGGTCCTGGAAGATGAAGCCGTGCGACGGGATATCACTGACGACGGGCACGGCGCCGGCCGCCATGGCCTCCACCAGCGGGATGCCAAACCCCTCAAACTGTGACGCGGAGAGGTAGACGGAGCTATCCCGCAGCAGCGCCACCTTGGCATCCTCGGGCAGGAAACCGTGGAAGACGACGCTCCCGGCGAGGCCGAGCGCCGCCGCCTGATGCTCGAGCGAACGCCTCATGGGGCCGTCACCGGCGATGTGGAGCACGGCTTCCGGCTGCTTCCGGTGCACGATGGCAAATGCATCGATGACGCGGTCGACGCACTTCAGCCTGCGCAGCCGACCGACGAAGGTCAGCTGCATCCCTGGTTTGGCCGCGGTGAACGCGTAGTGGTTCACATCGACGCCGTTGCCAACGCACACGACGCGCTCGGGGTCCATGCCGCACTCAATGAGCCGCTGTCGAACCGTCGGATTCACGACCGCGACGCCGTCCACCGAGAGCCTGCGAAGCAGCATCATCTCGAGTCGCGCCGTCAGCCCGCCGGTGGATGCCTGCGAGCCGGTCGTCCGCGCATCGTGGTAGAGGTGGTGGATGACGGCAATGACGGGCGCATGGCGACGGTTCCTCGACAGCAGGTACGAACCCAGGATGCCGTTCGCAAGAACAACGGAAGGCTTCACTTTGCGGGTGTCACGCACGGTGCGGACGTAGTTCGCCGCCAGGGTCGGACCCTGCAGCAGAGTGGCGAACCTGCGCTCAGTGAAGGACAGCTCCCCGGGGCGGATACCCGGCGGCAGGGGTACGCCTGGGGGGCAGACAACGCGCACGCCACGGAAGTCGTACGAGCGCCCCTCGCTCCCCGGCGGCACGTTGGGGCAGATGACCGTGACATCGCAGCTGCCAGTCAGAGGCACGAAGGAGTGAACCGCATGAACGAGCCCTCCCTCGGTGAAGACGAAGCCATCGCCGGAGGGAGCCGGACCTCCGCCCAGGTTAAAGAACACAACCTTCAATCTGGAAGCGTCGGTCAAGGCGTGGGGAAGCATAATACAGTCGAGATGGCCGCAGCAAGTAGTATAATTCGCATCCGTGGCAGACACAATCTGGGAACTGTTGAACTCCGCGGCCTCAAGCGGAGCCGTCTGGCTGTCGATAGTCCTCGTCCTGGCGCTGCTCGGTGAACTGGGATTGCCCTTCACCTGTCCCGCCATCGAAGGTCTACTGGTCTTCACGGGGTTTCAGCTCGCACATGGCTCTCCCTTCCTGGCCGTGGTGCCATTCCTGGCCGCCGCGTTTCTGGGCAGATTCCTGGGGTCGACGTCGGCCTACGAAGTGTCCGCCAAGTACGGGGCGACTCTCGTGACGCGCAATTGGGCACGACTGAGGCTGACACCCGAGCGGGTGGCGCTCCTTCGAGACAGGTTGGCGCAGTGGATTGTCCCGACCGTCGTCCTGGCGCGCTTCACCCCCGGCTTCACCGTCCTGACGTCGTTTCTCTGCGGCGTTTCCAGAGTGGACCGCAAGAGGTTTCTGGCCGCCACGTCCGGCCAGATAGTCGCCTGGGAGGCCGCCTTCATGACAGCAGGGGCGATGGGCGGAGCCGCCTCGCGCTCCATCGACCCTTCCGCCTACCCGGGAATTGTCGCCATTGTCATCGGCGTCGCCATCAGCGTCAGCGTCATCGTGGGCTACGTTGTACTGCGAAAAGCGCTGCAACGCGCGCCGCCGGCGCGGACGGCAGCAACATCCACCCGGGTCAGCCACGCCCCGTGAGCGACTCGTCGAACAGCAGCCTCCGCAGCAGCATCGGGGCCACCTTGGTTCCGACGGCCAGGTCGAGCAACACGCCGGCCGTCAGCCGTCTTGCCACGATCAGCACAAACATGAGCAGCAGGCCGCCACTGAGGCCCTGAGGCTCGCCGGTGAGCCGGCAGATGAGAGGGGCGACGCCGAAGCCCAACAGCATTCCCACGGGCAGAGCGTACGCGAGCGGGTGGTCCGAGCCTCCCTCGGCACGCCTGTCCGCCACAAGGGTCACGTAGCGAAGCGCAATTCCGGCCGCGAAGAACACAAGGCTCACCAGCGGCAGATACGCCCGATACAGCAACAGCAGCGTGATGAGTGCGCCGGCGCCGGTGGTGTTGCCCTTCTCGCCGTGGCCTCGAAGGGGAGGCCACATCTGCCCTGCCACGGCCGCAGCGCCCGACAGTGCGACAATGCCAACCGGCAGGCTGAAGCCGAAACCGACCAGCACCGGGAAGGCTCCCTTGGCGATTTCGACCACGGTTGCGGCCGTGGCCGCGAGCCGCCCGACTCGACGCCAGAGAGCGATGTGGAGGTCCGGTTCCTCAGCCGGCTCGAGCCCGCTGGCAACCGCCAGCGCGACCGTGAACGGCAACGCACCGAGCAGGTAGCCTCCAACAACGAGTGCGATTGAACCCATCGCCATTCCGCCCACCGGGCGACGCGACAGGCGTCAGCTGCGACCGCCCGCGCTTCGCTCGCATCCGTCGACACTGTAGTGAGGCGCGATAATGTTGAATACCGTCCCGATCTGCGGGTCCGCGAACCGCGCACTGATGCGCCTCTCTATCTCCTCGAGGGACAGAGACGTGGTAACCACCATGGGCAGCCTCGCATTGTAGCGGTGGTTGATGAGCTGGAACAGCTTCGACTTGGCCCACGGCGATGCCGACTGCTCTCCGAAATCATCAAGGATGAGCAGCGGGCACTGCTTCACCTCGTCGAAGAATCGGGAATAGGACACGCGGCTGTCCGGCCCGAAGGCGGAGCGGAGGTAGTCGAGGAGGTCAGCGACGACCAGGAAGAGAACAGGCTCACCTGCTGCAATGCGGAAGTTGGCGATGGCGGACGCGAGATGCGTTTTCCCGCAGCCATTTGTTCCCTGGAAGACCACCCATCCTTCGGGAGCCTCGGCGAAACCATGCGCGAGGTCGAACGCCATCTTGAGGTTCTGCTGCTGCTCGTGCGACAGCTCGACCCGATTGAGGTCGAAGCTCTCGAACGTCTCTCGCCTCAGACCATCAGGAAGGGGCGGTACGTCCAGGCCGCCTGCATGCGGACGACCAAGCTGGAATATGCGGCACATCTCTCCGTCAAGCAACCGCTCGCTGAACCGCACATCCATCTCGGCCGGCGAGACATCGGTCGCGATGACGGTCGGCAGTCGCACACTGTAGCGGTGATTGAGAATCTGCTCCAGCTTCTGCTTCGCCCAGGGGGAGGTAGCTTCCTCCACCCTGAAATCGTCGAGCACGAGCACCGCCGAGTTCTTCACCTGCTCGAAGAGATCATCGTAGCTCATCTCGCTCGACGGATTGAAGGCGCTCCGCAGATGATCGAGGAGGTCGGCCGTACAGACGTAGAACACCTGCTGTCCCGCGGAGAGTCGCTCATTCGCGATGGCGCACGAGAGGTGCGTCTTCCCGCTTCCCGCCGGACCGACGAACACCAGCCAACCGGACGGTTGTTCGGCGAATCCACGCGCCGCGCTGAATGCAGCGGCGTATCCGGCGACATAGCCGGCGCGGCCATCCGGCCGCAGCGTGCTGAACGTGTAGTGAGCCAGATGGCCAAGGTTGCTGTACTTCTCCAGCACGTGTTGCCGCTCTTTCGCCAGTTCAGGTTCGCGGCAACGACAGGCCACCACCCGCGAGTAGTCCGGCGAACCGGAAGGCAATAGCGGGTGGACGAAACCACCGCCGTGACACACCGGGCAAACGGCATCGGCCTCGCGCGGCAGTTCGGCCTGCGGCGCCACGTAGTCAGCGCCTGACGATGCCTCCGTACTGGCCTTTGACGTATTTGTCGGGGTCATCCGCGCGAGCACCCGGTCGATTTTCTCCACTGTCCTTCCCTTCCGCTGTCCAGCGCTCGAGTATCCTGCTGATGTACCTCCAGCTGAGCTTCCTGGCCTTCACGGCCTCGCGAAACGCCTCCTCGATCCACCCCGCAGGATAGGTCCTCTGCGCGTCTTTCAACTCCTCCGCCATCATCGGCGTGATGATGCCGATGTTCTGCTCGTACAACTCGAACACGTTCGGCACAGGAGGTCCGCCCGTGCGCGGCCCGCCGGCGCACTTCGACTTGAGTTGCTCGATGGCCGCCAGGTCCGCTTCGATGTTGGCGAAGTAGACCGCCGTCGGGCCCTCAGGCAGCGGCAGGGCCATGCACACAAACACACCGCGCCTTACCGCAGCGTCGATGCCTGCAACGCAGGCCGACTCGTCGAGGCCGACCAGGGACGTGGCCTTGAGCACGAGTTCGCGGTGCGGCACGTAGGACGGATACGCACGCGACTGGCTCAGCAGATAGAACGCGAGCACGGTCACCTTGAGCTCGGAGAGGTCCTCCACGTGGCGCATCAACTGGCTGACGTAGGTGCCCGGCACCTGCGTGAATGCGCCCGGCTGCGCGGCAGAGTACGGAATACGACCTGCCATCTCGAGCCAACCTGTCTACATGAGCGAGGACGTGGCAGTCTCCTGTGAGATGTTATCGAATCGGACTGCGCGGTCCACGAACCGGAGCTTGACCTGTCCGAGAGGTCCGTTCCGGTGCTTCGCAATGATGATATCAGCGATGCCCTTCGGGTAGTCCTCGCGCGTTATGTCGTGCAAACGATTCCACTCTTCCTCGGTCACGTACTTGTCTTCCCGGTAGATGAAGACGACGATGTCGGCATCCTGCTCGATGGTACCCGACTCGCGGAGGTCGGCAAGCTGCGGCACGTGGGTCGTGCGCCACTCGACGGCACGACTCAACTGGGACACCGCAATCACCGGCACGTCGAGTTCTCGGGCGAGGAGCTTGAGCGCTCTCGTGATCTGGCTCAGCTCCTGAACCCGCGTCTCCTTGCGGCCGTCGCCCTGGATGAGCTGCAGATAGTCGATAATGACGAGGTCGAGGCGTCGTTCGAAGTCCAGCCGCCTCGCCTTGCTCCGGAT
>JALNYR010000156.1 GCA_023229725.1 Dehalococcoidia bacterium | reverse complement strand
CCGCAGTTCGCTCGAACTCGCGCAAGTCAAGTCCCATACGCTATACCTCTTTGAACTCGCCTTCGACGGTACCCTCATCGCCTTGCTGTTTGTCGGAAGGCTGCTCTCCGGGCTGGCCGCCGGTCTGGCCGGGTTGTCCGTACACCGCTGCGCCGGCTTTCTGCACCGCATCGGACAGGGCCTGCATGGCGTTCTTCATGGTTCCCACATCCGTCCCCTTGAGGGCTGCCCTGACGGCAGCGGTCTTCGTTTCGATGTCTGCCTTCACGGGGGCGGGAATCTTGTCGCCATGCTCCCGCAGTGTCTTCTCCGCTGTGTAGGCGAGGCTGTCGGCAGCGTTTCGCGTGTCGACCTCCTCCTTCTTCTGCGTGTCTTCGGATGCGTGGCGTTCCGCTTCCTTGCGCATCTTTTCAACCTCGTCCTTATTGAGGCCGCTGGAAGCGGTGATGGTTATCTTCTGTTCCTTGCCGGTTCCCTTGTCGCGGGCGCTGACGTTGAGGATTCCGTTCGCGTCGATCTCAAACGTCACCTCGATCTGCGGTACGCCGCGCGGCGCGGGCAGAATGCCGTCAAGCATGAACCGTCCCAGGGTCCGGTTGTCTCCGGCCATGGGGCGCTCGCCCTGGAGGACGTGTATCTCCACACTGGGCTGGCTGTCCGTGGCCGTGCTGAATATCTGGCTCTTCTCCGTGGGAATGGTGGTGTTCCGCGGAATGAGGGGCGTGGCGACGCCTCCCAGAGTCTCGATGCCCAGCGTGAGTGGAGTGACATCGAGCAGGAGAACCTCGCCAACCTCGCCTTTCAGAACGCCCGCCTGGATGGCGGCACCGAGGCCGACCGCCTCGTCCGGGTTGACGCCCTTGACTGGTTCGCGGTTGAAGAACTGACGGATTACCTCCTGGACCTTGGGCATCCGTGTCTGGCCGCCGACGAGCACCACGTCGTTCACCTGTGCCGCGGTGATGCCTGCGTCCTTGAGGGCCTGGCGCAGCGGCTCCAGCGTGCGGTCAAGGAGGTCGGACGTGAGCTGCTCCAGTTTGGCTCGAGAGAGTCCCATGGTGAGATGCTTGGGTCCCGTTGCGTCGGCCGTGATAAACGGCAGGTTCACCTCGGTCTGGGTGACGGTGGACAGCTCCTTCTTGGCCTTCTCAGCGGCATCCTTGATCCGCTGCAGCGCCATGCGGTCCTGCTTCAGATCGATGCCCGTTTCCTTGCGGAACTCGTCGCAAATCCAGTCCATAACTCGCTGGTCGATGTCGTCGCCACCGAGGTGGGTGTCGCCATTCGTCGACTTGACCTGGAAGGTGCCCTCGCCGATGTCCAGAATGGAGATGTCGAACGTGCCACCGCCAAGGTCGTAGACGGCGATGGTTCTGTCGCCGGTCTTGTCCATGCCGTAGGCGAGCGACGATGCCGTGGGCTCGTTGATGATGCGCAGCACATTGAGGCCGGCGATGGTCCCGGCGTCCTTCGTCGCCTGGCGCTGGCTGTCGTTGAAGTATGCCGGTACCGTGATGACGGCGTCGGTCACCTTCTCCCCGAGATAGGCCTCGGCGTCACTGCGCAGCTTCTGCAGTATCATGGCGGAGATTTCCTGAGGGCTGTACTCCTTCCCCGCCATCACCACACGGCAGTCTCCATTGGGCGCCTCGGCAATCTTGTAGGGGAGCCGCTTGATGTCATTCTGGACGGACGCGTCCTTGAACTTGCGCCCGATGAGCCGCTTGATGCTGAACACGGTGTTCTCGGGGTTGACGATGGCCTGTCGCTTGGCTATCTCGCCGACCAGTCGTTCCCCGTTCTTGCTTATCGCTACGACCGAAGGCACAAGGTTGCCGCCCTCGGCACTGGGAATAATCTTGGGTTCTCCACCCTCCATGACCGCGACGACGCTCAACGTCGTGCCGAGGTCAATGCCTATTGCTCTCGCCATGGGATTCCTCCTTACTCCTTCTCCACAGTCTCAGTGGATTCTGACATACCAACCGCGACGGCTGCGGGCCGCAGCACGCGGCCATTCAGTGTGTATCCCTTCTGCAGCACAGCCATCACAACGCCGTTCTCCCCGGGCTGACGCATGACCGCATCGTGAAAGCGCGGGTCAAACGGCTGACCGACGGCTTGAATGACGGACAGCCCCTCGCTTTCGAGCGCGGCCACGAGCTTGGCGTCGGCCAGCCGCACACCCTCCACCCAATCCGCAGTTCCCCTCTCCTCCGGCGGCCGCGTGAAGGCTCTCTCCAGGTCGTCTATGGCTCCCAGGAGCTTCGCCACCAGGCTGCTGTGCGCCAACTCCATGGCGTCCCGCCTCTCCTGCTGCATGCGCTTGCGGTAGTTCTCGAAGTCCGCCTGCGTACGCTGCCAGTTGGCGAGGCACTGACGCGCCTTCTCATCACTGATACGAAGCTGTTCCTTCAGCTCGTCGACCGCGTCCACGACCCGCTCCGAGCCGTTATCAGTCACGCCGACGTATTCCTGTTCGTCCTGCTGCAAATCGAACCTCCTGCGGACGCCTTGCTCACTCGCGAAGCGAGTCGCTGAGCAGCGACGCCAGGTAGTTGACCGAAGAAATGGCCCTCATATAGTCCATGCGCTTTGGGCCAACGACGCCGATGACGCCCTTGGACCGACTGCTGGACCCGTAGTTGGTGATGACGAGACTGAGGTCCTGCAACGCCTCTTCGCGGTTCTCGTGGCCGATGATTATGCGGACACCGGATTCGTCGATGTCCGGCCCGATGGCGCTCTCCACCCAGTCATCGCGCTCCAGCAGTTGCAGGAGGGCGAGGGCGCGAGGGCTCTTCGCGAACTCCTGCTGGCTAAGCACGAGATGTAGACCCTCGAGATAGGCGCGCCCGAGCTCCGGCTTGTCCTCAGCGCGCATCAACTCGACGATCGCCGAGAGAACGGGCTGGTCGGCACCCGTCAGCTCCGCCTGGGCTGCAACTTCGGCGCCGGTCATCGACGCCAGTTGTGCACTCATCCTGTTCGACGTACTGGTGAGTTCGTCCTGCGTCATGGGCGAAGGGAACGACACGGTCCTCTGCCTCACGACCGTTGGCTCACACAGTACCACAATGAGCAGCGCCAGCATCTCCTGAAGAGATACCAGATGGACGTGCTTCAGTCGGGCGCGTGCGGCCTTCGGCTGAGTCACCAGCGCGGCGTTGTGCACGAAGTGTGCGAGCAGAGTCGCGATGAGGCGGAGTCTCTTGTCCAGGCCCTCCACGCCATCCTGACACACTTCCGCGATGAGAAGCTGCTCCCCGATGGGGAGCTGCACGTCGCGGCCTATGGTCTCGACGTAGAAGCGATAGGCCCGGTCGGTCGGCACGGCTCCGGCGGACGAGTGTGGCCGGCTCACGTAGCCTTCTTCTTCCAGGGAGGTCACATCGTTGCGAACCGTCGCCGGGCTGACGCGTACGTCGGTCAGGGCGATGGTCTTGGATGCGACAGGCGTGCCGGTTGCGATGTACTCGCGTACAATCGTTCGGAGTATGTCTTCGCGTCTGTCTGTCAGGTCCATTAGCACTCTACCCTGTCGGCTGCTAACTCACGGTAATCTATCACGGGCACTCCGTACTGTCAAAGCAGTGCGAGCTACGAACGTCGACTGTTGACCATAGGTACACCCTCATAGTATAGTAACGCGATTATGGCCTCACATTCATCCTGTGATTCGCTCTCGTCACTTGACCCTGAACTCGCAGCTCTGGTTCGGCGCGAACACGAGCGGCAGGCTACAACCATCGACCTCATAGCATCCGAGAACCACGTGAGTCACGCGGTGCGCACGGCCCTCGCCACTTTGCTCACAGACAAGTACGCCGAAGGGTACCCGGGCCGCCGGTACTACAGCGGCTGCGGAGTTGTCGACCAGGTTGAGACGCTCGCCATCACCCGTGCGAAGGCCGTGTTTGGCGCGGACCACGCGAACGTCCAGCCGCACGCGGGCAGTCAGGCCAATTTCGCCGCGTATCAGGCTCTCATCACCCCCGGCGCGACCATTCTGGGCATGGACCGGAGCCACGGTGGACACCTGACGCACGGGGCGGAGGTCAACTTCTCCGGCAAGCTGTTCAAAGTGGCGACGTACGGCGTTGACCGTGTAACTGAGCGCATAGACTACGAGCAGTTGCGCGCGATGGCTCGCCAGCATCGTCCCGCACTCATCGTCGCCGGTGCGAGTTCGTACCCGCGCATCATCGACTTCGCCGTCTTCGGTGATGTCGCGCGCGAAGTCGGGGCCCTGCTCATGGTGGATGTCGCCCATATCGCCGGTCTCATCGCAGGCGGTGTCCATCCTTCTCCTGTGCCGTACGCCGATGTGGTGACCGGTACCACGCAGAAGACACTTCGCGGGCCTCGCGGCGGTTTCATACTCTGCAAAGCGCAGCACGCGTCCCTCATTGACTCTGCCGTGTTTCCTGGAAGTCAGGGTGGGCCACTCATGCACGTGATAGCCGCGAAAGCAGTCTGCTTCCACGAGGCGCTCCAGCCGGCCTTCCGCACGTACGCTGCCGCGATAGTCAGCAACGCGCGTGTCATGGCCGAGGAGCTTGCAGCCGAGGGACTGCGAGTCATCAGCGGCGGCACTGACAACCACCTTGCCCTTGTTGACCTCACGCCTCTGGATATGACGGGCAAGCAGGCTCAGGATGCGCTTGAGCGAGCGGGCATCATTGCCAATCGCAACAGCATCCCGTTTGACACGCGCCCTCCAATGGTGGCCGGAGGTCTCCGGGTGGGCACGCCGGCCATCACGACTCGCGGCTTCTCTGCCGAGGAAGTGCGCACCGTGGCGACACTCGTCTGCCGCGTCCTCCGGGCGCCGACGAGCGAGACAGTGCGGGACGACGTTCACCGCAGCGTCCTCGAGCTATGCGCACGGCATCCGCTCCCTGGACTCGATTGAGCGCGGTGTACGGGGCGGGTGTCTCCCTTTCTGTTTGCTCCAACCTGCCGGTGGTATAATGCTGACACGACCCCGTCGTGCCTGAGGAGCTGTGTGCATGGATGAACTCAAGGTATTCACGGGCAACGCGCATCCGCGCCTGGCGACTGCAGTCTGCGACTACCTCGGAATCCCGCTCGGCAAGAGCGAGGTCTTTGAGTTCTCCAACGAGAACATCTTCGTCCGAATCCTCGAGAACGTGAGACAGCGCGACGTGTTTGTCGTGCAGCCCATCTGCAGCCCGGTCAACACGAGCCTCGTTGAGCTTCTTATCATGCTTGATGCGTTCCGCCGGGCTTCCGCCGGGCGCATCACGGCGGTCGTTCCCTACTACGGCTACGGACGCACCGACAAGAAGGACCAGCCCCGCGTGCCGATTACGGCGCGATTGGTGGCCGACCTCCTCACCACCGCCGGCGCCAACCGCATACTGACGGTCGACCTCCACGCTCCGCAGATACAGGGATTCTTCACCATCCCGGTGGA
>JALNYR010000155.1 GCA_023229725.1 Dehalococcoidia bacterium | reverse complement strand
GTGCTTGATGCCGAATCGCTCGATATCGTAGCGGGGCGTGAGCGAGGCGACGATCTCGATGTCGCACCCGTTGCACGAGCCGGTGTTGAGGTGGTAGACCCACAGCGCTCGCTTGAACTCGCTTATGCCCATATCGCGTATCTCCAGGCTCAGAACATCCCGGCTGCGAAGAGCGCGACGCCGACCACGGCAGTCAGGCCCAGCAGCCAGATGAGGTAATCATTGATGATGCCGGAATGCGCCCGCACCGTCGGCCCGTAGTACTGCTTCATCGCTTCGAAGAAGCCCCAGTACATGTTGTGGGCGCGCACGTGGAGCATGCCCTCCTCGGGCTCATCCTCGCCCGAGAGAAAGACCTTGGTCTGGTCGGTACCTTCCTTGAAGTCGCTCCGCCCCCTGCGCCGGTAGCCGTAGGCGGTCAACGCCACGAGGACGAAGGCGATGACGATGAGCAGGGGAGCCCAGAAGCTGAGTATCGCCACAGCCTGCACTACGCACCCCCCATGACCGCGCCGATGTAGCCGACCTGGTCCAGGAGGGCATCGGCGGCCGGATAGATGATGGTGTTGACGACTGCCTGGGGGAAGAGGCTGAAGAACAGGGTCGCCCCGGCAAGTATGCCCATGCCGATTATCATCGGTAGAGGGACCTCGCGGACGTGCTTGTGCTCGGGCAACTCGGGGCCCGTAAACGCCGCCTGGAAGACCTTGGTGAAGGAAGCCAGTGTCATGATGGAGACCATCATGGCGATGATGGTGAGCATCGGATTCAGCTGGTATGAGGCTTCGTAGATCATCAGCTTGGACGCGAATCCGTTGAAAGGAGGCACGCCGGAAATGGCGAGCGCTCCGATGAGGAAGAAGGCGCAGGTCCACTTCATGGTGCGTCCCATGCCGCCCATCTGGTTCAGGTCGCGCGTGCCGAGCCGGAAGAAGAGGGCTTCACCGGTGAGCAGCAGCAGCCCTTTGAAGAATGCGTGGTTGATGACGTGGAAGAGCCCTCCCGCCACCGCCTCCCGGCCGTACGAGGCGACCGCTTCAGGGTCGCCGAGAACGGCGACGCCCACGCCGACGCCGAGCAGCATGTACCCGCCCTGCGAGATGACGTGGTAGGCCATGAGCCGCTTCACATCTGTCTGCCGCAGCGCCATCGTCACGCCGACGAACATGCTCAGAAGTCCCGCGATGATGATGACCCAGCCGACGGTGGCGAGGCTCATCTTGACGCCGTAGAGCGTGAAGGCCACGCGGAACATCGCCGACATGCAGGCGAGCGTGGCGGCGTAGATCATGGGGCTGGTGCCGCCCGGGGCGGGCGTGTACGTGTCGGGTACCCACCAGTGAGACGGTACGCCTCCGGCCTTGGTCAGCAGTGCGATGAGGAGCAGCGCCAGCGCAATCTTGTCGAGCGCGGTGTACTGCATGGCGCTCGCAATTGCGGCGATGTTGAGGACGTTGTATTGCGCGTAGAACAGCGCGGTGGCCATGAGCACCATGAGGGCGGCGACAGTGGAGACGATGATGTACTTGAAGCCGCCCTCCACGGCGTCGACGTAGCGCGTTCTGAACGCCGCAAGCGCCGCGCCGGAGATGGACAGTATCTCGAGGAAGACGAACATGTTGAACAGGTCGCCCGTGAGTTGCATGCCAAGCATGCCGACCGTCAGCATCAGGAGCAGCGTGTAGAACCGGTCCTGTCCGGTCTCTTCCCGCATGCAGGCGATGGAGTAGAAGGCGCCGGCAAGGGCGACGGTAGCAGAGATGAGGGCCATGAAGACGCTCAGGCCGTCCACCTCGAGGACGATGCGAACCGGCACCATGTAGTTCTCGGGAAGGGCGAGAGAAGGGGAGAGCGCGCCGAGCGTGTAGATGCGGATGCCGTTGGCATAGACGTCGCGCGCCAGTGTAATCACAAGGAACTCGACGAACAGGAGCGCCACGATGACGAACAGGTTGCGTGTCCGCGCGCCGAGTCTGCCGGCGAGCGGCGTGAGGAACGCCGCGAGCAGCGGCACGGCAATGGCGAGTATCGGGGAGTGCGCGACAAGTATGTCCATATCGCCTATCCCTTCACTCTCCGTGATTTTTCCGCGTCCGTCTCGCCTGTGTGCCGGTGGATGAGTATCACCATGGTCAGCATGAGAGCCGTCGTGGCGACCCCGATGACGATGCTGGTGAGGGTGAGGGCCTGCGGAACGGGCAGCACCATCAGTGTGCCGGGGACATTCGTGAATATCGGCGCGACGCCGCCCTGGCGGTAGCCGAGCGCCACCAGGAACAGGTTCACGCCTGCCTCAAGGATGGACAGCCCCATCACCAGCTTGATGAGGTTCCTCTGTGTCATAGCCATGTAGACGGCCACGCAGATGAGCGCGGCAACGGCAAAAAACGGTGCGTTCACCAGCAGCGTGCTCATCTATCGTTGTCTCCGAAGCGGGATGCGGCCAGCGCCATGACGAGCATGATGGAAGACAGTCCGGCGATGACCTTGAGGCCGACCGCGATGTTCATGAGCGGGACCGTGCCGCCGGTCCAGAGGTCGCCCGCATTCGGGCCGGTCGGCGGTATGTGGCCGAAGAGCGGTGAGCCCACAAACAGGTTGAAAAAGAATGCGGTGGCAAGGCCGGCGAAGGCAAGCCCGATGAACAGAAACGCCCCGCTGCTCTCGATGGTCGTGAGCGTGTGTTCCTTGAGGAAGTGCTCCACCCGCTCGGAGCCGAATGCAACCAGCAGCAGTGCGACACTCGACGCAAACGTCGCTCCTCCCTGGAAGCCTCCTCCCGGCGTGATGTGGCCGTGGAGGATGACGTAGAGACCGAACACGAGGATGGCCGGCGTGAGCAGCCGGGTGACCGTCCGCACTACCTTCGACATCAGTCGTCCACCTCGTCCCGTCTCCTGCGGAGCAGCATCACGACCGCCGTGACTGCGGTGAACAGAATCGTCGCCTCTCCGAGCGTGTCATAGCCGCGGTAGTCGAAGACAACCGCACTCACCACGTTGTTCGTACCGGTCTCCTGCTGGGAGTTCGCAATCATATAGTCGTCCATCGCGGAAGGAGGCTCTCCAAAGGGGTGGACGAGCGCGGCGGCAGCGAAGAACATCGAGCCGAGTACGAGGACCGTCAATACCGCTGCGATTCTTCTCATCGTGATACCTACGTCCGCTTCGTCGACCGTATCGCGAACACATAGATGGCGGTGGTGATGGCGGCGCCGATGGCCGCCTCGGCGATCGCGACGTCCGGCGCATGCAGCAGGTAGAACTCGAGGGACAGCAGCAGGCTCAGCGCCGCCAGAGCGATCGTCGCCGAGATGAGGTCCTTGAAGAACACCACCATCACGGCGCAGACGACGACGAGCAACGGCACCAGGACGTGGAGAGCCTGGAACTCAGTCATCGATTCTGGCCCCCTCGATGTCGTCTACGACCGCCCGCGCGGGCTTGACGCCGCTCCTGTGGCCGGCTCGCGCGATGGCGTGTGCGCCGGTCGCATTCGTGATGAGGAGCGCCGCCAGCGCGACCAGGGCATGGAGCACCATGATGGAGTCGGGCGAGCCCCAGCCGCCGTGGTACCACGAGACCCCGTACTGCAGCACGACGGCGCCTATCAGGAAGATGGAGCCGAACGTTGTGCACTTCGTACCGGCGTGCAGGCGCGTGTAGAAGTCTGGGAAGCGCAGCAAGCCGACGCCGGCCATGAGGTTGAAGAAACAACCGATGCCGATGAGTACGTATGTAACGACGTTCAGCACCTAGAACTTGCCCTTCTCAATGTACTTCGCGATGAACAGCGTGGTTACGAACGAGAGCAGCGCGTACACGATGGCGACATCGACATAGATGACTTCGCGGAACGCGGCTCCGAGCACCACCATGGCCACCACGATCATGGTGTTCACTGTGTCCAGCCCGACGATGCGGTCGGGTGTGGTCGGCCCGAAGGCGACCCGGTACAGGGCGATGCCCATGCAGACGACGAGGAATACCACCGCCGCGAGCCAGTTCACTCCGCAATCCTCCGGGCCCACTCCGGGAAACCGCCGCAGATCTGGCTGTAGTTCCGGGGGCTCGTCGTCAGCACCTGCTCGTCCACGTTTATCCAGTGCACATACAGGTCGTTCGTCTTCTCATCCACTTCGACCGTGAGGGTCCCGGGCGTCAATGTGATGGAGTTGGCGAGAAGTGTGATTCCCGAATCCGTCTTCAGGCCGGGCGAGATGCGGACGATGCCGGGATTGATGCGCCCGGTGATGACCCGGTACACGACGTCGAAGTTGGCTTTCGCCAGCGCGACCAGGAATGGGCCAAACAGATAGACGATGAAGAGGAGCAGCCGGCGCGGGTTCAGTATCTGAGGCCACTTGTCGTGCAGGATGCGGCGTGTCATGGCCGCGACCATGAGCGCGAACGCGGCGCCGAAGAGCAACTCGGTGCTGCTCCACACAAGGACGGCACCGGAAGCGGTCGTAAGAAGGAGATAGAGGAGAAAGCTCAGAACGGCCGTCGTGGCGAACGTTGCCATTAGGCCTCGCCTCCCGTAGTGAAAGCACGCCCGGCGACGCGGTAGATAGCGCCTGAAGCTGACGTGTGCCCTGTTGCCGTGGCGATGTCCTGTAGCGCTCGCATCGGTCTACTGCAGCCCGGTCTGAGGCAAGACCGAGCTTGCGGAAGTATACACTTGTCGAATCCCCGTGGCAATGCTGCAGATGCCCGCGCGGCAGCGCGCCATCGGGGGGCTTGACGTTCGTAACCGAGCCCTACTACCATTGTACAGTTTGTGGTGCGGCTAAGGAGGGAAAATGTCGAGTCTGCGAATCACCGACATCAAGGCCATCATGTGTGGACCGCTTCCCATCACCAAGGTCTACACGAACGAAGGTATCACCGGCCTCGGCGAGAACGTCGTCAGTCATCCCGGCATCCTGAAGGGCCAGGTCGAGATGCTGAAAGGCATCCTCGTGGGCGAGGACCCTTTCAATATCGAGCGGCTGTGGATCAAGATGCTGCAGCAGACGTCCTTCTCCTACATGAATGCGATGATCAGCGCCGTCGACATGGCGCTCTACGACATCAAGGGCAAGGCCCTCGGCGTCCCGGTGTACGAACTCCTCGGCGGGCTCTACCGCAGGCGGATACGACTGTATCCTCACCTCAAGGGTACGTGGAACTCGTTCCCGGATCCGAAGCAGGGTGACCTCTTCTCCTTGCCGTGGGGCGAGGTTGAGTACACGCCGGTGCAGCTTGGCAAACACGCGAAGGAGCTGGTGGCTGAGGGCTACACGGCGATGAAGTTCGATCCGTTCAGGCCCGGGCGCGACGGGTACCATGGCTACCGGCCCGACGAGATTGCTGCGGTCGTGGACCGCGTCGCGGCGATACGCGAGGCCGTTGGCCCGACCGTTGACCTCATGGTGGAATGCCACGGAAAGTTCAATGCCGGTACCGCCATCAAGATAGGCAAGAAGCTCGAGCAGTTCGACCTCTTCTGGTACGAGGAGCCGGTCCCCGTGGGCATGATCAGCATGATGAAGCGCGTGGCGGATGCCGTGAACATCCCCATCGCCGCGTGCGAACGGCTGAACAGCAAGCTCGACCTCAAGGAGTACCTGGAGAAGGGCGCGGTTGACGTCGTCATGTTCGATGTGGGCAAGATCGGCGGCATCACCGAG
>JALNYR010000006.1:28717-35957 GCA_023229725.1 Dehalococcoidia bacterium | reverse complement strand
AGCCTCGAGTTCCATGAGATAGGCGGACTGGTCGTCTGCGGGCTGTTCGTGTTCCACAACCTGCTCAACCGGAGGTGGATTGCAGCTATCAGCGGGAGGCTGTTCGGGCGCACGCTTGCCCCGAGAACCCGCCTCGGGTACGTGGTGGATATGCTGCTCCTGTTCTGCATGGTCTTCATCGCCGTGAGCGGCGCCATGATCTCGAAGACCATCCTCACGGGGATATCCGGCACGTGGATTGGCTGGAAGCCCGGGCACTACTTCGTGTCTGCCGCAGCGTTGATGCTCATCGGCGTGCACATCGGCCTGCACTGGTCGTTCATCAGGACCACGTTCGCGAAGCTGCTGCGGTTGCCGCGCATGGTCGCCCGGCCGCTGGGCATCGTGTGCCTGGCGGCGGTCCTCATCTACGGCGGGTACAGCCTGGTCACGAGCAGCTTCACCGGCTGGCTGGCGGAGCCGTTCGAGGTGCTCTCGGGGGCGAGTGTTGAGGTGACGGGGGGAGGGGGAGGGGGAGGCCAGGGCTCGGGCCTGCACGGCGCGGGTGAAACGGGGAGTCCGGCGGAGGCGCTCGGCGTGGTTGCCACCTACGGCTCCATCGCGGCGGTCTTTGCGGCGCTGACGGTGCTGGTGGAGAGGCTGCTGAAGAGAACGAGGCGGCCCCGGCCGGCGCCGGAGCACAACCCGGCGTGATGCGCCGGGAATACGGTGATGCGGAGAGCGAATCGTCGCTCTCCGCATCACAGGCTAGTTGCCGGTTGCCACAGCCTCGGCGATGAGGCTGCCCATCTCTCGCGTGCCTATCTGGCGCTTGCCCTTCTCCATGATGTCCCAGGTGCGGTAGCCGCGCTCGAGCACGCGGTTCACCGCGTCCTCGACGGCCCTGGCCTCGGCGTCGAGGCCGCAGGAGTAGTGCAGCATGAGGGCCGTGCTGAGGATGGTGGCGATGGGGTTGTCGGCGTCCTTGCCCGCCTGCGCGGGGTCGCTGCCGTGGATGGGCTCGTAGAGGCCGAAGGTCCTCCCCTCGGAGAGGCCGGGGAGGCTCGCGGAGGGCGCCATGCCGAGCGAGCCCAACAGCACGGCGGCTTCGTCGCTGAGGATGTCGCCGAACAGGTTCTCCAGCGCGATGACGTCCAGGCTGCCCGGGCTGCGCATCAGCGTCATGGCGGCGGCGTCCACGTACATGTGGCGCAGCTCGACATCCGGGTACTCTTGTGCGAGTCGGGTCGCCGTCTGTCTCCAGAGGACTGAGCACTCGAGCACGTTTGCCTTGTCGATGGAGAGCAGGCGCTTCGACCTCTTCCGGGCGAGCGCGAACGCGGTGCGCAGGAGGCGCTCCGTCTCGGCCTCGGTGTAGGTCATCGTGTTGACGGCTCTCCTGCCTCCGGGAGCGTCCTCGATGATGGCCCGAGGTTCCCCGAAGTAGATGCCTCCCGTCAGCTCCCGCACCATGATGAAGTCGACGCTCCTGACGACCTCGGGCTTCACGGTCGACGCGTTCGCGAGGGCGGGGGAGGGCTTGAACACGCGCAGGTTGGCGTAGAGGTCGAGCGCCCGCCTGAGCTTCGGGAGAGCCGTGTCGGAGGGGTTCCTCTTCCCCGGCCGATCCCACTTCGGGCCGCCGGCGGCGCCGAAGAGAACGGCGTCGCACTTGCGGCAGAGGTCGATGGCCTCCTGCCTCAACGGCACACCATACTTGTCGATGGAGGCGCCGCCGATGACGTCGTACTGCCAGTTGAAGCGGTGGCCATACCGTTTTGCGACGGCATCGACGACCTTGACGCCTTCCGCGACGACCTCCGGGCCGATGTAGTCACCCGGCAATACCGCGATGTTGAATTCCACTCTGGTCCTCCTCAGGTTCTGACTTGTGTTCTGCGGCTCGAGCTGCCCGTGGAAAGTCCGCAAATGATACACGGATTGGATTGCCGGGGCAGGCTCCGGGGCATGCCACCCCGCCGCCGGCCGGCCACCGCATTTTCCGGAGGCCGCAGCAGTGCCCCTGCACCAGAATGCTGTGTGGCGGGTTCATCCGTGATTCCAGTCGACGGCCGGGCCGTTCACGAACGGCCCCTGCGGAAGACGGGATGGTTGAGTATCAGCAGCGACGGTGGGCGTGGTATGACCGGATGGCGGGAGGGTCTGAGACCCTCCCCTGCAGGAGAGATGCGATTCAGTGGTCGTGGCGGAGACGGAGGTGCGGAGACCGGATGGCGGGCACGTGCAACGTGCCCCTACGCCTGACCAACCGTCCCCAGCGCGGGCGGACGCGGAGGTCCGCCCCTACATCCTGATGCGGATGGACGGAATATCCCGGATGGACGGATGAGCTGTTCTCCCCTGCAGACGGAAGTAGTACAGTAACCCGTGAAACTGCAATGAATGAACTGAATGGACTTTCCTCAAGCGAAGCGGCGAAGCGTCTGGCCGAATATGGCCCCAATGCCCTGCCCACACCGCGGTACCGCCTGCTGAGGCTGATTGCGCGGCAGTTCAAGGGTGTCTTCAACCTCATCCTGCTGGTCGCGGCCGGCGTGACATTCGCGCTCGGTGACACCATCGATGGCGCGTTCATCCTGCTGTTCGTCTTCCTGGGGGCTGCGCTCAACATCTTCCAGGAGCACAAGTCGAACGCCGCGGCGGACAAGCTCAAGTCATACCTGGTGCGCACGACGACCGTTCGGCGCGACGGCAAAGAGCAGGAAGTGCCCACCGACGGGCTCGTCCCCGGCGATATCCTGAAGCTGGAATCCGGCGACATCGTTCCGGCGGACGCGGTCGTGCGCCAGGCGCGCGAGCTGCTCGTCGATGAGACCACGTTCACCGGCGAGAGCATACCGGTGGCCAAGCAGGCTACGGCGGCTGCGGAGCAGGAGGTAGCTGAGGAGCACCGCCTGCTGCAGGGCGTCTCCATCGTGCGCGGCAACGCGCTGGCGGAAGTCACCGCCACAGGCGTGCACACACGACTGGCCGCGATAGCGAAGACCGCCTCGTCGGTGCAGTCGGAGAGCGAGTTGACGAAGGGCGTCGGCCGCATCAGCACCTTCATCCTGCGGACCACGCTCGTCACGCTGCTGTTCGTCATCCTGGCGAACATCATGATTGATGGCCGGAACACCGATATCCCGGGCCTGCTCATCTTCGCAATCGCGCTGGCGGTCTCGGTGATTCCCGAGGCGCTGCCGCTCGTCCTGACGTTCTCCCTGTCGCGCGGCGCGCTCCAGTTCGCGAAGAGAGATGTCATCGTGAAGCGGCTCTCCTCGGTGCAGGACCTCGGCTCGGTGAACCTGCTCTGCACCGACAAGACCGGGACCATCACCGAGAACCACCTGGTGTACTCGAACGACTACCTGATTCCGGAGTCGCGCTTCCACCCGCTGGTGCTGGCGCGTCTGGCGGCGCAGCACGTGGCGCAGCGCATCCCGGAACCGTTCGACCGCGCGACCGACGAAGCGCTTTCGCCCGGGCAGCGAGCCGAGGCAGGCGCCTTCAAGCTCGTGGAAGAGGAGGCGTTCGAACCGGCGCTGCGCAGCAACGGGGCAATCGTGCGCCGGGATGACGGCCTGCAGTTGCACATACGCCGGGGCAGCCCGGAGTACTTCCTTGAGCAGCGACTGGTCAGCCGCGAGCGGGTCGGAGCCTGGCTCCTCGATGAGGAGCGGCGGGGCCGGCGGGTGCTCGGTGTGAGCTACGACGACGGCGGCGGCGCGCGATTCGGAGGCTTCGTATCGTTTGTGGACTCGCTCAAGGCCACCACGGCTTCGACGGTTGAGGCGGCAAAGCGTCTGAACGTGGCCGTGACGATTATTACCGGGGATGCCCTGATGGTGGCTGAGGCTGTCGGGCGGGAAGCCGGGCTGGTGAGCGACAGCAGTGAGGTCATCGAAGCGACGACGTTCCTGGCGCTGCCCGCATACGAGCAGCACGACCGGGTGGGGCGCATCCGCGTTTTCGCCCGGACGAAGCCGGAACAGAAGCTGGAGCTGGTGAGTCTCCTCAAGGAGCAGTACACGGTTGGCTTCCTCGGCGAGGGCATCAACGATGCGCCGGCGCTGAAGGCCGCGCACGTCTCGATGGTGGTGCAGTCGGCGGCGGACGTGGCGCGCGAGACGGCCGATATCGTGCTGTTGAAGAACGACCTGCGGGTCATCGTCGACGGCATCCGGCTGGGTCGGGAGACGCACGCCAACACGCTGAAGTACATCCGCGCCACGCTCGTGTCCAACTTCGGCAACTTCTATGCCGTGGCGGTGGGGTCGCTCTTCATCAGCTTCCTGCCGATGCTGCCGAAGCAGTTGCTGCTGCTGAACCTGCTCTCGGACTTCCCGATGATGGCCATCGCCTTTGACCGCGTCTCGGACCAGGAGGTGGCGCGGCCGCAGAAATACGACTTCCGGGCGCTGTACATAATCTTCGTCACGCTGGGGCTGGTCAGCTCCGTCTTCGATTTCCTGTACTTCGGGCTCTTCTATCGCATCTCGCCGGAGGTGCTGCAGACCAACTGGTTCATCGCCAGCGTCATCACCGAGCTGCTGTTGCTGGTGTCCATCCGTTCGATGCTGCCGGTCGAGAAGGCCGGCTGGCCGGCGCCGGTGGTGGTGCTGCTCTCGGCGGGGGCGTTTGTGGTGACGCTCGCGCTGCCGATGATTCCAGCGACCGCCGCACTCTTCGAGTTCAGCATGCCGACGCCGGCGCACCTGGGCATCATCGTGGCGCTGGCGGCGGCATATCTGGTCATCACCGAAGTGGCGAAGCGCCCGCTGGCGCGTTTCCTGGGTGGGCGGCAATAAGGTCCTCGCCGGGACATGGACGGAATAGACCGGGAAGCCGTCTAGGCGTTTCCTGACCGGGGCTTGCCCCGCCAGACCCGGGTGATGTATCTTCAATGTAGATACATCACCGGAGGTTCAGGATGAGAACACGCGTTCAGAAGTGGGGCAACAGCCTTGCGCTGCGACTGCCGAGAGCGATGGCCGTTGAGGCGGGTCTGGTGAGGGAGACGCCTGTTGACGTCACGCTGCAGGACGGGAGCATCGTGATTACGCCCGCGGTTGAGCCGAAGTACACGCTTGACGGACTCCTGGCGGAGATGACCACGGCGAACGTGCACCGCGAGGTGGATACCGGCTCGGCTGTGGGCAGGGAAGCATGGTAGGCGGCGGGACGTACGTTCCGCAGCGCGGCGATGTGGTCCGGATAAGCCTGAATCCGCAGGCAGGACATGAACAAGCGGGCCGTCGGCCCGCTCTCGTGGTGTCTCCCGGCAGCTACAACGCGAAAGCCGGCCTCGCGCTCCTCTGTCCCATCACGAGCCAGGTGAAGGGGTACCCGTTCGAGGTCGTGTTGCCCGTGGGACTGCCGCTGGCCGGAGCGGTACTGTGCGACCAGGTGAAGAGCCTCGACTGGCGCGTCCGGGAGGCGGACCCGGTGTGTGCGCTTCCGAAGGAGACGGTCACCGACGTGCTTCTCAAGCTGGGAACGCTCCTCGCAGACTGAGGGGCGCTGGTGTCCGTTCCGAGGGGGGAGTGCCAGTCCTGTAGCGGCAGGCTCCCATGCCTGCCCAGTGGAGGGAGCAAGGGGCTGGTCCAGATGTAGGGGCGGACCTCTGCGTCCGCCCGCAGTGGGGACTGATGGTTGGTCCGGCGTAGGGGCACGTTGCACGTGCCCGTGCAGGGCGGGACATATCCCGCCCGTTGCGGAGGGACGCACGGTTGTGGTGAACGACCGCGGGCACGCAGCAGCGTGCCCCTACCGTGGAATCTCGGATGGGTGGTGGTGACAGCGGTGGGTTTCCGGCAACGGGATGGCGGGCGAGGCATGCCTCGCCCCTACGCGGATACCGCCGGCCGGCGGCTACCCGGCGTAGTTCTGGGTGAAGTAGAGGCCCATGTCGGCTGCCATGCCGATGCCGATGCCTTCGAGCTGGAAGTCCTGCCTGAGGAGGTTGGCGCGGTGGCCGGGGCTGTTCATCCATTCCTCGACGGCCATGGGGGCCAACTCATCCTGGGTGAAGTAGCCGGGGGTGGGGATGGAGGTGTAGAAGAGATTCTCCGCCCACGCGTGGGGCGCGAAGAAGCCTGCCTCGGCGTAGCGGTCCTCGGCGTTGTTTCCCTCGGGGCTGGCATGGGCGAAGTAGCCGCGCGCGGCCATGTCCTGGCTGTGGCCCCGCGCGATGTCGGCAAGCTCTTCGCTCCAGTCGAGCGGCGTCAGTCCGGCGCGCTGGCGCTCGTCATTGACGAGGTCGTGGACCTGTAGCTCGACAGCGTAGAGGTCGAAGCCGCACGCGTTCTGCGCGGGATGCGGGTACGACAGCACCGGCGCGGTCGTCTGGAAGGGGGAGGAAGTGGCCGGAGGAGGGATCGGAATCGTCGGGCCAGTTGGAGTGGTGGGGAAGGTGGTGGTGGGTGGGACGGTGGCATCAGGCGGAGGAGTAGTTGCGGGAGAGGCCGGGAAAGTTACCGTCAGGGTGCAGCCGGTCAGGGCAAGCATGCCGATGATGGCGAGCAGCACGAGGCACAGCCCGGCGTGCCGGGGTGGGAAGCTCGACTGCCTGCGTCGCTCCATTCGTCATGCTCGCCCCGGGAGTGCCCTCGGGGCCGAGTTCGAGGATACCACAGCGGAGTGGAGTCAGCCGCGGGCGAGGCGGCGCGATGAGGCCGCTGCGAAAGGCAACATGGACGTGATACCCTGCGCGCTCACGGAAGGAGAGGCGCAGATGAGCACGTACCTTATCTCAACCATGAGCATTCATGACCCGGAGACCTACCGCAAGTACACGTCAGGCACCCCACCCACGGTGAAGCGCCACGGCGGCCGCTTCCTGACGCGCGGCGAGCCGGTTGTCACGCTCGAGGGCGAGCAGTTCACGCAGCGGATGGTCATCATGGAGTTCCCGTCGAGGAAGCACATCGAGTAATGGCTGGCTGACCCCGAGTACCAGGCGCTGGCGAAGCACCGCTATGCCGCGTCGACGGGTCGAATCATCATCCAGGACGGCGGACCCAACCAGGAGAATCCGGACGCGCACGTGTAAAGGGCGGGGAGGTGAAGGATGAGCAGCATCGCAATCAGGCAGGCAACGGCCGAAGACCTTCCGGCGATTCTCGACATCTACAACGAGGTCATCGCCAACTCGACCGCCGTGTACTCGACCGCGCCCAGCACGCTGGAGGACAGGCACGCGTGGCTGGAGGCGCGCACACGGGCGGGGTATCCGGTGCTGGTCGCCGTGGGCGAGGGT